>NZ_JBFODG010000022.1:0-238747 GCF_040908215.1 Aeromonas sp. R5-4 | reverse complement strand
GCATCGGTCAGCACGGTAGAGAAGAAGTGCTCCTGCTTGCCTTCAACGGAGGTGCGGTACCACTTCAGGGTCACTTTCGGCAGCATCTCGCCGGACGCCAGTGCGTTGTACATCAGCGGCACGGCTTTGTTCAGGGCAACGGTGAACTTGAACGGCTTGTGGACACGCTGACCAGCCGGCTGACCGGATTGCGGGTCGGTCGGGACGGTGACGACGTGCTGGAACTCTTGTACCAGCATCTCGTCTTCGTGGCCTTGTACGAAGATGTTGCCGACGGAGTCAGAGGTGAAGGCACCGGCGGTGATATTACCCTGGGTTTTACCTTCGATGCTGATATAACATGGAGTTGGCATGGGTATGCTCCTAAATAGATTGGTTAAACGAGATAGCACTCGACCAACCTTTAGCAGCGACCATGCCACTTTTTTATTCCTTATTTATCAAACAATTACATTCCGCCAGTTCTCGCTCAACGCACGAGCACGCAATAAGTTGCCGAGAGTAGTGAATTTAATCGTGATTACTTGCCTAATCCGTATAAATCACCAGTTGGCGAGCAAGAAGTTGCTCTAAATAGATCATTTCTTCTTTTCAGGGCAAACTTCCAATCCTTTGCCAGTGCTAACTTTCCACTGGCTAAGCATTCTCGGACAGAACAACCAACTTGCAAGTCATCGCCCGCCTCGAAACTGTTTGTCGGTTGTCACTCTGTTAGACTGCACAATTTTCTGTTGCTCATTCATCTTGCAAAGGAGTGTTGGATGTCCGGATGTTCCTGGTGGGATAGATCCACCGGTTTTGCCTTGCTGACCATTGTGCTGTGGGCTTCACTGGCGGCGCTGACGTCACGGGTCACCACCGTGTCACCGCTAGTGCTGGTCGGGCTGGTGCTGTTGTTCTGCGGGGTCGGGGCTTTGCCGTTCTGGCGCCAATGGCGCGCTCGCCCGATTACCTGGCTGGTGACGGTTACGGCATTGCTGCTCTACCATCTGCTGCTCTTTATGAGCTTTCGCCATGCCCCGGTGCTGGAGGCAAACCTCATCAACTACCTCTGGCCGCTCTGCATCATTCTGTTCACCCCGCTGTTGTTGCCCGGCCATCCACTCCATGCCCATCACCTGCTGGCTGGCGCCTTTGGTCTGGCGGGTTCCATGCTGGTGATGGTCGATGGCGAGCTGCAACTGCAGCAGGCCTATCTGCCGGGATACCTGTTGGCGCTCGGTGCAGCTGTCGTCTGGGGAGCCTACTCGGTATTATCACGCCGTCTGCCGCCAGCCCCCGCCGTGGTCACTGCGGCAGCCTGTCTGCCCGCGGGTTTGCTGGCGCTGCTGCTTGCCCGTCTGCTGGAGGGACCCCTGCCGCTCGCGCAGATCCCCACCAGGGACTGGAGCCTCATCATTGGGCTGGCGCTGGGCCCGATGGGGGCGGCCTTTGTGACCTGGTATCTGGCACTGCGAGACGGCGATCCACGCCGGATCGGTGCCCTTGCCTACCTGACACCGCTGCTGAGTACTTTGCTGTTAGTGGCATTGAACGGAGAAGAGCTGACCTCGCGCCATCTGCTGGCCGGTGCACTTATTATGGGAGGCGCCCTGCTCGGTATGCTGGGCCAACGCAACAGCGCTCAGGTATCCCCTGCCAGTTAAGCCGGCAAGATAGGGCTACCTGACCATGCTGTCATAAAAACGCCATCATCCCTGTTTAGGCTCTGGCCACGCTCCCCCATGGTCTGTGCTGACAGGAATTACCCCGTGAAAATCGCCCATTACGCCACCCTATCCTCCCTTGTTTTGTTACTGGTTGCGGGAGGACAGGCGCTGGCCCTCTACCACGGCTGGCAACAGCTTGCCCATACCAATCAGGCCCAGCATCAGCACGAGACGCTGCAACAACTGGTGACAGTGACCCTGCAAAACAGCCTGCGTGACTATCTCAACAGCGGCGATCCACAACAACTGACCGCGGCGGAGAAGATCCGCCAGCAAGCGCTCTCCTCGCTGGTCGCTCAGGATGATGCCGTGGCGGCTCCGCTCAGACAGCAACTCGAACAGATGGCGCAGCGCATCGCGCACGACTATCAGGCCGCAGGCAAGCTCTCGGGCAACAGCCAGTTGCTGCTGCAAAACGCTGAGAGTGAGCTGGGCAGCCAGGCCATGGCGCTGATCCGCTATGGGGAGCAAGGCGCCAGCACGGAACAATCTGCCGCGGCACAACAATATCGCAGCAGCGCAGCCGAGATCCTGGCGGGCCTGCCGCGCCTCGCCCATTTGCGCCAAAGCTATATGGAGCAGGGCAATGAAAAGCTGCTCGAAGGGATCCGCTTCGAGCTGGAGGCACTGCAAAAACAGGCGCAAGCGCTGCAAGCCTTGCCGCTGCTCGGCCTGTATGAAGAGGCGCCCGCCGATGAGTTCACGCTGGGGGAGCCGGTGCGCAAGGAGCTGGGAGAGCAACCACGCAGCGAATTACGCTCGCTGCTGGGCCGCTATCCACAGGAGCTGGCCAACAGCCGCACGGCGCTGCAACAGCAACAGGCTGGCCGCCAGACCGTGCAGCAAGACATCATGGCGATGTTGCAAGCGACCAGACAGATGGGGGAACAACTTGCCCGCGAACGGCAAGCCGTCAATCAGGAGCTGGCCACCATCCTCGGCACGCTGGCGCTCTGTCTGGTGATAGTCGCCCTGCTGTTTGCGCTGGTGCAACGACGCTGGCTGCTCGCCCCCTTGTTGCGACTGCGCGGAGCCTTTCTGCAGCTCGATCAGACGGGGCAGGCCGAGCCGTTGCCTAGCGGGCGCGATCGCAACGAGCTGGCCGATATTGTTGCCAGCTACAATCGGCTGATCGGTCGTCTGCAACTGGACCAACAACAAAAAGAGGGGCAGCTATCAGCGGTATCCCTCAGTCTGCAAGGGATGGTCAGCCAGGTTGACGAGATCCACCACAGCACCCGCACCACCGAACAGGTGGTCGACGAGAGCGGTCAGATGATGGATGAGCTGAACCAGCTGGCCGGAGAGGTCCATCAGGTCGCCGCCGACATCGCCCAGCATGCCCACCATAACGAACAGGCGATGAGCCAGAGCGAAGATCTGGTGGGGAGCATGCTGCACGCCACTCATCAGACCGGACTGGCGATTGACGAAAGCGATGAGGCGCTGCAAGCCCTCACCCGCTCGGTTGCCGATGTGACGGCCATTGTCGATGTGATCGGTCATATCGCTCAGCAGACCAACTTGCTGGCCCTCAACGCCGCCATCGAAGCGGCCCGCGCAGGGGAACAGGGACGCGGTTTTGCCGTGGTCGCCGATGAAGTACGCCACCTCTCGGCCAATACCCAGCAATCCCTCAACCAGATCACCGATATTCTGGGGCGCCTGACCCAATCCGGCGAACAACTTGGCACTGTACTGAACCGGATCACCAACGAATCAAGCCGCCAGCGGGCGCAGGCGGAACAACTGCGCCAGACCACCCAAGCAGTGCGGGAGATCGCCCGCAACACCGCAGTGATCGCCCTGCAGGGGGCCGACAACGCCAAAAGTCAGGAACACAAACTGGCCAGTTTTGCCGATCTGATCGCCCGTATCCATCAGCATGCCCGTCAGGTGAGTCAACTCTCGGTGCAGGTCTCCTCCCATATCCACCATCAGGCGCAGCAGATCCCCCGCATCCTCGGCCAGCAAGGCTGAACCCTATTCGCCCCGCCTCCCCACCAGATCACTTTCCCTCAATCAGAGGGAAAGTTTTTTTGTGGCACAAAATTATCTGTTATCGGCAGGTTAACCGACACCTCTTCCGCCGTACCGGATGAAAACCCGCACGGGCGCTGGCTGCGGCCTCAAGAAAACGCTCTCATCACCGTAATACCTGCCATGAGGCTGTTTACGACCTTGCCCATGATTATTTGCACTCGGTCATACTTTTGAAACGTTGAGGGAACTTTTCATTGATATTTCGCACCGCGAACGTACTCTTGGGGTTGTCCGATAGCCAAGAATCGGAACATAAAAAAACAACATGTGATGATCAGGACTGCCAACTACAGATGTGCCAAGACATCCGGGTTTGCAGGTAGCCAAGACAAGATTTTTTGCCCTTCGGGGTTTTGATTGCAATGCCAATACCGAGCGGTAGGCCCGATGCCAACTGCCGGAAAAAAAAGCTAAGTCCATAAAATCAGGAGCAATAAAAATGGAAAAAGTGATCTTCAAGCGCGCCGCTTTGAGTGCCGCTGTGGTAGCCGCTCTGGTCGCCCCCGGTATGGCGTTGGCAGCTCAGGATATGATGAGCCCGGAATACGGCCAGTCCTATGAAACCTTCGTTAAAGACTCCAAACTGACCGGCGGTCTGTTCTACTTCCAGCGTGATCGTCAGCGCATCGATGGTGACCCGACTGCAGCCAAGAAAGAAGGCAAATACCAGTCCAACCTGAGCCATTCCACCGTTCAAGCCGCTCTTAACTTCAACTCCGGTTATGCCTGGGATACCGTAGGTCTGGATCTGGGCGGCTTCGGTGCCTATGACCTGGCCGTTACCGAAAATCACCCGGTCAACCAGGAGAACGAATTCTCCTTCGCTGGCCGTTCTTGGGGCAACAACGCCAAAGATGGCTCCCCTGAAGGTGGTTTCAGCCTCTCCAACGCAGCGATGAAGCTGAAATTCCTGGACGGCGGCATCACTGCCAAGGGTGGTTATACCCAGCTGTATGTCCCTGGCCAAATCGGTGTTAACTGGTCTTATCAGCCGGGTACCTATCGTGGTGGTCAAGTTGAAGGTAACTTCGGTGGCCTCTACCTGACCTACGCCATCGCTGACGAATACAAGGCCCCCTGGTACAAAGAGACTCAGGTCTTCTCCCGTGCCAAAGCGTGGATGGATCCGTTCGCTGATGAAAACGTCATCGACTACATCCACGGTATAGCAGCCCGTTACACCTTCGAAAATGGCACTGCTGTGACCGGTTCTTTCGGTCAGTCCGAAGGCTACATGGACAGCTACCACTTCAAACTGGCTCACAAGTTTGACGTACTGGGCGGCCTCTCCACCAGCTACCAGTTCTACGGTTCCGAGACCGAGACCTACACCAAGGGCGCTTCCCAGATCGAAACTTATGACGGTCTGGCATGGCAACAAGCTCTGACAGCTGCCTGGGGCATGGGCCCTTACGGCTTCCGTCTGGAAGGTCTGTGGACCAAGGCTGAAGGTGCGGAAGGCAACTACCTGCCTCGCCTGACCCGTGGCTACGCCAACTCCCAGGGCGCCAACGAAATTTGGTGGGATTCCCGCTCCGACTGGAACGCCAACAACGAAAAAGCGCTGTTCTTCGGCGTGACCCGTTCTCTGGATGACCTGGTTGGTGCGCCTGGCTGGTCCGTCGGTGTATCCGGTGCTTACGGTTGGGATATCGAAACCGGTCAAGGCAAGAAAGCAGCCAACGGTGAAGATACCGAATGGGCAGCCAACTTCGATGTCACCTATACCGTGCAGGATGGCAAGCTGAAAGGCACCCTGTTCAAACTGCACTACACCGACTACAACAACGACATCAGCCAGGGCGGCGGTTGGACCGATTACCCCAACATCTTCGCCTCCGAGCACGACGTCAAGTTCCACATCATCATGCCGCTTACCTTCATGTAATCAGGCAATACGATGTCAGCAAACCGGGCCACTTGGCCCGGTTTTCTTTTTACCGGTTGGCAGGCTAACATGCGAACCGGATAAGGGTTTTATCCGCTCACCAGCCCGCACGCTTTTGTCAGCAGTCACAAGGACGCCATCATGCCCCGTTTTGTTCTGATCACCGGTTGTTCCAGCGGTATTGGCCTCGCCGCCGCACAGGCGCTCGGGCAGCACGGTTTTACCGTGATCGCCTCGGCGCGCAAGGCGGAAGATGTGGCCCGTCTGCAGCAACAGGGATTGCTGGCAGTACAGCTGGATCTGGCGGATTCTGCCTCCATCGAGCTGGGTGCCAGTGCGGCGCTCCATCTGGCAGGCGGGCGCCTCTATGGCCTGTTCAACAATGGCGCTTATGGCCAACCCGGGGCGCTGGAAGATCTGCCCACCGAAGCGCTCAGGGAGCAGTTCAATACCAACCTGTTTGGCTGGCACCATCTGATCCGTCAGGTGCTACCGCCGATGCTGGAGGCCAAAGAGGGACGGATAGTGCAGAACAGCTCGGTTCTGGGACTGGTTGCCATGAAGTATCGCGGCGCCTACAACGCCAGCAAATTTGCGCTGGAAGGTTATAGCGACACTCTGCGCCTCGAACTGGCGGGTAGCGGGGTATATATCAGCCTGATTGAACCGGGCCCCATCGATACCCGTTTTCGTGTCAATGCCCGCAGCGCCTTCTTGCGCCACATCGATCCGGCCCAGAGCCGTCATCAGTCGGCCTACCGCCAGACCCTGACGCGGCTGGAAAAAGAGGGGGCCACCAGCGGCTTTACCCTCCCAAGCGAAGCCTGCATCCCGCCGCTGCTCCATGCGCTGACCCACGCCCATCCCAAGGCGCGCTATCCGGTGACCACGCCGACTCGGCTGTTTGCCTTCTTGCGACGGGTATTGCCCACTCGCTGGCTCGATAAACTGCTGGCTAAATCAGCCTGATCCCGTGATTGGCGACCAAGTACCCGGTCGCCCAGGTGGCGTTAGCCGGGTAGCGGCGTCACCTGTCCCGCCAACCTGGTTTGTCCCTCTCTTCAATAGTGCTCGCCATTGCTGTAGTAGGCGCTCTTGACCAGAGGGATCACCTGCACCACCACATAGGTCTGCTCCCCCAGCACCCGTTTCAAATGGCGCGTGATAAGGCGCGCGGCGGCGTCCTGCATCTCTTGTGGCCGCTCGAACCAGTGCAGCTCGACAAACGGAAAACCCGCCTCGGGCTCGCCGTTGCGTATCCAGCAGCTATCAATCCGCTCCATGGTGACAAACTCCGGCTTGCCGCCGGTCAGCTCGCAAAGCTCGGCCAGCAGCGGGCCGCTCAGCTGTTGCAGGGTCTCGAGCGTCACGGCGCGAAAACGAAGATGGGGCATGGCAAACCTCTTGGTTATCTGAAATGAGGACTTATCATAGGAGTTATTGTCAGCAAGAGAAGTCACCCGGCGCACATTAAGGATCCCCATGAGATTTCATCGCACCCTCTTTGCCTTCCTGCTCTGCCTGCTGCTACCGCTGCACGCCTTTGCCGATCCCGCCTTCTATCGGGTGAGCAAGGGCAACCAGCAACACTGGCTGCTGGGCTCCATCCATGCAGGTAAACCAACCCTCTATCCTCTGCCCGAGCCGGTCGAGCGCGCCTGGCTGCAGAGCCGCTCACTGGTGATGGAGGTGGACATGAACAGCATCACGCCGGATCAGTGGCAACAGACCGGCTCCCTCACCCGGCTGGTGGATGGCAAACCGCTCAAGGATCATCTGCCTGCCGAGCTCTATCAACGCACCCTGATGGCGGGGGCCCGCTATGGCATCGACGAGGCGACCCTCGCCACCCTGCGCCCCTGGTTTGCCGCCATTACCCTGACCCAGGCCGCCATGGCCCGCTCCGACTTCAAGAGTGAACTCGGGATAGACCAGCACTTTGCCGTCCGGGCCGCCAAAGAGGGCAAACCGGTGGTGGGCTTTGAGACCCTGCTGGAGCAGCTAGGTTATCTGGCCAGCGTGGGTGATAACCAGACCCTGATGCTCGCCAGCACCCTGGATGAGCTACCGATGCTGGAGAGTGGTTTCGCCGCCGTGATGAAGGCATGGCAGCAGGGGGATGAGGCGACGCTGATCAATCTGCTCAAGGAGGAGATGGCCCCGCCCGCGCTACAAAGCTGGATGGAGCAGACCCTGCTGGCCGAGCGCAACCACAACTGGCTGAAGAAATGGTCCACCCTGCCCAACGAGAGCTTTATCGTGGTAGGCGCCCTGCACCTTTATGGCGAACAGGGGTTGCTGGCGTTGCTGGAGCAGCAAGGGTGGCGCATTACCCCGCTCACCACACCGGGCCCTGTGCAGGTTCGGTAGCAAGGAGTCCAGTGAGAACGATCACAGATCACACTGGTCATTAAACAACCTGCAAGGGAGTTGATCGGGATCATCCCGGACAGGGCAAAGAGGTATTTATCATGCTTGTCATCAACCGGGTGACAGGAGCAATAAAATGGACTTTTGGCTGGACCTGATGTTTGGCAACAGCGTGGGATTGATGTCGATGCTGGTGATTATCGGCACCTTCTTGCTCATCAGCTCTTACGCGGCCTACTTCATCTACAAGGTGATGCACTCGCAACCGCCTCATTCACAGCAACCCCATTCTCAACAACCCAAAGAGGGCAAATAATCCTCTGACCACAGGCGGCAGTTCACACTGACCGCCTGTGCTGTTTTATGGTTCGCGACTGTGATTCCCGGGCCAGGATGCACCAGTGTCCATGCCGGGTGCCCCTTATCCCCTCCCCCTTTCCCCGTTTTCTGTGCCGGTTGCGGCCGTTATAATGGCCCCCACTTTTTCTTATGGGGAGCCTGCCGTGTCTCATAACGACGAACTCTCGCTATTCATGAATGAAGTGGCCGACGTGCGGCCCATTCGCAGCGACAACATCCATCCCCATGCGGCCAAATCCGCCCCGACCGAGGCGCAGCTCGCTCGCCGTCAGGCTGCCACCGCCGAGCAACTCGCCCTCGACCACCTCACCATGGAGGCCATCGAGATGCGCGATCCGCACGAAATCGTCGGCTTCAAGCGTGATGGGGTGCAGGAGGGGGTCTACAAGAAGCTGCGGCTCGGCAAATACGAGCTGCAAGCCAGCCTGGACTTGCACCAGAAAACCCTCAACGAAGCGCGCCAGACGCTGGTGCAGTTCATTGCGGATTGTGAAGTCCGGGATATCCGCTGTCTGCTGATCCTGCACGGCAAGGGGGAGCGCAGCACCCCGCGCGCCCTGCTGAAAAGCTATGTCAGCGCCTGGTTGCCGCAACTGCCCGCCGTCATGGCGATCCACAGCGCCGAGCGTCGCCACGGCGGCAGCGGTGCTCTATACGTGCTGCTGCGTAAAAGCGAACGCAAAAAAGCGGAAAACCGCGAACGGCACCAGAAGCGGCTCGGCTAATCCGCCTCTCGCCCCCACGCCTTTGGCCCGCCTGCATGATGGTGGTCAACGATGCTGCGGCGGTGTTAGCATCGAACGGCCCCGAGCATGCCAGGTACGGGGCGGTATACCATCAGGGACGATAACAAGGACAATCCCATGTCATATCAAAAGCTTGAACAACATCAGCAGCAGATCCACCGCTTTAGCCACCTCGCCGCCATCTGCGGCTGGGATCAGGCGGCCATGATGCCGGAGGGGGGCAACGATGCTCGCGCCGAAGCGATGGCCGAACTCGGTCTGCTGATCCACCAGAAGCGCTCCGCTCCCGAGCTGGGCGACTGGATTGCCAAGGCAGAGAGTGAGCCGCTCGATGAAGTGCAACGCGCCAACCTCGGCGAGATCAAGCGCCAGTGGCAAGATGCCAGCCTGCTGCCCGGTGAGCTGGTCGAAGCGCTATCGCTCGCTGGCAGCAAGTGCGAACACGCCTGGCGCAGCCAGCGCAAGAACAACGACTGGGCCGGTTTTGCCCCCAATCTCGAGGAGGTGGTGAAACTCTCCCGTGAAGTAGCGCAGCTGCGGGCCGATGCGCTTGGCGTGCGCCCCTACGACGCCATGCTGGCCCTCTATGAGCCGGGCATGACCAGCGCACGGCTCGATCAGATCTTCGGCGATCTCGCCAGCTGGCTGCCGGCTCTTATCCAGACCGTGAGTGAACAACAAAAGGGAGATGCCCTGCTGCTGCCGCAAGGCCCCTTCCCTATCCCCACCCAGCAGGCGCTCGGTCAGGAGGTAATGGGGCTGCTCGGCTTTGATTTCGCCCACGGTCGCCTCGATGTGAGCAGCCACCCCTTCTGTGGCGGCGTGCCGACCGACGTGCGGATCACTACCCGCTATAACGAGCAGGAGTTTGTCTCCAGCCTGATGGGCATAGTGCACGAGACCGGTCACGCCCGTTACGAGCAGGGGCTGCCGCGCCATCTGCTGGGTCAGCCGGTGGCCGAAGCGCGCTCCATGGCGATCCACGAGAGTCAGAGCCTGTTTTGCGAGATGCAGCTGGGGCATCATCCGGCCTTCCTCGCGCTGCTGGCACCACGCATTCGTCACCACTTCGGCGAACAGGCGGCGTTTGCGCCGGACAATCTGGCCAAGCTCTACAGCCGGGTCAAGCCGGGCTTTATCCGGGTCGATGCGGACGAGGTGACCTATCCGGCCCACGTTATCCTGCGCTACGAGCTGGAGCGCGATCTGGTGGAAGGGAAGATCGAGGTGGCCCACATCCCCGAGCTGTGGGATGCCAAGATGCAGCAGTGGCTGGGGCTCTCCACCAAGGGCAACTACCGCAATGGCTGCATGCAGGATATTCACTGGACCGACGGCTCGTTTGGCTACTTCCCGAGCTACACCCTGGGCGCCATGTATGCCGCCCAGCTGCGTTTTGCCCTCGAAAAAGAGCTGGGCAGCATGGGTGAGGTGATCGCGGCGGGCCGCCTGCCGGAGATCTTCGGCTGGCTCGGACGCAACATCTGGTCACAGGGGAGCCTGCACAGCACCGACGAGCTGGTGCGCCGCGCCACCGGTGAAGCGCTCAACCCGCACTGGCTGCGCCAACATCTGGAACAGCGTTACCTGAAGTAATGAGCGCAGTAAGCTAACAGCAGAACGGGGCCCTTTTTAGTTGACCACTACAGGGCCCCGTTTTTATGGCGGTCACCGTCACAGCAATGCTGAACAAAGAGAGGATTCAGAGAGGATCAGGGGAACCCAGCAACTCGCGCAGTTGCAGGATATTGCCCTCCGGGTCGAAGGCGTTGCGCACCACAAAGCCGGGCCCCATCCACTGCTGTGGCAGCAAACCGCCGCCGAGATCCGCCGCCTTCGCTTCCGCCCAGGCGAGGCTGGAGACGGTGAAGAACAGCTTGATGGCCCCCTCTTCCCGCAATTCCGGCGGCCGCTTGATAACAACTTGCCCGGAATAAGGCTCGGGAATGCCATGGATCAGCAGCTGGATATCGCTGTTTTCCAGCACCACCAACTGCTCATCCTGACTGCAGACCACCATCTGCAGCAATGTACGGTAAAAGTGGGTCAGCAGGCCCGGATCCTTGGCATAGATCAGGGCACCGGCGCGAGCGGGGCCTGGCATGGAGCTCTCCTCAACAGTGAACGGCTGGGTGGACAGATCTCCACCTTCTCACAGTTGCGCGCCCCGTTCGATCCTTTTTAGCCGCTCGCCAGCCTCACTGCACAAAGTGCCACTGCCGCAGCGCCAGTGTCGGCGGCGGCCCCTGATCTTCGCCCATATCCGCCATGCCCAGCGCCTCGTCATAGTGCACCCCGCCCGCACCGCTCTCGGTCAGGTGCTTGGCACGCACCGCCCCGTACAAACCGCCACTTCCGCTGATCTTCATCTCGGTCAGCGGGGCATAGAGGGCGGCATAGAGCGGGGTATTGCCCGACAGCTTGATCCCATCCTTGCCGCTATACGCGGAATAGATGGAGATAGCGGGCGTACCGCCAGCGGTCAGCCCCTGCTTGACTGCCGTCACCTCGGCACCGGCCCCGAGATCAACCTTGCCGCTGACGATCAGGGTCAGACTGCTCCCCTCGCTCACCGTCAACTTGTTGCTGCCAGTCATGGTGAAATCCTTGTCGATCAGCAGCACCACATCCCCCTTGATGGTGAGCTTGGCATCGGCCCCCATATTGAGGCTGTCGAGCTGATAAATGGTCTGATCCTTGCCAAACACCTCCCCCTTGCCGGGTAGCGGCAGCCCGGGCTTGTGCTGGTTGCTGCTGGTGACCGAGCCGGTGGCGGGATCCGTGGTCAGCACCATCTGCTGGGTGGCGCCCAGCGTCAGCGGGCCATTGATGGGCAGCGTTGCAGGGGGGAACGATTTGGGCAACGCGGCCACATTGAGCGGGTCACACACCTGCCCGGCCACCGGTGGCAACCTGGGATCGTTGCGATACTCGGGATCCAGATACTTCTGGTTCTCCTGATCTTTAAAAAAACCAGCACCACCATAACTGAGTTTGCCGCTGTCGATGCTGGTACCCCAGTCCATGGAGACATTGCCATTGACCGCCACCTGACCACCGATGCGCCCCCCTTTCAGGGTCAAACTACCGCCACCTTTCACATTGCCGGAGACCCGGACAATCTTGTCCGAAGAGGGGGAGATAATGACGTCACTCCCGGCATTCACGTTGCCGGAGATGGGAGAAGATCCGTTCAGGGTCACGGAGCCGGTCGCCCGTACATCGCCCCAAATTGGCGAATTGCCATCGAGCACCACATTGGCCTTGTCGCTGACGGTCGCCACCTTGGCATTCTGGTTAATGTTGGTGCCGCCATATTTGCCCTTGCGCGAATCATAGCTGTCGATAAAACCACTACCGGAGAGGCTCAACCCTTCACACGCCACCACCGAATCCTGAAAGATGAGATTGCCGGGTTCGCGCTTGAGGGCAAACAGGGCGTTGAGGCTGGCATTACCCTCCAGATAGCGGCCATGGCTCTGCAACGCCAGCTTGCTGCCTGTGGAGGCATCCAGCTGTTCGATGCTAAAGCGGCTGCCCGCCATGGCTCCTTCCCCCTTGCCAGGCACCTTCTGCACCAGCCGCTCCCACTCTATCCGCGGTTCGGCGCCAAGGGCCTGATGCAGGGCTCGATAACTCTCGTTCATCCCCTGCTCGGCACTGAGCTGCGCATTGATCTTCTTGTGAAAATTGCCGCTCAGGCGAGCCTGCAACTGGTTCTCCTGAATGCTGGTAAACACCAGCAGACTCGACAGCAGGCTCACTACCAGCACCACCAGCAGTACGGCTCCCCGCTGCCCCTGCAATCCCTTGTTCATCCCGCCCCCCCTACTGTGGCGTTGGCACCGGATGTGGCCAACGCTGCCGCCCAGACCGCCTTGCGGCGGGCCACCTGCACCTCGACTCCCGGCGCCAGATAGCTGGGCAGCCCTTCGGGCAAGATGCGGATATTGACCAGTGCACCCTGCTGGCCGAATTCAAGATCCTGAAGATGTGCCAGCAACAGGCGCGGGCCATCCCCGTCATCGCAACTGAGTACCGGCGGCGTGAAGCGGTACTGCTCGGTAAAATCGGCGGTTTTCTGGTTGCCAAGGCAGGAGAGCACCTGACTGCCCCCCTCTACCTTGAAGGCCAGCGTCAGGCGATCAGGGGTGACCGCTATCAGCTGATCCGCCTGCTTGATACTGTTGGTAAAGGTGAGAGTGGCAAAGCGCAGCACTTCGTTTGCCTGCTCCAGCGCCTTGCTCTGCTCGACCGTGCTCTTGATCGGGGCATAACCGGCAAAAATCGCCAGCATCAGCATCAGACCGAGCACCATGGAGATCATCAGCTCGACGAGACTGACGCCTCGTTGCCGTGAGGGGACGCTCAGCATAAAGGCGGAAATCCTGCGTTCAGCTCCACCCGCTTGGCGCCGGAGACCCGCTCATCCTGCCACTCGATAGCGACCACAAAGTTGTCGCTATAACGGTTCGGCAGCACCAGCCGGTGGCCATCCTGCAGGATGAAGCGGGCAAGAAAATCGGCCTGGGTGAACCGCTCGGGCTTGCGCTGCACTTCACACAGCGAGCTCCAGATCTGCTCCACGCTGTTGCTCGCCTCGATCGTGGCCAGCGTGCTCTGCAAGCTGTAATGCGCCTGCTGCAACGAGACCACCTGCCCCTTGGCGAGACCGAGAAACACCATCACCGCCAACACCATGGAAAGCATGATCTCCACCAGATTGAAGCCCTGCTGGCGGGCAAGTGCGGCGTGTCTCATGAGCAGCTCCCTTGCAGCAGCTGGCCGCTCGGGGCAACGCAGAGCACCCGCTGCTCACCGAGGCGATTGGCCAGAATGATCTCGGCGTGGCTGCTGCTGCCGGTTGGCGCGATCTGGATGGGGTCAAACGGCTTGATCACCACTCCGCCAGCAGGTGCTGCCGCCTTACGCAGCAACTTGCTGTCAGCCATCACCTCCCAGCCACCGTTCTCGGTGCCCTGCAGTACCACCGGCAGGGTCAGCTTGACCGCTTCGCTGCGGGCAAAGCGGAAGGCTGAAGCGAGTTCGGTCGCACTACGATCGAGCCGTTCGGCCGCGAGGCGCTGACTCATGGAGGGCAACCCGACCAATAGCAAGATGGCGGCGATGCCGACCGTGATCATCAACTCAATCAGAGTAAATCCGCGCACATTCATCTTATGATCCCCAGCAGTCATGGCGATTGGCCGCGCGATAACCGGTCTGATCGAGGGTCAGTGTGCCGCACTCATCCTGTTGACGCGTCGTTGGAATGGCTTTGAGCAGGTAGTCGCCAGCATCTTGCTGGCTGTAGCTGAACTGGTAGAAATCCGTGTTGGAAGGGGTGGCAAACGTGTCAGGATAACGGCCCTGTTGGGTATAGATACGTTCGAGGGCGAGCGCTTGCTCCAGCAATTGCTGTTGCGCTTCGTAACGACGTCCCTGTTGCAGATAACCCTGATATGCTGGCAACGCGATGGCCGCGAGAATGCTGACAACCGTCATGGCGATCAACAACTCGATCAGACTAAACCCCCGGCAATGGGGCCATGCCTTACAGTCGTTCACTTATCATCCTTGGCAAGTGTTGTTGTTATTGGTCGGCCCTGGGCCGCAAATGCGATGACTTAATAATCATCAAAAATTAACTGACTCGATTGAACAACACAAAATCGCCACACTCAATGTAAAAAAGATAGTTATGTGATCTGTTATTAATTTTTAAGCAGTTTTCACCGCCACTAATCTCGCTAAGCAAATAAAGCTAGGCCAATCGACATTCGTTATGCCCCCTTCTGTCGAGCCGCGATACATGGACAACAACGGAGCGAAGAGTGAAACCCAACCGTGCAACGAAAGAGTAAAAAAACCTTTCGCCAATTTTTGCTATCCCTGTCCGTTTCTGGCTAGTCACAGCCCCCGAGCCCCCTTACTCTCTTGCCATCTATTCCAGCAAAGCCGCCAACACCATGAATGCAAAGCACAGCCCTGAGTCGTCACCGGATGAGGTGATCAACACCCTCAGCCGCGAACAGTGTCACGCCGCACGGCTCGCCCGCGACGCGCGCTTCGATGGCCGCTTCTTTACTGGCGTGCTCTCGACCGGCATCTACTGCAGGCCAGTCTGCCCGGCACGGCCACCCCACGAGCACAATGTGCGCTACTTCCAAAGCGCCGCGGCCGCCGAGCAGTATGGGCTGCGACCCTGCCTGCGCTGCCGCCCAGAGCTGGCCCCCGCAGCCCGTGGCAATCTGCCGGTTGAACTGGCACGTCTGCTGGCGCGCATCGATCGCGGCGAGCTGGCTGACGGCACGCTCGCTGAACTCGCCGCTGAGGCAGGGATAAGCGAACGCACCCTGCGCCGCCAGTTCGAGCAGCACCTCGGCGCCTCGCCAAAACAGGTGGAGCAAACACGCCGCCTGCTGCTCGCGAAACGGCTGCTGACTGAAACCGGGCTGCCCATTACCGACATCGCGTTTGCCGCCGGCTTTGCCAGCATCCGCCGCTTCAATGACGCCTGGCTCAACGCCTACGGGCTGGCCCCACGCACCCTGCGCCAGCAGGGGCAGCACGCTGACGCGCCAGAACACATAAGTGCGCAGCCGCGCGGCACCCCCCTGACGCTGCAACTGCCCTATCGCCCCCCGTATGACGTAGCGGCCATGCTGGCGTTCTACCGGATGCGGGCAATCCCGGGGCTGGAGCGGGTAGATGGCGAGGTGTATGAGCGGCGCTACCGGGTAGGCGATCGGGTCGCGCTGGTGCGCATCGCGCAGGGCAAGGGGCATAGCCTGCAGCTTACCGTCCATGATCTGCCGCTCGCGGCGCTGCCCGATCTGCTCTATCGAGTGCGCCGGATGTGGGATCTCGATGCCGATATGCAGCGGATCGGTGATCTGCTCGGTCAGGATCCGCTGCTCGCCCGCTTGCAAGCGCGCTGGCCCGGCGTACGGCTGCCTGGTGGTTGGGATGAGTACGAAGTAATGCTGCGCGCCATCGTCGGCCAGCAGGTGTCGGTCAAGGGAGCCATCACCATACTCGGGCGACTGGTAGCCCGTACCGAGGCGCAATTCGGGGTGGCGCAACTACCGGCCCCCGCCCAGTTGTGCGAACTCGATCTCGACGGCATCGGCATGCCCGGCAGCCGCATTCGTACCCTGCGTGGAGTGGCGAAGGCGCTGGCCAGTGGCGAGCTGACCCTCACTACAGCCAGTGATGAGCAGTTGCTGGCACTACTGGGCATAGGCCCCTGGACGGTCTCTTACTGGCGGCTGCGCTGCGGGATGGATACCGATGCCTTCCCCGCCTCCGATCTGGTACTGCAAAAGGCACTAGGAGGCGGCACCAAGCTGCCGGTGAAGGAGGTGTTGACGCAAAGCGCAGCATGGCAGCCATGGCGCAGCTATGCGGCCAGCTGGCTGTGGCATGCCATGAGTGAAGCGCCCGATTTGCTGATCCATGCCACCAGCAATGAACAACAGCCAGATACCCAACAACAGGAGATAACCCCATGATCCGCTACGATATCCTGCCGACCCGCTGCAGCGAGCTGCTGGTTGCCATCAACAAGCATGGTCTGGTGCATGTGGACTTTGTGGCGGGCCTGCGGGCACTGCCCGATATGAGTGGCTGGCAGCAAGATCACGAAGCGCTGGCTCCCTTCCTCGCCGAATTTGACGCCTATTTTGCCGGTCGCTTGCAGCGCTTCTCCCTGCCCCTTGCCGCCCGTGGTACCGCCTTTCAGCAGGCGGTGTGGCAAGCATTGTGCGACATCCCATACGGCGAGACCCGCAGCTACAGCGATATCGCTCGCACCATCGGTAAACCCGATGCGGTGCGGGCAGTGGGCGCGGCGAACGGCCGCAATCCGCTCTCGATCATCGTTCCCTGCCATCGGGTGATCGGCCAAAACGGCAGCCTGACCGGCTATGCGGGGGGATTGGAGATTAAAAAAACGCTGCTGGCGCTGGAGAGGGGCAATTAAAGGAGGGTAGGCAGAGAACCTGCGATAAAAATTGCCCCTTTCCGGATGGAGAAAGGGGCTCATTGATCAGCGTTTCAGGCTGCCCATCACATGCATTTCGCAGCGGTTGCAGTCAAAACGCAGGCGGAAGGTGTCCTTACCCATCTTGAGCGCCAGCGGCTCGGCCTTGAGACCTGGCACCTCGTTCGGGCAGAGGTTCTGGCTATAGCGGATGCAATGCTTGGTGATCATCAGCACCACTTCCCGCTCCTCCTTGTTCGCCTCATAGGCGGGAGCGATGCGCTCCACCCCGTGCTCATGGAAGAACTTTTCGGCCGCGCTGTTCAGCACGTTGCCAAGGTAGGAGAGACGGTGCTGGGGATAGTTGATATCCCGCAGGGCGATGCGTCGCTCGGGGCGCTGATAACTGGCCACCCGCGCCGCCTCCAGCGCAGCGATGCCATCCCGGCGCAAGCCGTTGAGCTGTGATGCGGCGATAAATAGCGGCCTCGTTACTACCAACTCAATCTTGCGCGCCACAAACAGGGTATTGCCGAGCTTGCCAAGTTGATCCCGCGCCTGTTGCAGCGCCCGCTCCGGGTTATCGGCAGGCTGTTTGTCACAGGGAAGCGTCACCGCAGCGCTGATGCCCTGCTCGTCGGTGAGCGTGAGGATCACGCCCTCATCGCACTCTGCCAGCACCATATCGACCCGGATGCGACGATCCGCGCTCGCCTTCTCCAGCATCTTGCTGAACGCCTGATCGTGGTTGCGGTAGATTTCGGTCCCCACCTTTAGCCCCGGCATGCGTTCAGACAGGAGTAACTGCTTACCTTCGACCTTGTTGAGGCGCATCCCCACCAGCTCGTTGTTCGGCTTGAAGAAGCCGAGTCCGTCGCCGTTGTTGAGGGTGACCTGTTTGCCGTCGATCTCGATACCGTCACGGGTCACCTTGGTGACCCGTCCCAGCGGTTCGCCCACGTATTTCGGGCTTTTGGTGGAGTCGATCCCCTGCTGGCGGCCATGGAGGAAGTAATCGGTGCTGCCGCGGTTGAAACTCTTCTTGGGGTCAGGCGTGAAGCTGTAGTTGCAACGGCCAGCAGAGGCAGCCACCAAATCGGAGCGACTATCCAGAATGGCGTCCAGCTTCTGCCGATACCAGGCAGTGACGTTTTTGACGTAGTCGAGCCCCTTGAGACGCCCTTCAATCTTGAAGGAGCGGATCCCCGCCTCGATCAAGGCCTCCAGGTTGTCGGTCTGATCCATGTCCTTGAGGGACAACAGGTGGCTGTCGGCCACCAGCACTTCGCCATCCGGCTTTTGCAGCGAGCAAGGCAGACGGCAGAGCTGGGCACACTCACCGCGGTTGGCGCTGCGACCGGTACGGGCATGGCTGATGTTGCACTGGCCGCTGTAGGAAACGCAGAGCGCGCCGTGGATAAAAAACTCCTGCTGCACATTGGTCGCCGCACTGATCTCGCGGATCTGCGCAAGAGACAGTTCGCGCGCCAGCACCACCTGAGAGAAGCCCACATCCTGCAGAAACTTCACCTTCTCCGGCGTGCGGTTGTCGGTCTGGGTACTGGCATGAAGCGCGATGGGTGGCAGATCGAGCGCCAGCAGCCCCATATCCTGGACGATGAGCGCATCCGCTCCCGCTTCATAGATTTGGTGGGTCAGGCGCCGGGCCTGTTCCAGCTCGTGATCGTGCAGCAGGGTGTTGAAGGCGACAAAGACCTGGGCTCCGAAGCGATGGGCGTGGCGCGCCAGCGCTTCGATATCTTCGATGGTGTTGCCCGCAGCGCTGCGGGCGCCAAAGGCAGGGCCGCCCATGTAGACGGCATCGGCGCCATGGTTGATGGCTTCAATGCCGTAGGCGAGGTTCTTGGCCGGAGCCAGCAGCTCCAACCGGTTGTTGTGGCTTAACGGGTGCTTGTTCTGGTGCATGGTCTCGGGATCAGGGCGGACAGCAAATGGGCGCTACTCTAGCCCATTCACCACCCACATGCCTTGATCCTGCTTAAGGTATCTGCAAAATACAGGATTAGATAACCACCTTGAGTGCCAGCCCGAGCAGAACCAGCCCACTCACCTTGTCGATGACAAAGGATTTGGCTTTAAGCCACGCCAGCACAGGCCCGCGCGAGAGCACCAGCGCCACCAGCACGTACCAGACTGCGTCGATCCCGCCAGCTGTGAGCATCATGATGCCCCCTTCGATCCAACCGGTATCGGCCCGCACAAACTGGCTGAACAGAGCGATGAAGAAGACCGCCAGCTGGGGATTGAGGAAGGCCACCATAAAACCTTCAAAGGCCCCTTGCCTACCACGCAGCTGGTGCGCCTCTTCACTCGCTTCACCACTGGCTGGTTTTGCCAGCAGGGCTTTCACCCCGAGCCAGGCAAGAAACGCTGCACCGCCGTAGCGGATCAGATCAAACAGGATAGGGGTCTGGGTGATCAGGATGGAGAGGCCAAGCGCGGTAACCAGCGCATAGATACCAACCCCGAGGCCGTGGCCAAGCGCGGTGGCGACGCCATGCCCCTGCCCACCCTGCACCGTGTTGCGGATGATCAGCGCCAGGCTCGGCCCCGGGCTGATGGCGCCCATCACGCAGATTGCGGCCAGTGCCAGCCAACTCGTCAGTTCCATGCTTTTCCTCTTTTGTGCTCGATATGATGACCTGCACTCAGGGTACGGGCTGAGCCATTATGCCAGTAGTGAAAGTTATGAATAGAACCCATAACCCATGGCTATAACGCCACACAACTGACCGGGGCTAACCGCCGAGATCGAGCTGCTTGTGACTCTCGCCAACGGTGCGTTGCAGGTGATCCCGCAGGAAGGGGTAGGCCAGCTCGCGAAACCAGCGGTGGGCCGGATCCTGATGGTGGCGCTGATGCCACAGCAGATGATACTGCTGGTCGCGGGTAGCAAATGGCAGATCGACAAAGGTGAGCTCATGGCCACAGGAGAGCTGCCAGGCGATATGAGCCGGAGTGGTCATCAGGCAATCGGTGCGCAGCAACACCTCAACCGCAGCCTGAAAGAAGGGAACTCTGGCAAACCAGCGCCGACTCAGTCCCTGCGGCGCCAATACCTGCTCCACCGGGCTGTCCTTGTCACCACCGCCACTCACCTGCAGGTGAGGCCAGGCGAGATAGTCATCGAGACTCAGCGCCTTGCCTGCCAGCGGATGGTGACGTCCCATCAGCACCGCTAGCCGATCTTCCCCCTGATGCAGACCGCGGATCTGATCCGGTACCTGCTCGGTGATGGTGGAGACCAGATCCAGCTCGGACTGCCACAACTGCGGCAGCTGACGTTTGTCCCACAGGCTGTACTCCAGCGCCGCCAACGGCGCCTCTTTGGCGAGCGCGGCACAGATATCGGGCAGGATATGCTGGGCCACATAATCGGAGGAGGCGAGCTGAAATACTCGCTCGCAGCGGCTCGGGTCAAATCCGGGCGCCTCGTAGAGCCGCTCCAGCGCCCCGAGAGAATCCGCCAGCTGGGCGGCCAACAGTTCGGCCCGTGGCGTCAGCAGCCAGCGTTGCCCCTCCCGCACCAGCAACTCGTCGTCAAACTCGCTGCGCAACTGGGCAAGCTGCTTGCTGATGGAGGGCTGGCTCAGGTGCAGCAGCTCGGCGGCGCGGCTGATATTGCGGGTCTCCAGCAGCACCTTGAGGGTCGGCAACAAGTTGAGATTGGCTCTGAGCAAGGAGATACCCTCATCGGTGGCGAAATGCCTATCTTAGGGCAGAGGAGTCCCGCGCTTTAAGCGAAATTTCCTGCCATGTTCAGCGCGTTGCAGCCCTTTGCGACCAGATGGCGCAGCCGCTCGCCCTGCACATAACCATGACCACAAGATGACAGTGGTTGTCTCGTACGGCATAATTGCACGATTTTCCGCCCGCGGGCGATCCACTTTGAGAAGCGGTAACAAGATGAAATACGCCAATATCACCGGCTGGGGCAAATGCCTGCCTCCCTCCGTGCTGACCAACGACGACCTCAGCACCATCATGGATACGTCAGACGAGTGGATCTATCCGCGCACCGGCATCAAGGCCCGCCGGATCTCCCATGTCAGCACCTCGGATCTCGCCACCCTGGCCGGTCGCCGCGCGCTGGCCTGCGCCGGTCTGGAAGCTAGCGATCTCGATGGCATCATCCTGGCTACCGCCACCCCGGACAACCTGCTGCCAAGCGCCGCCTCTGCGGTGCAAAAGAAGCTGGGCGCAGTCAACGCTGCCGTATTCGACCTCAACGCGGCCTGCACCGGTTTTGTCTACTCCCTCTCCGTCGCCACCTCGCTGGTGCAGACCGGCATGATGAAGAAGGTGCTGGTGATCGGCGCCGAGCGCCTCACCTACCTGCTGGACTGGGCGCGCCGCGATACCGCCGTGCTGTTTGGCGACGGGGCAGGTGCCGTGGTGATCGAGGCAAGCGAACAGGAGTGTGGCCTGATCGCCAACAAGCTGGGCTGTGACAGCGAAGCCCGGGAGATCCTGCACGTACCGAACTTCGGTACTGATCGGGTGCGTTTTGCCGATATCGATGGGCTGTTCACCTTCAACTTCGAAGGTCCGGAGATCTTCAAACGCGCCGTACGCGGCATGGGTGAAGCCACCAGCACAGTGCTGGCGCAGGCCGGTATTGCGCCGGAGCAGGTCGACCTGATCGTGCCGCACCAGGCCAATATCCGCATCATCGAGACCCTCGCCAAGCGGATGAATGCGCCGATGGAGAAGGTGATGGTCAACATCGAAAACTATGGCAACACCTCCGCAGCCACTGTGCCCATCGCCCTGTGCGAAGCGCTGGAGCAGGGCCGCGTCAAGCCGAACTCCTATCTGCTGACCGCTGCCTTCGGTGCCGGTCTGACATGGGGAGCCGCCATCATCAAGTGGGGCGATCGCGTCACCCCCATCAAGGCGTGCGATGCTGAACTCCCCCCATGCGACAAGAGCGCGCTGGAGCTCATCGCCCACGCCGTGGAAGGTTGCCAGAAGGCTCACGCCAACGAGGCGTGATCCTCATCAGGAGCCTGAATCCTCAGGCTCCTTCTCTCCTTTTCATCCCCACCTAGCTCTGCTCCCCACTTCGCAAGCCGCTTGATACGGCAATCGCTGATACAAACAACTCCGATTTGCAGCCAATTAATTTTTTTCCGCTAACCTTATTGTGCCAACTATAAATAAAGAAAAGAGCGTCAAGGGGCACCATGACTGTTTCGGTCCCGCGCCTTTACCTCTTACCAAATAATTGCACAGGGATAAGCTACGTATGGCACAACACAAAAGTGGCGTGAACACACCGCTTTGGGAACCGGTTTGCTGGATTTGCTGCATCGGGCTTGCTCTGCTGAGCTGCCTGTTGCTGCAGCTCGCCGATGCGCTGTCACCTCTCTACCTGCTGCTCAATGTGCTGGTTGGTATTGCCGCCGCGCTCTGGACATCGAGTCACTTCCACCAGCACACACTCCGACATCTTGCAGGAGAGGAACAAACCGTCGCGACCGATCCTCTCGCCCACTCCATCATCGGGCTCGAACAGGTGTGTGAGAAGGCTCTACCTATCTGGTCCCAGCAAATTGAAAGCTCTCGTCAACAAACCGAAGCCGCGATGATTGACCTGACTCAACGCTTCAGCGGCTTGGCCAACAAGCTGGAAGAAGCAGTCAATGCTTCTCATCTGGCAGCCGGAGAATTGGGTGATGCCAATTCTCGTGGCATGGCTGGAGTCTTGAGCGAGAGCCAGCAGCAGCTCAATGAAGTGGTTGCCATCCTGCATTCCGCCCAGGCCAATCGAGACGCCATGCTGGGTGAGATAAAAAGCCTGACCACCTACACCATAGAGCTCAATACCATGGCCATGGATGTGGCCAAAATCGCCTCCCAGACCAACCTGCTGGCCCTCAACGCCGCCATTGAAGCGGCTCGTGCAGGGGAAGCAGGCCGTGGCTTTGCTGTGGTCGCTGATGAAGTGCGCAACCTCTCCCGCCTCTCCAGCGAAACCGCCCAGAAGATGACCGACAAGGTGGATACCATCAATACTGCTATCGGTCGCGCCTTCCAGATTGCCGAAAATGCTGCCGCACGGGATCACGCCTCGGCGCTCAATTCGGAGCAGACAATCGAACAGGTGCTGGCCCGTTTTCGCCATGCCACTGACAGCCTGGCGGAATCCGCCTCCCTGCTGCAAAACGAGAGCACCGATATCCATCGCGAAATCTCCAGCGTCATTGTCTCGCTGCAATTTCAAGACAGGGTCAGCCAGATCCTCAGCCACGTCAGACAAAACATGGAGAGCCTCTCAAGCCATCTGGTTGCTTCGGAGCAGAGCAGCAATGCGACAGGGCCAATCCAGATCGATGCCAATCGCTGGCTGGCAGAGATGGAACTCTCATACGCCACCGACGAACAGCGCAATATTCACCATGGTCGCACCACCCGTTCTGTCAACGCGCAACCAAGTAGCGCCGACATCACATTTTTCTAGGAGAGAGATATGGGCAAAACGATCCTGATCGTGGATGACTCGGCAACTATTCGCCAAGTCGTGGGCATGACCCTCAAGGGCGCCGGTTATGAGGTCATGGAAGCCTCTGACGGCAAAGATGCGCTCAACAAACTAGATGGCAAGAAGATCAACCTGATCATCAGTGACGTCAACATGCCGAACATGGATGGCATCACCTTCGTCAAAGAGGCCAAAAAGCTGGCCAACTACAAATTTACCCCTGTCATCATGCTGACCACCGAGTCTCAGGACAGCAAGAAGCAGGAGGGACAAGCCGCAGGAGCCAAAGCCTGGGTGGTCAAACCCTTCCAGCCCGAACAGATGTTGGCCGCAGTCGCCAAGCTCATCATGCCGTGATCCGGAGCACATCATGCAACTACAGAGTGAGCTACTCGACAACAAGGTAGTGGTGACCATGCCGGACGAGATCACCATTTATACAGTCAGCGAGCTGAAAGATGCTCTCTCGCCCTTATTGCATCAGGGGAACGAACTGGAGCTGAATCTGGCAGCGGTATCCGAGATAGACAGCGCCGGGCTGCAACTGCTGCTGGCAGCGAAGAAGACCGCTCTGCAGCAGGGCACCTCCCTGGCGCTGGTCTGGCACAGCCATGTTGTGCTTGAACTGCTGGAGCTCTGCCAGCTCTCGGCCTTTTTTGGCGACCCCACCCTCATCACCCATGGCGAACGGCCCTGAGCCACCATGACAAGGAGTCACCGTGAGCATCGATCTTGATCAGGCTTTACAAACCTATATCGCCGAGGCACGCGAGTTGCTTGAAGAGATGGAGTCAGCCCTTCTATCACTGGAATCTGACCCTGACAATAGCGAGCTGATTGGTGCCATCTTTCGTGCTGCTCATACCATCAAGGGGTCGGCTGGCCTGTTTGGTCTGCAACCCATCGTCGGGTTTACCCATATTGTCGAGGATCTGCTAGACCAGATCCGCAATCAGCAGCTCACCGTCACCTCTCCTCTGATTAAGGATCTGCTGGAGAGCTGTGACCATATCCAGACGCTCATCAATGTCGTTGCAGAACAGGGCAGCACGTTAAGCGAGGGCGATGCCAACCAAGATGAACGGCTGAGGCTCACCCTCACTCGTCATCAGTGCGTCCCCCATGCCACGCTGCCAGATACTGTGCATACGCCGGAACCCAAGATCGAAAAAGAGGGAGGAATTACCAGCTCCGCCTCCCTGTGGCATATCTCCCTGCGTTTTGGTCCCGATGTGCTGCGCAATGGCATGGATCCAGCCGCATTTCTGCGCTATCTCGGCACTCTCGGAACCATATGCTCGGTGGAGACCATCCATCAGGCGCTACCGGATTGGGAACAGTTCGATCCGGAGAATTGCTACCTAGGCTACGAGATAGACTTCGACTCGCAGGCAGACAAGACGGCCATCAGCGATGTCTTTGAATTTGTCAGAGATGACTGCCAGATCACCATCTTGCCGCCCCACAGCAAGATCGCCGAGTTCATCAACCTGATCGAGTCGCTGCCTGAAGATAGCTCCATGTTGGGGCAGTTGCTGGTCAACACCGGCGCCCTGACGGCAGAGGAGTTAGCAAGCGGTCTGCAGGCACAACAAGCGACCCCGGCAGAACAAGCGCCCAAACTCGGGGAGATCCTGATTGCGCAGGGAGCTGTCAACGAAGCCGTCGTCGATGCCGCCCTGAAAAAACAGAACCAGACCAAGGAGAGCAAGAGCAAAGAGGGCCGTTACGTCAGGGTGCATGCCGACAAGCTGGACGATCTAATCAATCTGGTCGGGGAGTTGGTAGTCGCCAGTTCAGGAGCCAATCTGCTGGCCCAACGCACCCGCGAAAGCCAACTGCAGGAAGCCACCTCGGTCATTGCCATGCTGGTGGAAGAGATCCGTGACAGTGCACTGCGCCTGCGAATGGTGCCTATCGGCGATACCTTCAACCGCTTCCAGCGGGTGGTGCGCGATGTCAGTCAGGAACTGAACAAGGATATCACTCTGGTGATCTCCGGAGCCGAGACTGAACTGGACAAGTCGGTGGTAGAGAAGATCGGCGATCCGCTGATGCATCTGGTCAGAAACTCGATGGATCATGGCATTGAATCGGCAGAGCAACGGCTGCTGGCAGGCAAATCCCCCCGTGGCACCCTGAATCTTAATGCCTATCACGACTCCAACAGTATCGTCATCGAAATTCGGGATGACGGTGCAGGTCTCAACAAAGCCAGGATCCAGCAAAAAGCCATCGAGCGCGGTCTGATCAACCCAACCACCACGCTGACGGATCAGGAGATATACAACCTGATCTTCGAGCCGGGGTTCTCTACCGCCGAGGCGATAACCAACCTCTCCGGTCGCGGGGTTGGCATGGATGTCGTCAAACGCAACATCACAGCCCTGCGCGGCACGGTCGATCTGGACAGCATCCCGGGAAAAGGAACCCGTGTGCAGATCCGCCTGCCGCTTACCCTTGCCATCATCGACGGCTTCCTGGTGCGAGTCTGCGACACCCACTACGTCATTCCCCTCGATATGGTGATCGAGTGCGTTGAATTGACCCAGAGTGCACTGTCCGATACCCAGGGTCGCAATTACATCAATTTGCGTGGCGAGGTGCTGCCCTTTATCCGCCTGCAACACTACTTCGATACCAATGGCAGCAAAGGGAGGCGCGAGAACATTGTCGTGGTCAGCCATGCAGGCAAAAAATCCGGACTGGTGGTGGATGAACTGCTGGGAGAATTCCAGACCGTCATCAAACCGTTGGGGAAATTGTTCCAGCGCCTGCAGGGCATTAGTGGTTCAACCATTCTGGGGGGGGGAGAGGTCGCCCTGATCCTCGACATTCCTTCGCTGATCCAGCACGCAATCACTCAGGAATCCTGTCAGCTCAACAGGTTGACAGTGTCGCGCAACCTGCCTCAATCCAGCATCAACTGAGGGGACCATCATGTTAAAAAATTCCACCATCAAATTGCGTCTTATCGTACTGCTCTGCATGCTCTGCCTGCTGCTGCTGGCCGTTGGCAGCCTCGGGTTATACAACATGCAGAGCAGCAATACCGGGTTGCAGCGCGTTTACAACGACAGGGTGGTTCCCCTCAAGCAGCTGAAGACTATCTCCGACAGCTATGCCGTCTCGATCATCGACAACCTCAACAAGGCCAATGCGGGGCTGATCCCGGCAGAAGAGGCTTTGAAGCAGATACAACAGGCACAGCAGACAATCAAAAACGAGTGGCATCACTACCAGTCCACCACTCTCACACCAGATGAACAGCGTTTGTCAGCCGAGGCGACAACCCTGTTCAACGCGGCCGATACCGATATTGGCAAGCTGGAGAAATACCTCGCCACCCAGCACGGCATGATTACTGGCATGCTGGACACTTTTGACGGTGCCCTCTATGGCTCCATCGACCCGATAGGCAACAAAATCACCGAGCTGGTCAACCTGCAGCTCAATGTGGCCAAGTCGGAATATACCGCAGCGCAATCCTGGTATGACGTGATGCTGCTAACCATGGCGGTGGTTATCGCGGTCGGCATCGCACTCGCAGCCTGGTTTGGCACCCTGCTGATCAAAAGCATCATCACCCCCATCGAACAGGCTCTACGCGTGGCCAATAGTCTGGCCGATGGCAATCTGGATGTATCGATCCAGATAGAGTCCAACGATGAAGCGGGTCAGCTCTTGATGGCGATGGATAACATGGTCAAGAAACTCGGGGCCTTGATCACGGATATCGAGACCTTGGTTACTGCCGCTGTCGAACAGGGCGACTTCAGCCACAAGATTGCGCTGGAGGATCGTCAGGGATATATCAAGCGGGTATCCGAGCTGCTGAATCGCCTCTCCCACGTGACAGATACCAGCCTGGAAGATGTGATGCGCATTGCCACCGCGCTCTCCAAGGGTGACCTGACCCAACGGATCGATGAGCCCTATCCAGGAATTTTTGGCCAGACCAAAGACGGCCTCAACCGGACCATCACTGCGCTGACCAATATCATCGAAGAGGTACGCAACGCCGCCGACAACCTGACCAATGCCTCCAATCAGGTGAGCAACACGGCGCAGGCATTGAGCCAGGCCACCAGCGAGCAAGCGGCCAGCGTTGAAGAGACCAGCGCCTCTATCGAGCAGATGAGCGCCAGCATCAATCAGAACACCGAGAACGCCAAGATCACCGACAGCATGGCCAGCAACTCGGTGCTGGAGGCAACCGAAGGGGGCCAATCCGTTCAACAGACGGTGACCGCCATGCAGCAAATCGCCAAGAAAGTCAGCATCATCGACGACATTGCCTACCAAACCAACCTGCTTGCCCTCAACGCCGCCATCGAGGCGGCTCGCGCCGGAGAGCATGGCAAAGGCTTCGCGGTGGTTGCTGCCGAGGTGAGAAAACTGGCAGAGCGCAGCCAGATCGCAGCGCAGGAGATTGGCGAGCTCTCCTCCGACAGCGTCAGCAAGGCAGAGCGGGCTGGCAACCTGCTGGAGAGGATCGTCCCCTCCATTCGCAAAACCTCTGATCTGGTACAAGAGATCAATGCTGCTTCCGGGGAACAAGCCAGCGCAGCCAACCAGATCAGTCTGGCCATGAACCAGCTTAATCAGGTGACACAGCAGAATGCGGCCAGCAGCGAGGAGCTGGCGGCCACGGCCGAAGAGATGAGCTCGCAAGCCAGCGAACTGCAGCAAACCATGGCCTTTTTTGCTCTGGAGAAAAGTGCGCAGCTCAACACCAGGCCCAATGAAACCGGCCACAAGGGCATGCCTCCCAGAGGCAGTTTCATCGCCCCCCCACAACGGGCCAGCCAGCCCAATCAACCATCATCCCATTCCATTGATGACGCGGATTTTGTCCGCTTTTAACCGGAGGCGACCATGCATACATCCACCGACATCACGGTGCCATCAGCGGCCGCTGACGAGAGCAGTGGCGATGCCCAGTACCTGACATTTCTGATCAACAACGAGATGTTCGCCATCAATATTCTGGGGGTCAAAGAGATCATCGAATACGGCAATATCACTCCGGTTCCGATGATGCCGGGTTTTATTCGTGGCGTAATCAACCTCAGAGGAGCGGTAGTGTCGGTCGTAGACTTGAATGCCCGCTTTGGCAATGCACCTTCGGTCATCACTCGCCGCAGTTGCATCGTCATTATTGAGGGGATGGCCCCGCAGGGCGATGAACCTGTAGGTCAGGATATTGGCGTTGTGGTGGATTCTGTATCGGAAGTACTGGGTATCCCACAAGCAGATATCGAGCCCCCACCCAGTTTTGGTGCCCGCATCCGGGCCGATTTCATCAGCGGCATGGGCAAGGTCAACGGCAAATTCGTCATCCTCATCGATACCGGGAAAGTGTTGTCACTCGATGAGATGGCTCAACTCAACGAACTGGCCCAGCCACAGGCAAGGTTGCCACAAGGCAACCTGCAACCCTCCTGAACAGGCCTACATACTCCACGACATGCAGCATAAGGAAACGCTCATGACCCAATCACTCTTAGGAAAACTCTTCGGAGACAATGCCACCGAAGTGAGGCAGCGGACCCAGTTACTCGACGCAATCGGCCAGCTGCAACACGCAGTCCTGGCAGAGCAGGTTCCAGCACCACTCGATCTTTCCGGTATGGATAGCCCCTTGCGTGAAGTAGGACATGCCATCAACGAGGTGGTCACCTTGCTCAGTGACAAGCTGGAACAGAGCCGCAACGACATTAAAAAGAACCAGATGTTGCTCCATGAGAACCAGCTGGTTCGCAAAGCCCTCGACTGCGCCAGCACCAACGTGATGATTGCCGATACCAACCTCGACATTATCTATATGAACGAGGCTGTGACCGGCATGCTCAATCAGGCTGAGACCGACATCAAGAAAGAGCTCTACAGCTTCAACGCCAATCAGCTGATGGGCGCCAACATCGACAGCTTTCATAAAAATCCCGGCCATCAGCGCGCCATGCTGGCCAAACTCAACAGCACCTACCGCACCCAGATACAGCTGGGGGGGCGCACCTTCTCCCTGATCGCCAATCCGGTCTTCAACGATACCGGAGAACGGTTGGGATCCGTGGTCGAATGGGCCGACAGAACCAAGGAGGTAATGATAGAGAAAGAGATGTCCGACATTGTGCAGGCCGTGATCAATGGCGAGCTGCACCGCAGGATGGAACTTGCTGGCAAGAGCGGCTTCTTTCAGGCGATGGGAGAAGGGATCAACCAGATTGCCGAAGTGATCGACAGCACCCTCAACGACGTCATCCGGGTCGTGCAATGTCTGGCAAAAGGTGACTTGACCCAACAGATTGAGGCGGACTACCCCGGCGTGTTTGGCACCACCAAGGATGCGCTCAACAAAACTATCGCTTCGCTCACCAACATCGTCACCGAAGTGCGCGGCGCCTCTGACAACCTCTCCAGTGCCGCCGAGCAGGTAAGCGCGACCGCCCAGTCGATCAGCCAATCCAGCAGTGAACAGGCCTCCAGCATGGAGGAGACCAGCGCCTCCATCGAGCAGATGAGCGCCAGCATCAACCAGAATACCGACAATGCCCAGGTCACCGATGGCATGGCCAGCAAGGCAGCCAAAGAGGCCGTAGAGGGAGGAGAAGCTGTCAAACTGACTGTGGATGCCATGAAGCAGATCGCCAGACGGATTGGCATCATCGATGACATCGCCTACCAGACCAATCTGTTGGCACTCAACGCAGCTATCGAAGCGGCGCGGGCTGGCGATCACGGCAAAGGCTTTGCTGTAGTGGCGGCGGAGGTGCGCAAACTGGCCGAACGCAGCCAGGTGGCAGCACAGGAGATCGGTGAGCTGGCCTCCAGCAGTGTCGAGATGGCAGAAAAAGCAGGTCGCCTGCTCGATCAAATGGTGCCCTCCATCAACAAGACCTCGGATCTGGTGCAGGAGATCAGTGCCGCTTCGGTTGAGCAATCCACCGGTGTCAGCCAGATCAACCAGGCCATGAACCAGCTGAGTCAGGTTACCCAGCAGAACGCTTCTTGCAGCGAAGAGCTGGCTGCCACAGCAGAAGAGATGAGCAGCCAGGCTGAACAGCTGCAACTGGCCATGGAGTTCTTTACCCTGGAGGCCCACGCCAAAGAAGGTAAAGCAGCCACCTCGCATCTTCACCCCAATACCCGAGGTCGCTTTATGAACGAGAGCACTGCCAACAGTCGGGAACGAGCCGCCACAGCCCAACGCCCCATCGGCGATGGCGATTTTGTCCGGTTCTAGTCACGGGAGAGGCGTTGCCTCTCCCATCTCCGACAACACAGGTAGAGGGACAGTTTTTTGTATCAAACCCAGCTGCATGATGATGAGTTCTCCCGTTTCCAACGCTGGCTTCATCAAACGGCGGGGATAGAGCTGTCTCCAGCCAAAAAGGCGCTGGTAGCCAGCCGCCTGGCTAAGCGACTCTGCCACTATGAGCTGGATAGTTATGACGACTACTTCCAGCTCATCATGAACGATCGCAGCAGCGAACTGCAGCTGGCGCTTGATCTCCTTACCACCAACGAAACCTACTTTTTCAGGGAGCCCAAACACTTCGAGTTTCTGACGCGGGAGATAGTCTCAGCGCTCCCGCCCGAGCAACCATTGCGGGTCTGGAGCGCTGCCAGCTCATCCGGCGAGGAGCCCTACAGTCTGGCCATGACCCTCGCGGAAAAACGCAGTACCTTCAACTGGGAGATCCTGGCCTCCGATATCTCGTCCCGGGTGCTGGAACAGGCGATGAGCGGTCGCTACCCCATCGAGCGGGCGCAAAATATTCCACTGCCCTTTTTGATGAAATATTGCCTCAAGGGTGTGGGCCTGCAGGAGGGCATCTTCATCATCGATCGCAAGTTGCGGGACAAGGTGCAGTTCATGCAGATCAACCTCAATCAGGATCTGCCGGACATAGGCATGTTTGACGTCATCTTCATCAGAAACGTGATGATCTACTTCAATAAGGAGACCAAAGGGCAAGTATTGCAGCGGCTGGTACCCAGACTCAAACCCGGTGGCTACCTGCTGGTGAGCCACGCCGAGAGCCTGCATGGCCTGCACCACGGCCTGCAGCTTGTCTCTCCTTCCATCTATCAGAAGAGATAAGTCATGGCACGGGAGGTGATCCTGCAACCGGGAGAGCTCTTCTTTGGCAAGGAGGATGTGGTGGTCAGAACCGTACTGGGCTCCTGTATTGCCATCACCTTGTGGCATCCGGAGCAGAAGCAGGGAGGAATGTGTCACTACATGCTGCCAAGTCGGCGCAATCCCTCTGCCAAGCTGGATGGGCGCTATGCCGATGAGGCCCTCGCCTTGTTGCTGCAAGCGGCCAGTCACTATCCCGCCCCCATCCATGAATATGAGGCCAAGTTGTTCGGGGGGGGCAACATGTTTACCGAGCCTCAATACGCACAGAGCGACAACAATGTCGCCGCCAAAAATATTCAGGCAGCCTGGCAGCTGACCCGACACCTTGGCCTTGATATCAAGGCTCATCATCTTGGCCATAGCGGCCACCGAAGCTTGCTCTTTGAGCTCAGTAACGGCAGTGTCTGGCTCCGCCATCATCGTCTGCCACATCAACGGGAGTCGCGAGAATGAAGCAGATCCGGGTCATGCTGGTGGATGATTCCGCCGTGGTCAGACAGGTATTGCAAGCGGTGCTGGAGCAGGAGCCTGATATCCGGGTGATCGCCACGGCATCGGATCCCCTGTTTGCCCAGGAAAAACTGAAGAAAGAGTGGCCTGACGTCATCGTGCTCGATGTGGAGATGCCCCGTATGGATGGCATCACTTTTCTCTCCAAGATCATGGCAGAGCATCCCACCCCGGTGGTGATCTGCTCCTCCCTCACCGAAAAGGGGGCCGAGACCACCTTGCAGGCAATGGCTGCCGGCGCGGTGGACATCATCACCAAGCCGACCATGGGGATAAAAAGCTTTCTGCAAGAATCTGCCCACGACCTGGCTATGGCGGTACGTGCTGCGGCCCAGGCCAACCTCAAGCGCGTGGGCAAGCCCTCCTCTGTACCGGTCAGCACCAAACTCAACGCGGATGCCATGCTGGCGCCCAACCAGCACGCCATGGCACAAACCACCGAGCGGCTCATCGCCATCGGCACCTCGACCGGCGGCACCCAGGCACTGGAAGCAGTGCTGACTGCCTTGCCCCGGGTCAGCCCCGGCATTGTCATCGTGCAGCACATGCCGGAGAAATTTACCGCCATGTTTGCCGAGCGGTTGAACGGGGTCTGCCAGATAGAAGTGCGGGAGGCGAGGAACAATGACCGGGTGATCCCGGGGCTGGCGCTGATAGCCCCCGGAGGCAAGCATATGCTGCTCAAGCGCAGCGGTGCCTACTATCACGTCGAGGTAGTCGACGGGCCGCTTATCAATCGCCATCGCCCCTCGGTGGATGTGCTGTTTCGCTCCGTCGCCAAATATGCTGGCAAGAATGCCACCGGCATCATCATGACCGGCATGGGGGATGACGGAGCCCGGGGATTGCGCGAGATGCTGGATGCGGGTGCCAACACCTATGCCCAGGATGAGGCCTCCTGCGTGGTCTTCGGCATGCCCAAGGAGGCGATCAAGCTGGGAGCAGCCCGCCATGTACTTCCCTTGCAAGAGATGCAGTACGCCATCCTCGGCAAGTAATCCCTTATTGCGCGTTTTGACCATAAAAAAATCCGGCTCCCATTGGGGAGCCGGATTTTTTACATCAACCGGAACCTATCCGGTATCAGGCGAGCAGATTACTCTGCAGCAGGCGCTTCTTCTGCAGACGGAGCGGCGTCAGCAGCAGGTGCAGCTGCTTCGGTCGGGGCGTTCGCTTCCTTGATGGAGAGACGTACGCGGCCCTGACGGTCCACTTCCAGTACCTTCACCTTGACTACGTCACCGATGGTCAGGTGGTCAGCCACGTTCTGCACGCGAGCGTCGGTGATCTGGGAGATGTGTACCAGACCATCTTTGCCCGGCAGAATGTTGACGAATGCACCGAAATCGGCCAGACGGACAACTTTACCTTCATAGATGCGGTTCACTTCGATCTCGGCGGTGATGGCCTCGATGCGACGGATCGCTTCCATGGCGGCTTCGTTGGCCACGGCGGAGATACGTACAGTGCCGTCATCATCCAGCTCGATGTTGGTGCCGGTCTCTTCGGTCAGCGCACGGATCACGGAACCACCCTTACCGATCACGTCCTTGATCTTCTCAGGATTGATCTTGATGGTGTGGATACGCGGTGCAAAATCGGAGATCTGGGCACGGGGAGCCTGGATTGCTTCATCCATCACTTTCAGGATGTGCAGACGAGCGCCACGAGCTTGCTTCAGAGCAATCTCCATGATCTCTTTGGTGATGCCTTCGATCTTGATGTCCATCTGCAGCGCGGTCACACCTTCGGTGGTACCGGCTACTTTGAAGTCCATGTCGCCCAGGTGATCTTCGTCACCCAGAATGTCGGACAGCACGACGAAACCTTCTTCTTCCTTCACCAGACCCATGGCGATACCGGCAACGGAGGCCTTGATCGGCACACCGGCATCCATCAGCGCCAGAGAGGAACCACAGACAGATGCCATGGAGGAGGAACCGTTGGATTCGGTAATTTCAGAGACCACGCGCACCACGTACGGGAACTCGGCGGCGCTCGGCATCACGGCAGCAACGCCGCGCTTGGCCAGACGGCCGTGACCGATTTCACGACGCTTCGGGCTACCCATCATGCCGGTCTCACCGACACAGTATGGCGGGAAGTTGTAGTGCAGCATGAAGCGATCGGCACGGTTGCCGGTCAGCTCGTCGATGTTCTGGGCATCACGCTCGGTCCCCAGAGTGGCGACCACGATGGCCTGAGTTTCACCACGGGTGAACAGGGCAGAACCGTGGGCACGGGGCAGAATACCGGTACCTACGCTCAGAGCGCGGATCATTTCAGGATCGCGACCATCGATACGCGGCTCACCACGTACTACGCGACCACGAACGATGCGGCTTTCTAGGCTGTGGAACTCTTCGCCGATCTTCTTGGCATCTTCTTCCACACCGGAAGCGATAACTTGCTCAACCACACGACCCTTGATGGCTGCGATGGTTTCGTAACGGACAGCCTTCTCGGTGATGCGGTAGGCTTCACCCAGTTCGGCGCTCGCCAGCTCGGCAACCTTGGCTTTCAGCGCTTCGTTGACGGCAGGCGGAGTCCAGTCCCACGGCTTGGTGCCGACGGCAGCGGCAAACTCGTTGATCGCATTGATCACGGTCTGCATCTGCTCATGACCGTATACCACGGCACCCAGCATCACTTCTTCAGAGAGGATGGCCGCTTCGGACTCAACCATCAGCACGGCATTGGCAGTACCGGCAACCACCAGATCCAGATCACTCTGCGGCAGTTCGGTAGTGGTCGGGTTCAGCACATACTGACCGTTCATGTAACCCACGCGAGCAGCACCGATCGGGCCGCCAAACGGGATACCGGAGATGGCCAGTGCGGCAGAGGCACCGATCATGGCAACGATGTCGGGGGATACGGCCGGATTCACGGACATTACGGTCGCAACGACCTGAACCTCATTGAGGAAGCCTTCCGGGAACAGCGGACGAATAGGACGGTCGATCAGACGGGAGATGAGGGTCTCGCCTTCGCTCGGACGGCCTTCACGACGGAAGAAACCACCCGGGATACGACCAGCAGCATAGGTACGCTCCTGGTAGTTGACGGTCAGCGGGAAGAAATCACGGCCGTGATCGGCCTCTTTCTTGCCGACTACGGTCACAAATACGCAGGTATCGTCCATGCTGACCATAACGGCCGCAGTGGCTTGACGGGCCATCACACCGGTTTCCAGAGTGACGGTGTGTTGACCGTACTGGAATGACTTTACAATAGGATTCACGTGAATTTCCTTTTTACAATTTGGCTCTTTAAATTCGCGCACAAGTATACTTGATTCGATGCAAAAGGTAAGCGGCGACGCGAATTCTGTGAGGCAGGCAACGGCTTGAAGAGCAATAAAAAAGGGGAACCTGACGGTTCCCCTTTTTCGCGAAATCTGATGGTCGATTAACGACGCAGACCCAGCTTGGCGATCAGAGCAGCATAACGCTCGGAATCTTTACGCTTCAGGTAGTCCAGCAGCTTACGACGCTGGGAAACCATGCGCAGCAGACCGCGACGACCGTGGTGGTCCTTGGAGTGCTCTTTGAAGTGACCTTGCAGATGGTTGATCTGGGCAGTCAGCAGGGCAACTTGCACTTCGGGGGAACCGGTGTCGTTGGCGCAACGAGCGTTGTCAGCAACGATTTGAGCTTTGATCTCAGCATTTAGAGACATGGTAATACTCCAGTAGAGTGTTTAAAGGTTCACAGCCAATCTCTAATTCAGCCGTGAAATGAGGGCGGTATCATAATCCCCCCCGCCCCTTTTCGCAACGATAAAGAGGCGAAACGGGAAAGACGCGCTGATACGCCTGAGGATCACTCCTCGTCGTGATAACGCACCAGTCGCTTGGGAGCGACGCGGCCATCGTCATCAATCTCGCCAACCCCGATGAACTCGCGCTCCGGGCCGACCGTCATGCGAACCTGACCGCTTTGCGGCGCACCCGCCACCTGCACGGCCTGGCCCTGATTCACATAGGCAGCCACAACCGCCAGCATGTTCACCTCGGGCAAGCTTGCCACGGCGGTATCCATCGGCAGCAGCAGCGGATCCAGCTGCTCGCGCGGCGGGATGCTCTCGGCCTTGGCCTGCTCGAAGATGCACTCGAGTTGCTCCAGCGTCAGCATCCGCTCGTACGGATAGCTGGCCACCTGGGTACGGCGCAACTGGGTCACGTGGGCACCACAGCCCAGCACTTCACCCAGATCATCCACCAGAGAGCGGATGTAGGTGCCTTTGCTGCAGTGCACTTCAAGGCGCACCTCATCACCTTCGAAGCTCAGCAGTTTGAGCTCGAATACGGTGATGGGACGGGCTTCTCGCTCGATCTCGATGCCTTCGCGGGCATATTCGTAGAGCGGACGGCCGTTGTGCTTGAGCGCGGAGTACATGGAGGGCACCTGCATGATTGGGCCGCGGAACTGGTCCAGCGCCTCGATCAGGGTACCGACAGCCACTTTCACCGGACGGGTGGAGACCACCTCACCATCGGAGTCGCTGGTGTTGGTGCGCTCGCCCAGTTTGGCGGTCACCTCATAGCGTTTGTCCGCTTCCAGCAGATACTGGGAGAACTTGGTGGCCTCGCCGAGGCAGATCGGCAGCATGCCGGTCGCCAGCGGATCCAGTGCGCCGGTGTGACCGGCCTTGGCGGCGTTGTAGATGCGCTTGACCTTCTGCAACACATCGTTGGAGGTCAGGCCGGTCGGCTTGTCCAGCAGCAGAATGCCGTGCACATCACGGCCCTTGAAACGACGTCTTCGGGTCATCTCAGGCTTTATCCTCAGTCGTGTCATCCGGTGCGGATTCAGCTTCTTCGTCACGGCCGGATTCGGCCATGCGACGCTTGTCTTCACGCACAGTGTTGGTCACCAGGTTGGAGAGACGCATCCCCTCGACCAGGGTCTGGTCGTAGTAGAAACGCAGCTCGGGCACCACGCGCAGACGCATGGCACTGCCCAGCAGACTACGGATATATCCGGCTGCTTCGGTCAGACCCTGCAAGCCTTCCTTGATGCGCTCGGCATCATTTTCCAGCTGCAAGAAGGTGACGTAAATCTTGGCATAGTTGAGGTCACGGGACACTTCCACATCGGAAACGGTCACCATGCCGATGCGCGGGTCTTTCACCTCGCGCTGCAGGATCAGCGCAATTTCACGCTGGATCTGCTGTCCGACCCGACGGGTCCGGCTGAATTCTCTGGCCATATTCTATCCTGCGATAAAAGGGGGCCGCGGCCCCCTATTTTGTCTAACTCTCGGCTTACAGAGTCCGTTGGATTTCAACAGTCTCGTAAACTTCGATCTGGTCGCCTTCGCGCACGTCGTTGTAGTTCTTGACCGCGATACCACACTCGTAGCCGTTGCGAACTTCGTTGACGTCATCCTTGAAGCGGCGCAGGGATTCCAGCTCGCCTTCATAGATAACCACGTTGTCACGCAGAACGCGGATACGGTTGGAACGCTTGACCACACCTTCGGTAACCATACAGCCGGCAACGGCGCCGAACTTCGGAGACTTGAAGACGCTACGCACTTCAGCAAGACCGATGATTTCCTGACGATACTCAGGGGCCAGCTTGCCGCTCATGGCCTGCTTCACTTCGTCGATCAGGTCATAGATGACGGAGTAGTAACGCAGATCCAGGCTCTCGGATTCGATGACCTTGCGCGCAGATGCGTCGGCACGGACGTTGAAACCAACCAGGATGGCGCTGGAAGCAGCAGCCAGGGTCGCGTCGGTTTCGGTGATACCACCTACGCCGGAACCCACAATCTTCACCTTCACTTCGTCGGTGGAGAGTTTGACCAGCGCATCGCAGATCGCTTCCACAGAACCTTGTACGTCGGCCTTGATCACCACGTTCACTTCGGACACTTCGCCCTCGGTCATGTTGGCGAACATGTTTTCCAGCTTGGCCTTCTGCTGGCGAGCCAGCTTGACTTCGCGGAACTTGCCCTGACGATAGAGCGCCACTTCACGGGCTTTCTTCTCGTCACGGACAACGGTGGCTTCGTCACCGGCAGAGGGAACGCCGGACAGACCCAGGATTTCCACCGGCAGGGACGGACCCGCTTCCTTGATCTCGCGACCCAGTTCGTCACGCATGGCGCGAACACGGCCGTACTCGAGACCACACAGAACGATGTCGCCCTGACGCAGGGTACCTTCTTGTACCAGTACGGTAGCAACCGGACCACGACCTTTATCCAGGAAGGATTCGATCACGACGCCGTTGGCCATGCCGTCAACCACCGCTTTCAGCTCCAGTACTTCAGCCTGGATCAGGATGGCTTCCAGCAGGTCGTCGATGCCTTCGCCAGACTTGGCGGATACGTGCACGAATTGGCAGTCTCCACCCCAATCTTCGGACATGACGTTGTAACGGGCCAGTTCGGTCTTGACGCGATCCGGATCCGCTTCCGGCTTGTCGATCTTGTTGACTGCAACAACCAGCGGTACACCGGCCGCCTTGGCGTGCTGGATAGCTTCGATGGTTTGCGGCATTACGCCGTCGTCAGCTGCAACAACCAGAACAACGATATCGGTCGCCTTGGCACCACGAGCACGCATGGAGGTAAACGCCGCGTGACCCGGAGTATCCAGGAAGGTGATCATGCCACTGTCAGTCTGGACGTGGTAAGCACCGATATGCTGGGTAATACCACCGGCTTCGCCAGCAGCAACCTTGGCTTTACGAATGTAGTCGAGCAGCGAGGTCTTACCGTGGTCAACGTGACCCATGATGGTAACGACCGGTGCGCGCGGCTTGGCTTCGGAGGTCTCGTCACGATCGGACAGCACCGCCTCTTCCAGCTCGTTCTCACGACGCAGCACAACCTTGTGACCCATCTCCTCGGCGACCAGCTGAGCGGTCTCCTGGTCGATCACCTGGTTGATGGTGGCCATGGCACCCATCTTCATCATCACCTTGATGACTTCAACGCCCTTGACGGCCATCTTGTTGGCCAGCTCGGCCACAGTGATGGTCTCGCCGATGACGACGTCGCGGTTCACCACGGCAGCCGGCTTGTTGAAGCCGTGCTTCATGGCGTTCGGCATGGCAACCTTGCCGCGCTTGCCTTTACGGGCACGCGGGTTGCGAGAGTCGCGATCATCTTCACGACGACCGGCTTTCTTCGGTGCCTTGGCAGCTGCGGCAGTGCGGCGGCTGGTCTCTTCTTTCCGATCCAACTCGTCTTCTGCGGCTTGCGCATGCTTGTTGGTGGTCAGATGGTAGTCGCTGCTCTCTTTGGCGCGAGCGGCCTCTTCTTCAGCCCAGCGGGCTGCGTTCTGTTCCGCCATGAGACGAGCCTCTTCGGCTTTCTTCGCGGCGAGTTCTTCAGCTTTTTTCAAAGCTGTTTGTTCCTGTTGGCGCTTCAGTTCTTCTGCTTCGCGCTTGGCCATCTTTTCTGCCTCTTGCTGAGCTGTGCTACTGGCTGCTTTGGCGGGCTGTGAAGCCTGTCGAGCCTTTGATTGTGCCTCGATCCGCGCCTTTTCCTCAGCTTCACGACGAGCTTGCTCAGCCTCACGGCGAGCCTTCTCTTCAGCTTCGAGGCGAGCCTTCTCTTCGGCCTCGCGACGAGCTTTTTCTTCTGCTTCCAAACGCGCTGTTTCCTCGGCTTCCGCCTGACGCTGTTCATCTTCCAGCGCCGAGCGTCTTACATAGGTGCGAGACTTGCGCACTTCTACCTGCACTTCCTTGTTCTTGCCGCCAGTCCCCTGAACACTGATGGTGCTCTTGGTCTTGCGCTGCAAGGTCATGCGGGCAGGAGCGGCGACCTCGTCACCTCCATGCTGTTTCTTCAGGTGTGCCAGCAGAGCCTGTTTCTCAGACTCGCTGACCATGTCGTCGGCCTTGCTCTTGCTGATACCGGCATCGACAAACTGCTGGAGAAGACGATCAACCGGTGTGTCGATGTCAGTGGCAAGTTGTTTGACTGATACTTCTGCCATTCATTTTCCTCCGTTTGATCTTACTCGGACTGCTCTTCTCCGAACCAACAGATATTGCGAGCAGCCATAATGAGCTCACCTGCCTTCTCGGCAGTCAGCCCTTCAATATCAGCAAGGTCATCGATACCTTGCTCAGCCAAATCTTCCAGGGTGCCCACGCCACGGCCCGCCAGAGCGTAAGCCAGTTCGCGGCTCAGACCGTTCAGATTGAGCAGCTCTTCGGACGGCTCAACGCCATCGAAAGACTCTTCTTTGGCCAGTGCCTTGGTAGTCAGGGCATCTTTGGCGCGCTTGCGCAGCTCTTCGACCATGTCTTCATCCAGACCGTCGATAGCCAGCAGCTCGTTGACCGGTACAAAGGCGATCTCTTCCAGGGTAGAGAAGCCCTCTTCCATCAGCAGACCAGCGAAATCGTCGTCGATATCTAGGGTGCTGGTGAACAGGTTCATGATGCGGTCGTTTTCGGCCTGGTGCTTGGCACGCATGTCCTCAACGGTCATCACGTTCAGCTCCCAACCGGTCAGCTGGGAGGCCAGACGCACGTTCTGACCATTGCGACCGATGGCCTGAGCCAGGTTGGCAGCTTCCACGGCGATATCCATGGTGTGGTTGTCTTCATCAACGATGATGGAGGCCACATCGGCAGGTGCCATGGCATTGATCACGTACTGGGCCGGGTTGTCATCGTACAGCACGATGTCGGCGCGCTCACCGCTCAGCTCGGCGGAGACTGCTTGCACACGGGCGCCACGCATACCGATACAGGCACCGATCGGGTCGATACGACGATCGTTGGTCTTCACCGCGATCTTGGCGCGGGAACCCGGATCACGGGCAGCGCCCATGATTTCGATCATCTCTTCACCGATCTCCGGTACTTCGATACGGAACAGCTCTTTCAGGAAGTCCGGGCTGGAACGGCTGACAAACAGCTGGGAACCACGGGCTTCCGGACGCACTGCGTAGAGCAGGCCACGGACACGGTCGCCCGGGCGGAAGGTTTCACGCGGCAGCATGTCATCACGGAAGATCACGGCTTCAGCATTGCTGCCCAGATCCAGGATGACGTTGTCGCGGTTACTCTTCTTGACCACACCACTGATGATGGTGCCTTCTTTATCTTTAAACTGATCAACTACTTGTGAACGCTCGGCTTCGCGCACTTTCTGCACGATAACCTGCTTGGCGGTCTGGGTAGTGATACGGTCGAAGGTCACAGAGTCGATCTGGTCTTCAACATACTCACCGATCTGGATATCCGGCTGATCAATTTGTGCCGCTTCCAGGGTGATTTCAGCATAGGGGTTCTCCATCGCGGCTTGATCCGCAATGACTACCCAGCGGCGATAAGTGTCGTAGTCACCGGTCTTGCGATCGATTTCGACCCGAACTTCAATCTCGCCTTCATATTTCTTCTTGGTCGCAGTCGCCAGCGCGGTTTCCAGAGCCTGGAAGATCTTCTCGCGGGGTACCGCTTTCTCGTTGGATACTGCGTCAACGACCAGCAAAATCTCTTTATTCATATCCGATAGCCTCGTTAACCAAAGTTCGGCACTATGTTCGCTTTTTGGATATTGGTGAAAGCCAACACGTCGTCCTTACCATCTACTGTCAGGGTGATCATGTCGCCTTGCACAGCTTTGATTACGCCTTTGAACTTGCGGCGGTTGTTTGTTGCCATCCGAAGCGTTACCGCCGCCTCTTGGCCAACGTATTTTTCGAAATGGGCAACCTTGAACAGGGGACGATCCAGGCCTGGGGAGGACACCTCGAGGTAGTACTCCTCAGTGATGGGATCTTCGACGTCCATGATGGCGCCAACCTGATGGCTGACCTCAGCACAGTTCTCGACAGTCACACCCTGCTCGCCGTCGATATAGACACGCAAGGTGGAGTGTTTACCCGCACGGATAAACTCAATACCCCAAAGTTCAAAACCCAAGGCAACGACCGGAGCCTCGAGCAGATCGGTCAAACGTTGTTCCAACGTAGCCAAAGTCACCCTCCGAAAAACAAAAAAAGGGCATAAAGCCCAGATAGATATCGATTCAGAGTAAATTGCACATAACAAAAAGCCCCGATGTCAAATCGGGGCTTGGCGCTTTACCCTGATTGTCGCCTCGCAGCGACCGCCTTCCTGAGCGTAGGAAATGCGTGAAATTTGGTTGCGGGGGCCGGATTTGAACCGACGACCTTCGGGTTATGAGCCCGACGAGCTACCATGCTGCTCCACCCCGCGTCCGAAATCGTGCGAGATTATAGCCACTTCACTCTCTCGATACAAGACTGACTGGCTATAATACACTCGGTTTCCCGAGCTCACTGCTTAATTGGTGCCGTGGGCGGGACTCGAACCCGCACACCCTAGAGCACTACCCCCTCAAGATAGCGTGTCTACCAATTCCACCACCACGGCAAAACTCTTACTCGGGAACGTCAGTATCTTTCTTCACTGGCGCTTTGGTCTGCTCAACCTGTTGGGTTTGTTGCAGATTTTCCCATTCACTACCCTGCTTTACCTTGTTGCTGGACATAGATCCGAGCACCAGGCTGATAACGAAAAACAGAGTAGCCAAAATTGCTGTTGTTCGGGTCAGGAAACTGCCTGAACCACCGGAGCCGAATACTGTGTTCGATGCCCCTGCGCCGAAGGAGGCGCCCATATCAGCCCCTTTACCTTGCTGAATCATCACCAGACCAATCAGAGCCAGTGAAACCAGCAGATAAACGACTAAAAGAATCTCGTACATTTAACTTGCACCCTTTGCCGCTTCAACAATTCCTAAAAACGCATCGCTATCGAGGCTTGCTCCGCCAATCAGTCCGCCATCAATGTCGGGCTGTGCAAACAAATCTCTCGCGTTGCTCGGCGTTACGCTCCCACCATAGATGATTCTAACTTTCTCACCTATTACCGGAGTATCCTCCGCCAAGCGACCACGTATAAAGGAATGAACCTCTTGTGCCTGCTCGGGTGTGGCGCATTTACCTGTACCTACAGCCCAAATCGGCTCGTAGGCGATGATAGCATTATCGAAAGCCATCGCGCCATTTTTCTCTATGACGATATCCAGCTCTTCAGCGATCACCTCGAAGGCTCTTCTCGCCTGCCTCGCCGCACCTGATTCACCTAAACAGAGGATGGGAATCAAGCGTGCCGCTCTGGCTGCCGCAAACTTCTCTGCGACGATAAAACTGGTCTCACCAAAGAGACGCCTGCGCTCGGAGTGCCCTACCAATACGTAACGACACCCTGCCTCAACCAGCATCTGACACGAGATTTCTCCAGTGTAAGCGCCAGCAGCGTGCTGACTCACATTCTGAGCCCCCAACTGTATTACTTTCTGCTCGTTGAGCAGTGAAGCACTAAAGTCGAGATGCACATGGGAAGGACAGAGAACCACATCTACTTTTCCGTCAACGCCGCTTATGCACTGACTCGTAAACTGCTCTAACTGCGACCTACTACCGTGCAACTTCCAGTTGGCTGCTACAAACGGCTTGCGATGTCCCATCGGCAACTCCCTTGCGAAAGCGGGGCTGATAATATCCAGTGGATGCTCAGCTGACAAGTGCTATTTTTAAATTTTTGAATCGTTTGAACAAGATACAACCAGGGCGGCTAAAAAGCCGCCCTGGTTGTTCATTAAAACGCCGATTCAACCTGCTTGGCGATGCGCTGAGCCATGTCACGTACCTGCTGTTCATGCTCCCCTTCGACCATGACCCGGATCAGCGGTTCGGTACCTGATTTGCGCAACAGTACGCGACCACGACCAGCCAGCTCCTGTTCCACCTTGGCAACCTCAGCCATGACAGCATCAGCGGCCAGCGGATCCTTGCCTTCGGCAAAACGAACATTCACCAGCACCTGCGGGAACTTGCTCATGCCGGAGCGCAGCTTGGCCAGCGGCATCTCGGCACTGCGCATGGCGGTAAGTACCTGCAAGGCAGCCACGATGCCATCACCCGTGGTTGTCTGATCCAGACAGATAATGTGGCCGGAGTTCTCGCCACCGATACGCCAGCCCTTCTCTTCCATCATCTCCAGCACATAGCGGTCACCCACCTTGGCACGGGCAAACGGGATGCCCAGGGTTTGCAGCGCCAGCTCCAGACCCATGTTGGCCATCAGGGTGCCGACTACGCCCCCCTTGAGGCGACCATTGCGCAGGGCATCGCGCGCGATGATATAGAGCACTTCATCACCGTCGATGAGATAGCCGGTATGGTCGACCATGATCAGACGGTCACCATCACCATCAAAGGCAACCCCCAGATCGGCCTTGCACTCCAGCACTTTGGCAACCAGTGCGTCAGGCGCAGTCGAACCGACACCATCGTTGATGTTGAGACCATCCGGGGCACAGCCCATGGTGATCACTTCGGCACCCAGCTCGCGGAAAACCGATGGCGCAATGTGGTAAGTAGCGCCGTGGCCACAGTCGACCACCATTTTCACCCCATCCAGATTCATGTAAGAGGGGAAGGTGCTCTTGCAGAATTCGATATAGCGACCGGCGGCATCATCAATGCGCACCGCTTTGCCAAGTTCGGCCGACTCGACACACTTGAGCTCGTGATCCAGCTCGGCTTCGATAGCCAGCTCGACATCATCGGGCAGCTTGGTGCCGTCGGCGGAGAAGAACTTGATGCCGTTGTCGTAGAAGGGGTTGTGGGAAGCGCTGATGACGATGCCAGCTTCGGCACGGAAAGTGCGAGTCAGGTAGGCAACCGCCGGCGTGGGCATGGGCCCCATCAGAATGGCTTTAAGGCCTGCTGCGGAGAGCCCCGCTTCCAGTGCGGATTCCAGCATGTAACCGGAGATGCGGGTATCTTTGCCAATCAGCACCTTTTTGGTGCCCTTCTTCGAAAGCACCTTGCCGGCAGCCCAACCCAATTTCATTACAAAATCAGGGGTGATCGGGTATTCGCCAACCTTGCCGCGTACACCATCGGTACCGAAATACTTTCTTGCCATTGTCTGTTCTCTTTATTATTTGGAAATAAAATCTTGTCCCGTCATTGCCAGCCAACCGACGCGCAATGCGTCCATGGTCTCCCGTACATCGTGTACCCTGATGATGCGTGCCCCATGCTGCATGCCGATAAGGGCGCATGCCAGACTGCCCGCCAGACGCTCATCCACCGGACGGCCCAGCAGGTTGCCTATCATAGACTTTCGCGACATCCCCACCAATAGCGGCAAGCCATAATCAAGCAGTTCCTTTTGAGCAGCCAACAGCTGATAGTTGTGTGCAAGGGTTTTGCCAAAGCCATATCCCGGATCCAGCAACAGCTCTTCACGACGGATCCCGACCGCCAGACAAGCCGCAATACGCTCATCAAAGAAGGCGCGTACCTCCCCGATCAGGTCGTCATAGTGCGGCTCGACTTGCATGGTTCTCGGCTGCCCCTGCATATGCATCAGACAGACCGGAACCCGCGCTTCGGCCGCGGCCTGCAGCGCTCCAGGCTCTTGCAGCGCCCGCACATCGTTGATCAGATGGGCACCCGCCTTGCAACCCTCCCGCATCACAGCCGCTTTGGAGGTATCGAGGGAGATCATCACATCCAGCTCACGAACCATCTGCTCCACAACAGGAATGACCCTGTCCAGCTCCTCCTGCTCGTTCACATCGGGCGCACCAGGGCGGGTTGACTCGCCACCGATGTCGATGAGGGTCGCACCGTCAGAGACCATCTGGCGCGCATGGGCCATTGCCCGTTCAAACTGGTTGAAATTACCGCCATCGGAGAAGGAGTCGGGCGTCACATTGAGGATCCCCATCACATGGGGACGATCGAGGGAGAGGCTGAGCCCCTTGCTGGTTAACTGCATTTTCACGTCCATCTGATAAAGAAAAACCCCGGGCAAGCCCGGGGTTTGGAGAGTCACAATTATTTGGCCGGAGCATCGTTGGCTTTGTCGATAGTGACATCCGCCACCGGTGCAGCCTCATCGGCAGGCTTGGCCTCGGCAGCCACGGTGGAACCGCCTTGCGGGGTATCACCGTGCTCGTCATGCCAGTTGCTCGGAGCACGTACCTCGCGACGCGCCATCAGATCATCGATCTGTTTGGCGTCAATGGTCTCGTACTTCATCAGCGCATCTTTCATGCTGTGCAACACGTCCATGTTATCCAGCAGGATCTGCTTGGAACGGGCGTAGTTGCGGTCGATGACCTGCTTGACCTCGGCATCGATCACGCGAGCGGTATCGTCGGACATATGCTTGGCCTTGGCCATGCTGCGACCGAGGAACACCTCGCCATCTTCTTCCGCGTAGAGCATCGGGCCGAGACGCTCGGACATACCCCACTGGGTCACCATCTTGCGAGCGATGTCGGTGGCACGCTCGATATCGTTGGATGCACCAGTCGATACCTTCTCGGCACCGTAGATCAGCTCTTCTGCCAGACGACCGCCATACAGACTGGAGATCATCGACTCCAGATGCTGCTTGGAGTGGCTCCAGCGATCCTGCTCCGGCAGATACATGGTCACACCCAGCGCACGACCACGCGGAATGATGGAGACCTTGTAAACCGGGTCATGATCCGGAACCAGACGACCAATGATGGCGTGACCGGCTTCATGATATGCAGTCATCTCTTTTTCGGACTCTTTCATCACCATGGAGCGACGTTCCGCACCCATCATGATCTTGTCCTTCGCCTTCTCGAACTCGGCCATGGAGACCACTCGGCGGCTCTCACGGGCAGAGAAGAGGGCAGCTTCGTTGACCAGGTTCGCCAAATCCGCACCGGAGAAACCGGGGGTGCCACGGGCAATCAGCGCCGGATTGACGTCATCCGCCAACGGAACTTTGCGCATGTGCACTTTCAGGATCTGCTCGCGACCACGGACATCCGGCAGACCGACCACAACCTGACGGTCGAAACGGCCCGGACGCAGCAGTGCCGGATCCAGTACGTCAGGACGGTTGGTGGCAGCGATGACGATAATGCCTTCATTGCCTTCAAAGCCATCCATCTCGACCAGCATCTGGTTAAGGGTCTGCTCACGTTCATCATGACCACCACCCAGACCGGCGCCACGCTGGCGACCGACCGCATCAATTTCATCGATGAAGATGATGCAGGGGGAAGATTTCTTGGCCTGTTCGAACATGTCACGCACCCTGGAGGCACCAACACCGACGAACATCTCTACGAAATCGGAACCTGAGATGGTGAAGAACGGCACCTTGGCCTCGCCCGCAATGGCCTTGGCCAGCAAGGTCTTACCGGTACCGGGAGGACCAACCAGCAGCACACCTGTCGGGATCTTGCCACCCAGTTTCTGGAATTTGCTCGGGTCGCGCAGATAGTCGACCAGCTCCTTCACCTCTTCCTTGGCTTCATCGCAACCTGCAACATCAGCAAAGGTGGTCTTGATCTGATCTTCGCTCATCAGGCGAGCCTTGCTCTTGCCGAACGACATGGCACCTTTGCCACCGCCGCCCTGCATCTGACGCATGAAGAAAACCCAGACACCGATCAGCAGCAGCATCGGGAACCAGGAGATGAAGATAGAGGTCAACAGAGACGGCTCTTCCGGCTTCTCGCCCATCACTTTGACATTGTGATTGAGCATGTCGTTGAGCAGCTGGGGATCCGGCGCAGGGATGATGGTGGTGAATCGTTCACCAGTACGCTTGACGCCATTAATGACCTTACCGTCCATCCGCACTTCACGGATCTGCTCTTGGGTCACCTCTTTAACGAAGCTGGAATAGTCCAGCTGGCGACTGGTGGTATCGCTGGGGCTGAAGCTATTGAACACCGACATCAAAACGACGGCGATGACCAGCCACAGGATTAAGTTTTTCGCCATGTCACTCAAATCAGTAACCTCGCAGACTGACAGTTAACGATGAAGGTTAGGGTACTACAGTTTAAAACCGGTAGCCACAATGTAGACTTCCCGTGATCTGGCGCGGGATGAGTCTGGTTTACGAATTTTGACAGCGGAGAAAAGTTTACGAATTTCATTGAGATAGGCATCAAAGCCCTCTCCCTGAAACACCTTCACTACGAAACTGCCGTCACTACGCAATACCTGATTGCACATGTCCAGCGCCAGCTCGACCAGATACATGGCGCGAGCCTGATCCACCTGCTGGGTACCGCTCATGTTGGGCGCCATATCAGACATCACGACATCGACCTTGTCGGGGCCCACTCGTTCCAGCAAGGCGCCGAGTACAGTTTCCTCCCGAAAGTCCCCTTGCAGGAAATCGACACCAGCAATGGGATCCATCGGCAAAATGTCACATGCGATGACGCGACCCGAATCACCAACCTGTTCAACCGCGAACTGGGACCAACCACCGGGGGCTGCACCCAAATCCACTACGGTCATGCCATGTTTCAGCAAGCGATCCTTGCCCTGGATCTCGTCAATCTTGAAAACGGCACGAGAACGCAGGCCCATTTTCTGGGCTTTTTTGACGTATTGATCGTCGAAATGTTCTTTTAACCAGCGAGTTGAACTGGGGGAACGTTTTTTCTGGGTCATGATAATCGACTTTAAAAAACCACAAGGGTTATTAGTATTAAGGGCTAAGTGGGGGTAGAATACGCCCCTTTCAACCCTGACTTATGAAGAAATTGCGATGATTCTCAACAATAAACAGAAACAGTACCTCAAGGGCCTTGCCCATAGCCTCAAGCCTGTCGTCCTGCTGGGTCAGCATGGTCTGACCGAAGGTGTACTGGCCGAGATCGATCTGGCACTGAACCATCACGAGCTGATCAAGGTTAAGGTTGCCTCTGAAGATCGCGAAATGAAACAACTGGTTATGGATGCAATCGTCCGTGAAACCGGTTCAATCAAGGTGCAAAGCATGGGTCATGTGCTGACCATTTATCGTCAAGCCAACGAACCCAAAATCCAGCTGCCCCGCAAGTAAAAGGAAAGAGCATCGCTCTTTCCTTATTCCACTTCTTCCCGAGTCGCTTGCCAAAGTAGTCGCAAAGCCCTTAACCTGCGATGAATACTTCCGGACACGCATTATGGCTCACCATCCTATTCTGACCGACGATGAGCTGGCCATGCTGCGGGACTTGGGGAGCAATCAGGACACCCATGTTCTGAGTGGTCACCTCGATGCCCCCATGCTTGGCTTGCTGCAAAAAGCCGAACACCTTGTACTCGAAGCCCGCTTCGCAGGCCATCAGCTGCGTTTTCCCCTGAGCTTTACCCAAGGGGAAGATGGCTTCGTCGAGCCCCGGTTATCTGCACCGGTCATCAGGGAGCTGGGATTTGCGCAACCGCGCGCCTGGCGTCTCACCCAAAAAGCCAAACTTTGCAGCGAGCTGGGCCTGTTTCAGGTACTCAGCCTCTCCCTCAATGGACTCATCGTGGAAAATTTGCCAACCGACATGGTGGCCGATACCCCCATCAACGGCGAGCTCTGCATCGAGCAAGAGGCCCCTCTTCCACTGCAGGGACGACTGGTAAGGCGCATCAAAACCAATGCCGACCATGCCACCTGGGCGCTGAGCTTTCAAATGAGCGAGAGCAACATAAAACGGCTGCGCCACTGGTTGTTTCAGCGCCATCAGGACGCCTTTACCGAGGCGTATCTGTCCTGATTTTTATCAATAATCACATAGATAAAGACAAACAGGGGAGCGCAAGCCCCCCTGTTTCATCGTCTGTAGCATTCGCTTAGATATAAGCAACTTCCATCACTTCGTATTCCACATCACCGCCCGGCGTCTTGACGATTGCAACATCGTCCACTTCCTTGCCAATCAGGGCGCGGGCAATGGGGGAGTTGACAGAGATGAGGTTCTGTTTGATATCAGCCTCATCATCACCCACGATGCGGTAAACCACCTCTTCCTCTGTCTCGCTCTTGAGCAGAGTCACAGTCGCGCCAAAAATCACGCGGCCGTTGTTGGTCATCTTGGTGACATCGATCACCTGCGCATTGGAGAGCTTGGCTTCAATCTCCTGAATGCGGCCTTCACAGAACCCCTGCTGCTCGCGAGCGGCATGGTATTCGGCGTTTTCCTTCAGATCGCCGTGCTCACGGGCATCGGCAATCGCTTCGATAATCTGGGGACGAAGCTCGGTCTTGAGATAATCGAGCTCTTCGCGCAGCTTCTCAGCACCGCGAACAGTCATCGGAGTATGATTCATAGTCGAAACCTGGGTTGCTTGAAAATAGAAACTGCGGCCATCTGCAAGGAGGCCGCAGCAATCGGTTCGGATGAGGCATCTTAATATGAAGCCAACACAAAATCCACGTCAGCCCCCTGATGCAGATCCCACTTGCGTCATCGATATTACCCTCGCTTACTTCCCTTCCGGTACGGAAATGGGGGCCGAAACAGTCGGTTTGCCCTGCATGATGGCGATCTCCACCCGCCGGTTCATCCGACGATTTTCCGGGGTCGTATTGGGCACCAATGGTTGGGAGTCCGCCATCCCCTGCACCACCAGTCGCCCCTGATCAAAACCGGGGACCTTCAGCATCTGGTGCGCCACCGCAACCGCCCGTTGCGACGACAGCTCCCAGTTGGACTGGAACAGCTCATCTTCGGTCGCCACGTTGTCGGTGTGACCGGAGATGGTAATTTCACCGGGCACATCCTTGAGCAGGGTCGCGACCTTGCGAATGACAGGCCAGAACTGGGGTTGCAGAAATGCCGAACCGGCCGGGAACGACGCTTTTTCCCTGATCCGGATGATGATCTGCTGGCCCAGCGCCTCAATTTCGATGGCACCGTCCTGGATCTGATCTTTCATCTGCTCGGCGAGGGCTTTGGCCAGGGTATTGGACTGTTCTTGCGCCTTCTTCGCATCCTGCGCGGTATCGCCCCCCGTCTGCTTGCCATCACTCTGGTCCTGACCACCGGCCTGATCCGACTCGCCGGGCAGAAACTCCAGTTCGGTCTGGGTCAGATCGATGGTCTGCTGCATCACGGTATCAATCGGCGTGGGCTCAGGGCGACCGGGCCTGAACTCCTGGGCAATCACCGAGGTTCCCTTGGGAATATCTTTCACCTCAAGGATATTCTGCACTCCGAAAGCATTCTTCATAGAGCCCGCGATCTGCTTGAACTTAAGTACATCCATCTCGGCAAAGGAGAGCAACAGCACGAAGAAGCACATCAGCAGCGACATCAGGTCGGCAAAGGTGCCCATATAGGCAGGAAGACCGGGGGGGGGACATTTGCAGCCAGACATGGTGCCTACTCCGCGCCGGTATTGCGTTTGGACTGGCTCAGATAGTTCTGCAGCATGGACTGGATCACCCGCGGGTTCTGACCATCCTGAATCCCCATTATGGCATCAAGGATCAGGGTACGACTGAGCTTCTCCTCCCCGCTGCGCAGCTCCAGCTTGTCAGCAATAGGAATAGCGATCATGTTGGCCTCAATCGCTCCGTACAGGGTGGTAAGCAAGGCCACCGCCATTGCCGGACCGATCGACTTGGGGTCACTCATATTTGACAACATAGCCACCAGGCCCACCAACGTACCTATCATCCCCATGGCAGGGCCCAGATCCCCAAGGGTACGGAAGACCTTGATGGCAATGACATGGCGCTCGGCTGTCAGGTCGATATCCTTTTCCATCACGGCACGCACCACTTCGGCATCGTGACCATCCACCAGCATGTCGATCCCTTTTTTCATAAATGCATTGGGGATCTCTGCAGCCTCCAGTGCCAGAAAGCCACCTTTGCGAGCCGCATCAGCCAGTTCAACGGCTTTGGCGATCAAATCGTCGAGCTTGTCGCCCTTGTACATAAAGGCTTTGCCCGCCACCTTGAAAGCCAGAAAAAACTGCCCGATATTGAACTTCATCATGGCGATAAAGATTGAGCCAAGAATAGTGATATAGACCGATGGCATATCGATAAACATGCTCAACGAGCCACCAAGGATCATGCCGTAAATCACGACACCGAATCCTAAAACGATACCTAACAAGCTCCCTAGATCCACGTCCCTACTCCTGTCACCGGTTCTTATGTCTATTTATAGTCTGTTGAATTTTCTGCTATTGCGACCCATGCGGCAAGCATGCATCCACTGAGAATGATGGCTCATTATCGGCCAGTTTAGCGAGAGTTTGAGGGGGCAATGCTTTTCTGCCTCCCCCCTGTGGACGGTCGATGTTAATATAAGCCGTTTTTTTCAATCCCCGAGGATGGACATGGCCAGTAAAAAAATCGACCGTCTGAGTTTTGATGCCACTCTGGAAGAGCTGGAAACCATCGTTCATCAGCTGGAACAAGGTTCCCTACCCCTGGAAGAGGCACTCAAGCAGTTCGAGCAGGGCGTTCATCTGGTACGGGCCGGTCAGCAGAAGCTGGAACTGGCCGAACAGAAGATCCAGATCCTGCTCAGTCAAGCCGATGGCAGTGACCAGCTCGCCCCCTTCCAGCCAGAACAAGGAGAGGAGTGAGTGGCGCTGGACCATTTTTCCCGTCTGCATCGTCAGCGTATTGACGACTGTCTGTCAGCACAACTTGAATCCTTGCCCGCCATGGCGCCGCGCCTGCGCGATGCCATGAGTTATGGCCTGCTGCTGGGCGGCAAGCGGGTTCGCCCGTTTCTGGTCTACGCGGTCGGCGAGATGCTGGGCGTCAAGAGCGAACTGCTGGATGGCCCCGCGGCTGCCGTGGAGTGCATCCACGCTTACTCCCTGCTGCACGATGACCTGCCCGCCATGGATAACGACGACCTGCGTCGTGGTCAGCCAACCGTTCACAAGGCGTTTGACGAAGGAACCGCCATTCTGGCCGGTGATGCACTGCAGACCCTGGCGTTCTCCATTCTGGCCGATCACCCCATGCCCGACTCCTTGATGGCCAACCGGGTGCGGATGCTGAGTACCCTCGCCCGCGCCTCCGGCTATCTCGGTATGTGTGGCGGCCAGGCGCTGGATCTGCAGGCCGAAGGGCGCCAGATCACGCTTGCCGAACTGGAGCAGGTACACCGCCACAAGACCGGTGCGCTGATTGAATGCGCCGTGGCGCTCGGCGCCCTGTGCAAAGCCGATGTCGATGACGCCACGCTGGCTGCACTGCAAACCTACGCCGCCGCGATTGGCCTCGCCTTTCAGGTGCAGGATGACATCCTCGACATCACAGGTGATACCGCCACCCTGGGCAAGCCACAAGGTTCTGACCTGGCGCTGGAGAAAAGTACCTATCCGGCCCTGCTCGGACTCGAAAATGCCCGTGAGCTGGCTCGCGAACTGCATGGGAAAGCCTTAACAGCCCTGCAATCCTTGCCCTACAATACCGACATTCTGGAAGCGTTTGCCGATTACATCATCGAGCGAACCCACTAAACGCTGGATAACAGTAACAATATGAGCGTTGATATTAGCAATTTCCCCAACCTGGCCCTCGCGGACACTCCGGTCGAGCTGCGTTCCTTGCCCAAAGATCGGCTGCCGGTGCTGTGCAACGAGCTGCGCGAATATCTGCTGCGCTCTGTCAGCCGCTCCAGCGGACACTTTGCCTCCGGTCTCGGCACGGTCGAATTGACCGTGGCCCTGCACTACGTCTACAACACCCCGTTCGATCGGCTGATCTGGGACGTGGGCCATCAGGCCTATCCCCACAAGATCCTGACCGGGCGCCGTGACCAGATCCACACCATCCGGCAGAAGGATGGCCTGCACCCCTTCCCCTGGCGTGGCGAGAGTGAATACGACGTGCTCTCCGTCGGCCACTCCAGCACTTCCATCGGTGCGGCGCTCGGTATGGCGGTCGCCGCCGAGAGTGAAGGGCTGGGTCGCAAGGTCGTTGCAGTGATCGGTGATGGTGCCATTACCGCAGGGATGGCCTTTGAAGCGCTCAACCACGCTGGCGATGTGCACAAAGACATGCTGGTGATCCTCAACGACAACGAGATGTCCATCTCCGAGAATGTCGGGGCGCTCAACAACCATCTGGCCCGGGTCATGTCAGGCAAGCTCTACACCACCATCCGCGAAGGCGGCAAGAAGGTGCTGGCGGGTCTGCCGCCGGTCAAGGAGCTGGCCAAGCGGGCCGAAGAGCACCTCAAGGGGATGGTGGTGCCCGGCACCCTGTTCGAGGAGTTCGGCTTCAACTATATCGGCCCCATCGACGGCCACGATATCGAGGCACTGGTCGAGACCCTGCGCAACATGCGCAACCTCAAGGGCCCGCAGCTGCTGCACGTCAAGACCAAGAAGGGCAAGGGTTACGAGCCGGCGGAGAAAGACCCCATCGGTTATCACGCCGTGCCCAAGTTCAATCCGGACGAGTGCGCCCTGCCCAAGGCGAGCAGCGCCAAACCCACCTTCTCCGCCATCTTTGGCCAATGGCTGTGCGACATGGCCGCCAAAGACGAGAAGCTGGTCGGTATTACCCCCGCCATGCGCGAAGGCTCCGGGCTGGTGAAATTCAGCCAACAATATCCGGATCGCTACTTCGATGTGGCCATTGCCGAGCAACATGCAGTCACTTTCGCCGCCGGTCTTGCCATCGCCGACAAGAAGCCGGTGGTCGCCATCTATTCGAGCTTCCTGCAACGCGCCTACGATCAGGTGATCCACGATGTGGCGCTGCAAGATCTGCCGGTGCTGTTTGCCATCGACCGGGCCGGTCTGGTGGGCGCCGATGGCCCGACCCATCAGGGGGCGTTCGACATCAGCTTCCTGCGCACCGTGCCCAACATGGTAGTGATGACGCCATCTGACGAGAGCGAATGCCGCCAGATGCTCTATACCGGCTATCTCCATCAGGGCCCTGCCGCAGTGCGTTACCCACGCGGCAGCAGCCTGAGCGATGCCCCCATCTCATCAGAGATGCAGGCGCTGGAGCTTGGCAAGGGGCGTATCCTGCGAGAAGGCAAAGGCACCGCTATTCTGGCGTTTGGCACCCTTCTGCACCACGCCAAAGCGGCCGCCGAAGCGCTGGATGCCACCCTGGTGGACATGCGCTTTGTCAAACCGATGGATGAGGCACTGGTGCTGTCGCTGGCAGCCAGCCACGATCAGTTCGTCACCATCGAAGACAACGCCATCATGGGCGGCGCCGGTTCGGCTGTGAACGAACTGCTGATGCGCAGCAAGCAGTGCAAGCCGGTGCTCAACCTTGGCTTACCGGACCGCTTCGTTGAACAGGGTACCCAGCAGGAGATCTATGCCCTGCTCGGTCTGGACGATGCAGGCATCCAGCGCAGCATCGAAAGCTGGCTGAAAGCCTGACCTGCTGCTAGTTAAAGAAGATACAAGAAGGGCGCCTGATGGCGCCCTTCTTGTATCTTCACTTCTGACCGGAGTTAACCCTTGTAAATCTTCGGGTTAAACACATCCCGCAGCCAGTCGCCCAGCAGGTTGATGACCAGCACCAGCACCACCAGACAGATGCCCGGGAAGGCGGTGATCCACCAGGAGCCGGAGAAGATGTAGTTGAAGCCGACGCTGATAAGCGAACCGAGCGAGGGCTGATCAACCGGCATCCCCAGACCAAGGAAGGAGAGCGCCGCTTCACTCATGATGGCGTTGGCCACCTGCACGGTGGAGATCACCAGAATGGGCGACAAACAGTTGGGCAGAATGTGGCGGAACATGATGCGCGGGGCGCGGAACCCCATCACCTTAGCCGCTTCCACATACTCCTTCTTCTTCTCCGCCAGCACAGAGGCGCGCACAGTACGGGCGTACTGCGGCCACTCGGCGATACCGATGATCACCACCAGCATCATGATGGCGAACTTCGAGTAGAACTCGGAGCCAAAGGTTGCCTGAAAGATGGCGGAGATGATGATCGCCACCATCATGGTGGAGAACGACAGCTGCACATCGGCAAAGCGCATCAGCAGGTTGTCGATACGACCACCGAAATAACCGGCAATCAGACCGATGACGATACCGAGCACCAGCTGCAGCGCCACCGCAAACAGGCCGATGGTGAGGGAGATACGGGCGCCATAGAGGATGGTGCTCCAGATATCCCGCCCCTGGTTGTCGGTACCGAGCCAGAAACGCTCCTCGCCGCCTTCGAGCCAGGAGGGGGGCAACTCGGCATCCATCAGATCAAAACTGGTCTGGTCATAGACGTTGTGCGGGGCGAGCCAAGGCGCCAGCAGCGCCGCCAGCACAAATACCACGAACACCGCAAAGCTGAACATGGCTACCTTGTCCCGCAGGAAGTAGTAGACGATGTCAGAGTTCTTGAATCGTGCCCAACGGCTTGGGCTTGCAGTTACAGCGTTACTCATGCTTACCCCTTGGCAGTCAGGTTAACGGTCGGGTTAATCAACCCGTAGAGCAGGTCGACCAGGGTATTGGTCACCACGAAGATCAGTCCCACGAAGATGACGTAGGCGGTGATGAGGGGCGTATCGACCCGGTGGATCGCCTCGAGGAACAGGAAGCCGGTACCCGGCCACTGGAACACGCTCTCGGTCAGGATGGTGTAAGCCACCATGGTGCCGATCTGCACCCCGCCGACGGTGATGACCGGCAGCATGGTGTTCTTCAGAGCGTGCTGATAGTAGACCTTGTTGTTGTCCAGCCCCTTGGCGCGGGCGAATTTGACGTACTCGGAGGAGAGCTGCTCCAGCATCTCGGAGCGCACCAGCCGGATAAACAGCGGCAGCATGATGGAAGAGAGGGACACCGCCGGCAGGATCAGATGCAGGATACCGTCCCAGGTGAAGAAGCCCGACTCCCAGCCCAGCAGGTTACGGGTCTCGCCGCGGCCATAGGCAGGCAGCCAGCCCAGCTGGATGGAGAAGAGGTACATCAGCATGATGGCGGTCAAAAATACCGGGATCGAGATGCCGATACTGCTCCCCGCCATGATGATCTTGGTGGGAATGCTGCGCGGGCGGATCGCCGAATAGACACCGAGTGGAATGGAAACCACCACGATGATGAGCGCGGCAGCAAACACCAGCTCAAGGGTAGCCACCAGCTTGTCGAGGATCACCTCGAGAGCGGGTCGCTTGAAGAAATAGGAGGTGCCCAAATCCCCATGCACCGCATTTTTCAGAAAGCGGCTGTATTTGATGAGGAAGGGATCGTTAAGGCCCATCTTCTCGCGCAACTCGTGACGCTGGGCTTCGGAGACGGATTGTCCCACCAGCTCACGCAACGGGTCACCCAGGTTGTCCTGGATGGAGAAGGCGACCAGGCTGATGACGAACATCACTATCACGGCCTGATAGAACCGTTTCAGCAGGAATGTAAACATGCTTGTCCTTCTACGTGGCCTGTGTCGTGGCACAGGCTTCTGTTAGTGGGCGGAGTGGCCAGCTGACCACCCCGCCCCGTCCTTCCTTGCGACGTTCTCTTACTTGCTGACCACCAGGTCACCCAGGTAAGGGAAGTTCATCACGTTGACCACCGGCTTGATGTCGACGTTTTTCTTGGCGCCATAGGCCAGATCTTCCCAGTGCAACGGCACGTAGGCAGCATCTTCGATCAGCATGGCTTCGACCTTTTTCAGCATCTCGGCACGTTTGGCCGGATCGGTCTCTGCGTTGGCATCCATCACCAGCTTGTCAGCTTCGGCGTTGGCATAACCGGCGCAGTTGTACTGACCCATACCGGTCTTGGCGTCCTTGGTGAAGGTCAGGAACTCGAAGAAGTTCGCGGTATCTTCGGTGTCGGAGTGCCAGCCGATCAGCTGCATGTCCGCGGCGCACTTGTCAAACTCAGGCCAGTACTGGGCCACCGGCATGGTCTTCAGATCCACCTTGATGTTGATCTTGGCCAGCATGGCGGAGACAGCCTGGGCAATCTTGACGTCGTTGACGTAGCGGGCAGCCGGGGAGATGAAGGTCATCTTGAAGCCTTTCTCGTAACCGGCCTCTTTCATCAACTCCTTGGCCTTGGCCAGATCATACTGGGGCACCAGCGCCTCGTTGTGACCGGCATAGCCTTTCGGGCTCAACTGGCCAGCAGGGGTACCGAAGCCCTTGTTGATCTTCTCGACGATACCCACCTGGTTGATGGCGTAGTTGATGGCCTGACGTACACGCTTGTCTTTCAGCGCCGGGTTGGTGTTCTGGTTCAGCTCGATGATGATGGCGCGGGTACCGGACAGGGTGACCAGCTGGGAGTCCTTGCCATTCTTCACGCGCTCCAGATCGTTCGGCGCAACCGGATAGATCATGTCCACGTCGCCACCCAGCAGGGCAGCAACACGGGTCGCATCTTCCTTGATCGGCACCACTGTCAGGTTCTCGACGTTACCCTTGGAGGCCTTGTCCCAGTAGTTGGCGTTGCGGGCATAATCCAGCTTCACACCCTGCTCGCGGAACTTGACGGTGAACGGGCCAGTACCGGAGACGTGGGTAGAGGCGTAGGAGTCGCCGTTTTTGACGATCTCGGCCTTGTCTTTGCCCGCTTCGGTCTTGCCGGTGTAGAACTTGGAGTCCATCGGGAAGATGTAGGTGACGGTCTGCAGCACCAGCGGGAACGGCTTGGCGGTGACGAGATCCACGGTGTAGTCATCGACCTTCTTCACTTCGCTGATGGGATCGAAGATCGCCTTGAAGTCGACGGAGGATTTCAGGCGGTTGACGGTCCACACCACGTCGTCAGCGGTGAAGTCGTTACCGGAGTGGAACTTGACCCCTTTGCGCAGGTGGAAGCGGACGGTCTTGTCATCGACACGCTCGAACTTCTCGGCCAGACGGGGCTCGAACTGCAGGTCCTGGGTGTAACGCATCAGGGGATCGAATACCAGGTGCGACATCTCCAGGGTCTGACCGGAGAGCTGCTCCTGCGGATCCAGCGAAGTGGCGTCAGAAGCGACACCCACCTTGATATCAGCGGCTGAGACACTGAAGGCGAAACCGGCGGCAAACAGCGCCAGGGCAATCTTGGACAATCCTTTCTTCATCTTGTTCTCCATGCTTTTGGCTTTCTTATGACACTTTTTTTGACAAGCAGACCGGCGCACCGGCGCTCTCCTAGCTTGCGATTTCCAGCCCCTCGCGGGACATTCCCTTGAACTCCGGCATGAGGGAGATCAGCTTGCGGCTGTACTCATGCTCGGCATTGGTAAAGAGTTTCTCGGTCTCGGCCACTTCCACCAGATGACCGTGCTGCATCACCCCGATGCGGTCGCACATCTGGCGGATCACCGGCAGATCGTGGCTGATAAACAGCATGGTGAGCTGGAGCTCCTGCTGCAGATCCTTGAGCAGGTTGAGGATCTGGGCCTGCACCGACACATCCAGCGCCGAAGTCGGCTCGTCGCAGATGAGAAAGCGCGGGCGAGTGGCCAGGGCGCGTGCAATGGAGATGCGCTGGCGCTGGCCGCCGGAGAACTCGTGGGGATACTTGACCCCGGCACCACGACCGAGACCCACGTGATCCAGCAGATCGCCGACGATCCCCTCGATCTGGCTCTCGCTGCTCGCCAGCTGATGGAAGCGGATCGGCTCGGCAATGATGTCGCGCACCTTCATCCGCGGGTTCATCGACGAATAGGGGTTCTGGAACACCATCTGCATCTGGCGACGCAGCGGGCGACGCTCGCGCTCGCTCTTGAGGGCGGTGAGATCGATCCCCTCAAAGAAGATTTTGCCGGTATCAGGCGGATAGAGACCGGTGATGGCGCGGGCAATGGTCGATTTGCCGGAGCCGGACTCCCCCACCAGACCGAAGGTTTCACCCTCGAAGATCTCGAAGCTGATGTTGTTGCAAGCGCGTACATACTGGCGGCGGCTCGGGAAGATGGAGTCCTTGGTGACGAACTTCAGATCGACATTCTCCACCCGCAGCAGCGCCCCTTCATAGGCACGCTCGTCCTGACTCTGGCCGAGCCAGTGGGTCTTGAGGTCAATATTGGTATCCGGTGCACTGGCATCCTCGATATAGGAGACCAGCGGGAAACGCACCAGCTTCACATCGGAGCGAGGTACCGCCGAGATGAGGCTGCGGGTATAGGGGTGATTGGGGCTGCCCAGTACCTGTTCGGTCAGGCCGAACTCCACCAGATCGCCGCGATACATCACCGCCACCTTGTCGGTAACGTTGGAGACCACGCCCATGTCATGGGTCACCAGCATGCAGCCCACCTGACGCTCTTTGCAGAGGGCGCGGATAAGCTGGAGGATCTGATCCTGAATGGAGACGTCGAGTGCTGTGGTCGGCTCATCGGCGATGATCAGCTCCGGATCGCAGGAGAGCGCGATGGCGATAACCACCCGCTGACGCATGCCACCGGAAAACTGGTGCGGATACTGTTTGATGCGCAGCTCCGGCTGCGGGATACCCACCGCCCCCATCAGCTCCAATGCCTTGGCAAAAGCGGCTTCGCGAGAGAGGTCGGTATTGGCCAGAATGGTCTCCACCAGCTGATGCTCAACGGTGAACAGCGGGTTGAGGGAGGTCATGGGGTCCTGGAAGATGAACCCGATACGGGAACCACGGATGGCCCGCATCTCGTTCTGGCTCTTGCCGGAGATGAGCTCGCCATTGAGATAGATATCGCCACGGGCGATGCGGCCCGGCGGGCTCAGGAGATCGATAACGGCGTTGCCGATGGTGGACTTGCCGGCGCCGGATTCACCGACCACCCCGACAATCTCACCCTTTTCGATAGAGAAAGAGAGATCCTTCACCGCGGCCAGCACCCCGTAGCGGGAGGGGTACTCGATCCGCAAGTTCTTTACTTCGAGCAAGGACATGTTTACCTCTGCGGGGGACATCCGTCCCAAATAATTCGTCCGTAAATCAGCCGCAGATGCCGGTTGTTACCTTGGGCAATATTTGCTCAATCCATGAGGCAGCGAAACCAGCGATCCGGGCGGGTTTTTTGCATTTTTTTGGAATAACCCGCGAGTAACTTAGACGGTTTGACCACGGGTGTAAATGATTGAGTTATACAATTCCGCAATGTTTTGTGCAGATAACCACCAATTCGGCAGAGATAAATGATGATTTTCATCACACAAATGGCCGGTGCGTCCGTACATCTATTGGTATCATTACTTTAATTTCAACAACAACGCAACAAGCAGCATTTATCACTATTTCCAAAACAACCACCAGCCCCGAATGAGTAGTGAATATTTATGTGAAATGGATGATAAACGGCAGCATATGCCGATGAATGAAAATTAAGCAGATATAAATCGGGGGATGCCAGAACGGTCATCCCCCGGAAGGGGGCTCTCAACCGAGCCAGAATGCCAGTAATTGCATACAAAACAGGGCGAACAGGCCGGCGATCAGATCGTCCAGCATGATGCCCAGGCCACCGTGGATCCGGCGATCAAACCAGGAGATGGGCCAGGGCTTGAGCACATCAAACAACCGGAACAGCGCAAAGCCCGCCACCACCCACTCCCAGCCGGCTGGCGCGGCGATCATGGTGACGCCAAAACCGATCACCTCGTCCCAGACGATGGCGCCGTGATCCGGCATGCCGATGGCATCGGTGGCGCTCTGGCAGATACGAATACCGACCACAAACCCAACCGCCAGCAGGGCGATAAACCAATAGGTCGGCAGCCCGCTCACCAGCAGATAGAGCGGAATCGCCGCCAGGGTGCCCATGGTGCCCGGCGCCTTGGGGCTGAGACCGGAACCAAATCCCACCGCCAAAAAGTGAAGCGGATTTTTCAGATCCAGTCGTGTCAGCTCGGGCTTTATCCTGAACAAACTCATGCGAAGTGATCCCACCCTTTCAGTTGCAACTCGACCGCTTGGTCGCCACGCAGGTAGTCGATGCCCGGCTCGCCCGCCACGATGCGGCCGATGCGGCTGAACTTGACCCCGCTGTGAGCCAGCGCCGTATCGAGCGCGCCGCGATGCTCCTCCGGTACGGTAAAGCAGAGCTCGTAGTCATCGCCACCGGCCAGCGCCAGTTGCCACGCCTCCTGCTCGCTCACCGCATCCTGCAGCACCGGCGAGAGCGGCAGCAGATCGAGATCGATCTGGGCCCGCACACCGGACGCCTTGAGGATATGGCCGAGATCCGATGCCAGACCATCGGAGAGATCCAGCGCACTGCCCGCCAGCCCGCGCAGCGCCTGACCGGCCAGAATGCGGGGATGGGGGTGGTCGAGCCGTGGCAGCACAGCTGCCAGCTGGTTCTCGTTGAGGGTGCGTTTGCCCAGCAGGTGGGAGAGCGCCAGCGCGGCATCACCCAGAGTGCCGGTCACATAGATGCCGTCACCGGCTTTGGCACCGCTGCGCATCAGAGCGCGCCCGGCAGGCACCGATCCCTTCACCGAGATGGTGATGGAGAGCGGCCCGCGGGTCATGTCTCCGCCCACCAGCGCCACATTGTAGTACTCGGCCAGCTCCAGAAACCCTTCGGCAAAACCGGCGACCCAGCCTTCGTTGATGGCAGGCAGGGTCAGCGCCAGCGACACCCAGCGCGGCTCGGCCCCCATGGCGGCGAGATCGGAGAGATTGACCGCCAGCGCCTTGTAGCCGAGATCCACCGGATCCATGTCGGGAAAGAAGTGTACGCCGCTCACCAGAGTGTCGGTGCTCACCGCCAGTTGGGTATCGGGGGGCAGGGTCAGCAGGGCACAGTCATCTCCAGGGCCCATCACCACGTCCTTGCGGGCGTGGGGGACCTTGAAGTACTTATCAATCAGCTCAAATTCACCCATACAGTAAAAAGCCAGCAATAAGCTGGCTCCTCTCTTAGATGCTGACGGACAGCAGGATCAACGCTTGTTCAGCGATTTGATCACCTTGTCCAGTACACCGTTGACAAACTTGTGGCTGTCATCGGCAGCAAAAGCTTTGGCCAGCTCGATCGCTTCGTTGATGACCACACGCGGCGGTACATCATCACGACGGGTCAGCTCGTAGGTCGCCAGACGCAGGATCGCCTTGTCCACCATGTCCACTTCATCCAGCGGACGGGAGAGGAAAGGTGCAAACACCTTGTCCAGCTCGCTGCAGTGGAGGGCTACCCCGAACAGCAGATCGCGGAAATAGTTCAGGTCTACACCCTTGGTGTCCTGATCGATCTTGAACTGCTCTTCGATGTCACCCACGTTAGCCTTGGTCATCTGCCACTGGTAGATGGCCTGGGTGGCGCAATGGCGGGCTTTACGGCGCTCAGACGGTTTCAATGTACTTCTCCTCGTTACACGTCCAGTTCTTTCAGGACGTTGATCATTTCGAGCGCTGCCAGTGCAGCCTCTGCACCCTTGTTACCCGCCTTGGTACCTGCACGCTCGATGGCTTGTTCAATGTTTTCAGTGGTCAGCACACCGAAGGCAACGGGAATTTCATATTCCATCATTACCTGGGCCATGCCCTTGCTGTTCTCGTTTGCCACCAGGTCGAAGTGATAGGTGCCGCCACGGATGACAGTACCGACCGCCACGATGGCGTCGTATTGACCACTCTTGGCCAGCTTCTTGATGACCAATGGCATTTCAACCGCGCCCGGCACTTTTACCAGTGTCAGGTTGCTGTCCTGCACTTGACCTTGACGCTTCAGTACGTCCACCGCGCCGTTCACCAGACTGTCGTTGATGAAGCTGTTGAAACGGGCAACAACAATAGCAACGCGCGCCTCAGGAGCGGCGATATTTCCTTCGATAACCTTCATTGGAAATCCTGTATCTGTGCAATCAAAAGGGCCGGAGTCAAAAGTGCGCACATTCTAGCACAACAGACCCACGACAAAAACTAGCTTCATAACTCCGACAAATTCCATCTATTAACTTTTTTCACAGCCAGCCAATAAGACCCATAATACTCCCCCCCCCACAACCGCATCGTTCCAGTGCGGTAAAATAAAAACACACTGAAAGGAGTTCGAAATGTTGTATTTAAAACGTGCGGCATTGATATCTGCAATCATCGCAGCTATATCGCCTCACGCAAATAGCACACCACGCATTATTGGCGGCAGTGGTACTACCGCTCCAAGCTGGATGGTTGCCATTGGGGAAAATGTTAACGGAACATGGTTCAACTACTGTGGCGGTACTCTTATCGATCGTGAGTGGGTCGTCACAGCAGCCCATTGCGTAGAAAACCCGCAAGTAGGCAAGATGGAAGTCGTCATCGGCGTAACTGACTTGAGCAAATCCCATCAACGGACTTCGATTGATCAAGTTTTGATGAATACCGAATATCTGGTCAATCGCCTGAAATCCCTCGGTTTTGATATTCCAACCTTTGAAAAAGATATTGCCCTGCTGCACTTGGCAACACCCACAGCCAATGCTCCTATCACTGTGGCGCCATTAAATACCAAAGACACATGGGGTGGGCCAACTCAACTACGAACCTACGGTTATGGCGGCATCAATCCGCAGGCCACTATTGACAGTCCAGTACTGCAGACTATTGACCTCCCTTATCAAGGCGACAGGGACAGATGGTATGGAGACACAACCCTGAGCCATATCTTTGCCGGGCAGACCGTGATGCAGGACTCCTGCAAAGGCGATAGCGGGGGGCCATTGGTTTATATGGGACAGCTGGTCGGCATCACTAGCTATGGGGCCTTTCCATGTGCTTCCGGAGCCGCAGGGGGATACACTTATGCACCTGCTTTGGCTGATTGGATAAACGAACAAAAACACAACATTACCATTACATCACTACGCGGACTGAATGTTCCGGCAAATCAGAGCCGCTGGGCAGAATATAGACTAGTCAACCGCACCATGTTCAGCGCAACCCTGAGTGATCTGGTAACTACTGCACCTGGAATAGCCAATAACTGTAATGTTGAACTAAAACCGGGCCAAGATTGCACAATTCGCGTTCGTTTCGATGGCAAATACGCTGTTGACTCTATTCGTGCCGAAATCATTAGTATGAAAAGTACCATTGCTGGACGAGCTTCAACACTTGAAGCAGCACTTATAGGTATCACAACAAAAGAAGAACCAGCCCCCATCCCTGAACCGACACCGCAACCCGCCCAACCCTCCCAGCCGACAACCACATCAGGTAGTGGCGGTGGCGGCGGTGGTTCTATCGGTCTAGCAGCCCTGTTACTAATACCAATAGCCTGGCTGCGGCGTCGCCGTTGAAACCAACGAAAAAAAGATGACGCCATGGCGTCATCTTTTTTATCCTACAAAGATTAATTACTCGCCGATGTACTCAACCACTTCCAGACCGAAACCACCGAGGGCATGGTACTTCTTCGGTGAGCTCAACAGGCGCATCTTGCTTACGCCAAGGGCCTTGAGGATCTGGGAACCCACACCAACCCGGCGCGAGGTGCCCTGCCACTTGGCTCCTTCCGGTGCTAGCCCCTTGTCGGCGGCTTCAAAACCCTTGACCCTAGCCAGCAGCTCGGCGCCATGGGATTCCGCCCCCAAAATCACCAGCACGCCGCCCTCGTCAGCGATGCGAGCCATGGATTTGGGCAGCGGCCAGCTTCGGGCGGCGTGGCGGTCGGTCAGCAGCAGATCGCTCAGCACATCATGCAGGTGCACCCGCACCAGGGTCGGCTGGTCGGCCTGCACCTCACCCTTTTTCAGGGCAAAGTGAACCTGATTGTCGATGGTGTCGCGGAAGGTGATGAGGTCGAACTCGCCAAACTCGGTGGGCAGCTTGCACTCGGCCACCTTTTCGACAGTGGTCTCGTGCTGGTTGCGGTACTCGATAAGGTCGGCGATGGTGCCAAGCTTGATGCCATGCTCCTCGGCGAAGATCTCCAAGTCAGGACGGCGCGCCATGGTGCCATCTTCGTTGAGGATCTCGACGATGACGGCGGCCGCCTCGAAACCGGCCAGACGGGCCAGATCGCAGCCCGCTTCGGTGTGACCGGCACGGGTCAGCACGCCGCCATCCTGCGCCATCAGCGGGAAGATGTGGCCCGGCTGCACCAGATCGGCCGCCTTGGCATTGGGCGCAACAGCGGCCTGCACGGTCACCGCACGATCGGCGGCGGAGATACCTGTGGTCACCCCTTCTGCCGCCTCGATGGAGACGGTAAAGGCGGTGGAGAACTGGGCATTGTTGCGATCCACCATCAGCGGCAGCGCCAATTGCTTGCAGCGATCCTGGGTCAATGTAAGGCAGATGAGGCCACGGCCGTAGCGGGCCATGAAGTTGATATCCTCCGGACGGACGCAGGAGGCGGCCATGATGAGGTCCCCTTCGTTCTCCCTGTCTTCGTCATCCATCAGGATCACCATCTTGCCAGCCTTGATATCGGCAATGATTTCCTGGGTTGTGCTCAGCGCCATGGGCTACTCCATCAGTGTGCTTGGGGGTTGAGCCCGCAGGCTCAACGCAAATGCGTGTGTATGTTGCTCTAGATTGGGGCTAGCGGCTCCATTTCAATCAGAGCGGGATCACAGAAAATCGTTTTGGGGGCCAGATTTAGCGCACACCGTCAGAGAAAACCGGCCTTGGCCAGCGTCTCCATGGTCAGGGTCGAGGCGCTGCTCTCCTGACTTTTTCCCATCATCAGCCGCTCCAGATAGCGGGCGATCTGATCCACCTCGAGGTTGACCTTGTGGCCCGGCTTCCAGCTGGCGATGGTGGTCTCCTGCGCGGTGTGGGGCACGATAGTCAGGCGGAAAAGGTCCCCCTGCACCGCGTTGACGGTGAGGCTGATGCCATCCACAGCAATGGAGCCTTTCTCGGCGATATAGCGGGAGAGCTCGCTCGGCGCCTTGATCCAGTACTCGATGGAGCGGCCGCTGCTGGAGACGCTTTTCACTTCCCCTACCCCGTCTACGTGGCCGGAGACCAGATGGCCACCGAGGCGGGAGGTGGGCATCAGCGCCTTCTCCAGGTTGACCCGATCGCCCACTCTGGCGGCGGCAAAACCGGTGCGTGACAGGGTTTCCAGCGACACGTCGGCGGTATAACTCTTGTCGCCGAGCGCCACCACAGTGAGGCAGACGCCGTTGGTGGCGATGGAGTCGCCCAGTTTAACGTCACTGAAGTCGAGATGCGGCGCATGAACAGTGAGGGCCATGTCGTCGCCCTGACGGCGCAGTTCGGCCAGGGTTCCCACCGCTTCGATAATTCCGGTAAACATGCAGATCACCTTGCTGATGACGGGGCAGATTATGCCCCCTTGAACATTGATAAATCAGGCTATTTTGGCGGTAATGCGAATATCCGGCCCCACCATGCGCACATCCTTGATGGCGAGCTTGGGGGCCTGGAACAGCCGGGTCAGACCCGGCAGATGGAACAGGCCGCGCCCTTCGTCACCCATCAGTTTGGGCGCCTGATAGAGCACCAGCTCATCCACCAGCCCTTTTTCCAGCAGAGCGCCGCACAGCCGTGGCCCCGCCTCGACCAGTACCGAGTTGACGTTCTGTTTGGCCAGCAGCATGAAGAGGCTAACCAGATCCAGCTTGCCATCCAGCAGCGGCAGCTCCAGCTGCTGCACCCACTCGGGCCACTCGCCAGACGCCTTGTGACGGGCCAGCAGCACTGGGCTCTCGCTCTGGAACAGCGGCAAGTCGGGTGTGAGGCGGTTTTGCGAGTCGACGATGACCCGCAGCGGCTGGCGCAGGGTCTCTTTGGGATAACTTGCCTTGACCGAGGGGGGAAGCTCGTCCCAGCGCACGGTCAGAGAGGCACCGTCAGCCAGCACGGTTTCGGCGCTGGAGAGCACCGCATCGTGGCGGGCCCGCAGCCGCTGCACGTCACGGCGCGCATCCGGGGAGGTGATCCACTGGCTCTCGCCGCTCGCCATGGCGGTGCGGCCATCGAGGCTGGCCCCCAGCTTGACGGTCACCCGCGGGAAGGCGGTACGCATCCGCTTGAAAAAGCCCGGGTTGAGCGCTTCGGCTTCACTCGCCAGCAGGCCGAAATCGGTCTTGATCCCCGCTTCGGAGAGCATCCGCAGCCCGCGTCCGCCCACCTGGGGATTGGGGTCAACCATGGCCGCCACCACTCGGGCTACACCGGCCTTGATCAAGGCTTCAGCGCAGGGGGGAGTACGGCCGTGGTGGGAACAGGGTTCGAGGGTCACATAAGCGGTGGCGCCACGGGCGTTGTCACCGGCGGCGCGCAGGGCGTAAACCTCGGCATGGGGCTCGCCCGCCTTCTGATGCCACCCTTCGCCAACCGCCACGCCATCTTTGACCAGCACGGTGCCGACGCAGGGGTTGGGGGCCGTGGTGTAGCGACCGCGGCGGGCCAGTTCGAGGGCCCGACTCATCCATTGGTAATCATCTTGACTAAACATTCGGGCTCCTTTGACAACACATCTCGGCTTTACGCAGTATCGTAGGTTCGATTAGCGCAGCGTAATCGGACGCGGCAACATGGGTGAGAATGGCGGTTTACTTCTCCAGCTTGGCAATCTCTTCACCGAACTCGCGAATATCTTCGAAGCTGCGATAGACGGAGGCAAAGCGGATATAGGCCACCTTGTCCAGACTCTTGAGCTCATCCATCACCAGATTGCCCACCAGCTCGGAGGCGACTTCGCGCTCGCCGGTGGCACGCAGACGGGATTTGATATGGTTGACCGCCTTTTCGATGGCCTCCATGCTCACCGGCCGCTTCTCCAGCGCCCGCAGGATGCCGGCACGCAGCTTGTCTTCGTTGAACGGCTCGCGGGAACCGTTGGACTTGATGACGCGGGGCATCACCAGCTCGGCCATCTCGAAGGTGGTAAAACGCTCGTGACAGAGCAGACACTCACGACGGCGGCGCACCTGATGGCCTTCTGCCACCAAGCGGGAATCGATCACCTTGGTATCAACCGCACTACAGAATGGGCAATGCATCGGACCTCCGGCGTTAATGGAACAGGGACCGGCCCGGCGGGCCAGGATCTAGGTCGGCCAGTGTAGCACGGCCATCCAAAACCGGTAAAAGCCAGAAAAAACAATGCCACCCGCAGGTGGCATTGGTCTCAAACCGGATGGTCTGACTTATCAGCCATAAACCGGGAAGCGGCGGCAGATATCCAGCACCTTCTCGCGCACGGTGGCCAGCACGGCATCGTTATCGTGGTTGTCCAGTACGTCGCAGATCCAGTGGGTCAGCTCGATGGACTCGGCTTCCTTGAAACCGCGGCGGGTAATGGCCGGGGTACCGATCCGCACACCGGAGGTGACGAACGGGGAACGCGGGTCGTTGGGCACGGAGTTCTTGTTGACGGTGATGTTGGCTTTGCCCAGCGCAGCGTCAGCATCCTTACCGGTCAGCTCGCGGCCGATCAGATCAACCAGCATCAGGTGGTTGTCGGTACCGCCGGAGACGATCTTGTAACCGCGCTCGATAAAGGTGGCAGCCATCGCCTTGGCGTTTTTCACGACCTGAGCCTGATAGGTCTTGAACTCGGGCTCCAGCGCCTCTTTGAAGGCAACGGCTTTACCGGCAATGACGTGCATCAGCGGGCCACCCTGACCACCCGGGAAGACGGCGGAGTTGAGCTTCTTGTAGAGCTCCTCGTCGTCAGCGGCGGAGAGAATCAGACCACCGCGCGGACCGGCCAGGGTCTTGTGGGTGGTGGAGGTGACCACGTGAGCGTGGGGAACCGGGTTCGGGTAAACGCCAGCGGCAATCAGACCAGCCACGTGGGCCATGTCGACAAACAGGTAGGCACCGACCTTGTCGGCGATTTCGCGCATGCGGGCCCAGTCAACGATGCCGGAGTAGGCAGAGAAGCCACCGATCATCATCTTCGGCTTGTGCTCGACAGCCTGACGTTCCATGTCGTCGTAGTCGATCTTGCCGGACTCATCGATACCGTAAGGCACGATGTTGTAGAGCTTGCCGGAGAAGTTGACCGGAGAGCCGTGGGTCAGGTGACCACCGTGGGCCAGGTTCATGCCCAGTACTGTGTCGCCCGGCTGCAGCAGGGCCATGTAGACGGCACTGTTGGCCTGGGAGCCGGAGTGCGGCTGCACGTTGGCGTAAGTGGCACCGAACAGCTCTTTGGCGCGCTCGATAGCCAGGGTTTCGACCACATCCACATACTCGCAACCACCGTAGTAACGCTTGGAGGGGTAACCTTCGGCGTACTTGTTGGTCAGCTGGGAGCCCTGGGCTTCCATGACACGGGGGCTGGTGTAGTTCTCAGACGCAATCAGCTCGATATGCTCTTCCTGACGACGGGTTTCGTCTGTGATGGCCTGCCACAATTGCGGATCATAATTGGCGATGGTCATGTCACGTTTCAACATCCGTTTCTCTCCTGAAAATCGTTTGCGCGTTAGGTGAAGTGGGCGCGGGCATTGTAACGTGAGCTGGATCAAAGAGACAGTCCAACCACCTAAAAAAATGTTGAATTTATGTTGTAAAAAGCAAGATTCCCTCCCAGTTCAATACTCTGGCCGCTCCGCCAAACGGCACATTTTTCATCCCGCTGCGGGCGGGCAAAACCCGAAGGGGATCACAACGCCCTCTTTATCCATCCTGTAACATATTCATTCGAAACAAATTTAATGATGATGGAGCTGATTGCAGCCATGCATCCGAGGGGCTGCACCTAACCGGAGGAGTTCAAGATGGACCATCTGCTGACATTCGTGATCCTGGCTGTCTTTTTTCTGTTCTACTGGGTCTACTACACCAGCCAACGCAAACATCTCCCCACCACCTCGTGGGATCAACTCCCCACCAAAGCCGAATATCTGGCGGCCCACCCTGAATCAGTCGATGGCGACATCATCTTCTGTTATCACTGCGGCCACCACGAGTTGCTGGAGGTAGGTATGGTGCACCTGACCGATTTTCGCCGGGAATGGGTCTGCGCCAAGTGCAAGCAGGTGCTATTTCGGGAGATCGAATAACGGCGCAGGGGCTGGCCACCCTCCCTAAACGCCGTACATCGCCAGCAGGGATCAGAACGGCGCATCCCTGTTGGCCACCAGCCACTGCTGCAACCCGCTCAACGCCGCGTCAAATTGCGCCCCGATTGCCGCAGCCTCACCGCCCCCCGCCTCAAGAGCAGCACAGTGGCTGGCAAATTCGGTCAACCCCAGCGCCAGCGCACTCCCCTTGAGCTTGTGCGCCAGCTGACGTTGCTCTTTCCCCTCACCCTGAGCCAACTTATCTACCAACACCCGCCCTTGCGACTCAAACAGCGCGACCAGCTGGCGGATCCGCGCCATGCCGAGCAGGGGCAGATCGGCATCCAGCACCGGATTGGCCCACTCAGGCTGGTTAGTTGGGGGCACGGCTACTGATAACTGCGCCTGCGGCTCGATAGAGGCGCCCTCTTGCCGAAACAGCTGATCGATGGCGTTCGCCAGCACCGCCAGCCGCACCGGTTTGCCGACAAAATCGACGAAGCCGGCGGCAAGGCAGTGGCGGATATCCTCCGGATACATCTGGGCCGAGATGGCGATGGCGGGCAGCGGCCGCTCATGCATCTCCTCGCTGATGGCTGCCAGATCCTCGCGCAGGGTCATGCCGTCCATATCGGGCAGATTGATATCGAGCAGCGCCAGCTCGAAGGGACGCTCGGTCACCAGCGCCAGCGCACTGCGACCATCCTCCGCTAGGGTGACGCGATGGCCGAGGCGGGTCAGCATGCCGTGCGCCACCAGCCGGTTGATCTCGTTATCCTCTACCAGCAGGATGTCACGGGACTGGCCAAGGTGCAGCGGTTGCGCCTCGGCAGGCAGCTGGGCACTCGAGCGTTGCAAGGGCAGGCTGAAGCTGAATTCACACCCCTTGCCCGGTTCGCTGACAAGGTTCAGCTCCCCCCCCATGGCAGTCACCAGCTTGCGGCTGATTGCCAGCCCCAGTCCAGTGCCGCCCTGATGGCCCACGTCCCGCGTACGCTGGCGAAACGCCTCAAACACCGCCGCCTGCTCATCGACCGGAATGCCGGGGCCGGTATCGCGCACCACGAAGCGGATACAGGGCTCGGCGCAAGGGCCGTGGCAGACAAGAGGCGCCACCGTCAGGGTAATCTGGCCACGGGCGGTAAACTTGACCGCATTGCCGAGCAAGTTGCCGAGCACCTGGCGCAGCTTGCCCAGATCCCCCTCGACCACAGGCGCCAGCTCGGGCGCATATTCCAGCGCCAAAGTGACCCCCTTGGCCGCCGCCTTTGGCCGGAGCAACGCGCTCAGCTCATCCACCAGCTGGAACAGGGGGAAGGGTTCGCGGCGCGCCTCCACATGGCCCGCCTCGATCTTGGAGTAGTCGAGAATGTCGTTGAGGATCTCCAGCAGGGATTCGCCGCTGTGCTCGATGGCGGCCAGATAGCGCTGCTGGGTTTCGCTCAGGTGGGTATCTTCCAGCAGTGTCAGGCCACCCAGAATGCCGTTCATCGGAGTGCGGATCTCGTGGCTCATGGTGGCGAGAAAAACCGACTTGGCGCGGTTGGCCTGCTCTGCCTCGGCGCGGGCCTGCCGCTGCTTCTCCACCTCCTCATTGAGCCGCTCGTTGGCGTGGCTGAGCTGGCCGGTGCGCTCCTCGACCCGCAACTCCAGCTCGCGCTGATAGCGGCCCAGCTCCACCGCATTGTCACGAAACACCTGCAAGGCCCGCCCCAGCTCCGCCAGCTCATCGCGCCCGGAGTTGGCGATCGGCTCAAGGGGGGCCAGATCCCCGCGTGCCAATCGGCTCATCCCCGCCACCGCCCGTTGCAGCGGCCAGACGATCCGGCCGTAGACCATGCGCCACATCAACAGCATCAGTAGTAGCAGGGTGAGCAAGCCAATGCCCATCAACGCCTGCTCCAGCAGCCTGAGGCGCTGACTTAGCGCCTGCTGGCTCTGCCCCAGCGAATCGCGGGCACGGCTGACCAGCTCTCCGACCTGCTGGTTGAGGCTGCTCATCAGGGCCTCATTGGCATTGGCCAGCACCCTCAGCGCCTCCCCCTTGCCGAGCCAGTCGCTGCGCAGTTGTACCAGCTTGTCGCTCTGCGCCAGCACGGTCAGCGCCTGCTCCACCGCCTGCCGGCGGGCCGGATCGGTCACCGCCCCGGCCCGCAGTTGCAAGATGGCCAGCTCCCGCTGCCCCTCTTGCAATAGCGTTTGCAACTGTTCCTGCCGTTCGCTGCGCCACATCTCCTCGATGCGCTGCTGCTGCATCAGGGTGCGATGGCGCAGCTCGGTCATCTGCTCCAGCCAGTCGAGATCCTGCTCCAGCAGGCGGTCCAGCGTCCGGGTCGCCTGCGCGCCTTGCTGTTGGTAGAGGGAACCCAATCCCGCCACCATCACGGTTTCGGCGTTCTCCATCTGGCTGCGCGCCAGCTCGGCGATCTGTCCGGCCGCCGCCACCAGACGGGCCCGCTGCGCCTCCCCCTGCGCCATCAGGGTCAACCTTTCCCCCACCAGCCAGCCCTGCTGGCCCAGATTGCCGATAATGCTCTGACTGAGCTGATCGAGGCTTGTTGAACCCTGCCCACGGCCGAGTTGCGCCAGCACCTGTTGCAGTTGTTGCCCCTGCAGGGTGAGCAAGCGTCCCTGATGTTCCCGCTCCTGCTCGCTGGTCGCGGTGGCCAGCAGCCGCGACGCACTCTGGATCTCGCCGCTGAGGCGAGAGAGCGTGCGGGCCAGATCCTGATCGGCCAGCGTCTGCTGCACCCCTTGCTCTAGCTGGCGCAGATGGCTAAGCCCCACCCAACCCAGCAGGGAGGCACTCAGTGTGAGTAATGCCATCAAGGAGAAGGCCAGCAGCAACTTGCCACCCAGGCCGGAAAAGATTCTCACGGGAAGTCCCTTGGTTGTGGTCGGCTTTGACCGGATAATATGGCCCAACACTTTAACAAAACCCCTGACCATGCGAAGCGTCTATCTCTCCCCGTTGTTGCTGATCTGGTTGCTAATGCTTCCCCGCGCCGCCCTCGCCTTTGCGGTCGATATCTGGCCCGGCGGCGAATTCAGCGGCCAGCCGCTGCGCCAGCAGTGGCCGGAACCCGCTGCCGCAACCAAACCGCTGACCCTCTGTGCCCTCTACCCCCATCTGCGCGACGCCTACTGGCTTTCGGTCAATCAGGGCATGGTGGACGAGGCGAAGCGGTTGGGAGTCAAGTTGCAGATCCACGAAGCGGGGGGCTATGGCGCCCTCGCCGAGCAGCGCCAGCAGTTGCTGCGCTGCGTGCAGGAAGGGAGCGACGCCATCTTGCTCGGCGCGGTGAGCTATCAGGGCTTGCGCGAGGCCATCAAGGTCACGCCGCTGCCGGTCTTTGGGTTGGTCAACGATCTGCCGAGCGGTCTGGTGCAGGCGAAGGTGGGGGTCTCCTGGTACCAGATGGGCTGGCAAATTGGCCACTGGCTGGCGCAGCGCCACCCCGCCGGCAGCAAGCCGGTCTCGGTCGCCCTCTTCCCCGGCCCGCAGGCGAGTGGCGGCAACAACTTTGTCGAGCCGGGCTTTGCCGACGCCATCAAGGGGAGCGCCATCAAGCTGGTCACCACCGAGCGCGGCGACAACAGCCGGGAAATCCAGCGCACGCTGGTGCAGCAGACGCTGGCCCGCTATCCCGACCTCGACTATCTGGTGGGGGGCGCCATCGCCGCCGAAGTGGCGGTCAACGAGCTGGCGCAGCGCCATCTCGACAGGCCCCAGGTGCTGAGCACCTACTTCAGCCACGGGGTACAGCGGGGCCTGCGCCGGGGCAAGATCCTGGCCGCCAACAGCGATCAGATGCGGCTGCAGGGGCGCCTTGCGGTCGCTCAGGCGGTCTGCCTGCTGCAACACCCTGATGCCAATGCCGAGCAGTGCCCGCGGGTGATGGGGCCACCCATTCTGACGCTGCCTGCACCGCTGACCGACCCCGCCGATTCCCTCTCGGATGGTGCTTTTCGCCCCGTCTATCGGGTCGAATAGCCGTTCCAAATCCGATCAGCACACTCAAGGAGAAGAGATGAAAGAGTTACATGCCAGCTGCCTGTGCGGCGCCGTCGCCCTGACCCTGCCGGATCAGTTCGACTATATGGGGAACTGCCACTGCAGCGAATGCCGCAAGTTTTCAGGGGGAGATTACGCCTCGGTCGGCGGACTGGATGGCAGCAAGGTCACCATAGTGAAGGGAGAAGAGGCCATCGGCCGCTACCGGAAATCGGCAGAGACCACCCTGGCCTTCTGTCGTCACTGCGGCTCCAGCCTGTTCAGCCAGAAGAGCAGCAGCGGCAAGATCAACCTGCGCCTCGGGGTACTGGACGATGTGCCGAGCCAGCGACCCGCGTTTCACATCTTCGTCGGCTCCAAGGCGCCCTGGCACCAGATTGGCGACGACTGCCCGCAATTTGATACCCGCCCGCCGGTCTGATACCCGGTCAAACAGGTCAAGGCCACCGCAACGAGGTCAGGAGGCTATCTCACCGGCAAACAGATAGCCTTCACCATGGACGGTGACAAACAGCTGGGGATCCCGCGGATCCGCTTCCATCTTGCCGCGCAGCCGCCGGATCAACACGTCTATGGTGCGATCGCTCGGGCCATCGCCGCGATGGCTGATGAGGGTCAGGATCCGCTCCCGACTGAGCACCCGCCCGGCATGGGCGACAAAGGCCACCAGCACTTCATATTCGGCCTTGGTCAGACGCACCGGCACCCCGTCCTTGCTAAGCTGGCGGCGGGGAATGTCAAAACGCCAGGGGCCGAAGCGCACCGCATCGTCAGTGACCGCAGGCTCGCTCGGTGCGGCGGCCGCCAGCGAGATCCGCCACAGCAGATTCTTGACCCGCACCAGCAGCTCCCGCAGCTCGAACGGCTTGGTGACATAGTCGTCGGCCCCCATCTCGAGGCCGACAATCCGGTCCACCGCATCGCTGCGGCCGGTGACCAGAATGATCCCCACCGTGCTGCGCGCCCGCAGTTCACGGGTCAGCAGCAGACCATCTTCCCCCGGCAGGTTGATATCCAGCATCACCAGATCGACTGTTTGTTCCGCCAGCACGGCGCGCATCTCCTGGCCGTTTTCGACCGCCGTCACCCGATAGCCCTCCCGCTCGAAATAGCCGGTCAGCTTCTCGCGGGTAACCGCATCATCTTCAACAACCAGAATGTGGTAGCTCATGGGCAGGGTTCACGATGGTCGACAAGGGAGGATTATTCTATTCACATTTTGTCATAAATACCCCTATTTCATTAATTTGTGGCGGCAGCCCTGTTCACAACGCCTCCCTATCATGGCTCCCATCAAAAAAGTGATGTGAGAGAGCATGATGAAAAAACTGTGGCACTTCCTGCGCACCCCCAGCCGTCGCTGGTCGGTACTGGCGCTGCTTCTGGTGGGCGTCGGCGTCACCCTCGCGGGCACCGTCGGCCTGCACTACGGCTTTGAGAAAACCAGCAGCCTCGAATTCTGTATCTCCTGCCACTCCATGAAAGACACCGTCTATCCGGAGTACAAGGAGTCCATCCACTTCAAGAATGCCTCAGGGGTACAGGCGGTCTGTACCGACTGTCACCAGCCGAAGGATTTCGTCGGCAAGGTGGCCCGCAAGATGGAGGCGGCCAACGACCTCTATCAGGAGTACATAGGCCACAGCATCGACACCCAAGAGAAGTTCGAGGACCGGCGTCTGCATCTGGCCGAGAAGGTGTGGGCACGGATGAGCAGCCAGAACTCCAAGACCTGCAAGTCCTGCCACAGCTACGACAACATGGATCACGCCAAGCAGTCCCCGGCGGCAGCGCTGGCGATGAAAGATGCGGCGGCGAAGAACATGAACTGCATCGAGTGCCACAAAGGCATCGCCCACGAACTGCCCAACATGGCGGGCGGCTTCCGGGCCACTTACGCCACCCTGGTTAACGACGCGCAAGAGGCGCCAGCCGCCGAGACCCTCTACAACCTGGGTGAAAAAGATCTCTACGCCAGCGAACAGAGCACCGACCCGGTCGGCAAACTGCTGCCCGCCTCCCGTATCGACGTGGTGGACCGCAGCGGCGATCGCCTCAAGGTGACCATCGAAGGGTGGCGCGAGAGCGATGGCAAGGGCCGGGTGCTGAGCGAATATATGGGCAAGCGGGTCTTCGTCGCCACCATCCGTGACGAACTGAAAGCGAGCGAGAAAGTGCTCAAACAGGAGACCGACAGCGCCACCCATATCAAGTGGGAACAGGTTCAGGTGCAGGCCTGGGTCGATGGCAAGGGCTTTGAGTCCTCGCTCAAGCCGATCTGGGATTACGCCGGCGAGATGTACAAATCCACCTGCAACTCCTGCCACGGCGCGCCGGATCCCGCTCACTTCACTGCCAACGGCTGGATCTCGGGGCTCAAGGCGATGTCTGCCTACTATCGCCTGAGCAAGGAAGAGGAGCGCACCCTGCTCAAATACCTGCAAAACCATGCCGCCGATACCGGTGGTCAGGGCAGCCACTAAGTCCGGATTCGAAAGAGGAATAACAAGATGATAAATATTTCCCGTCGTGGTTTTCTGGGTGGCTTGCTGGCCAGCGGTGCCTCTGCCCTGATCGGCCCCTCCCTGCTCGGTCGCGCCGTGATGGCCGCCGAGTCTGGCGACAAGCTGGTGCAGTCCGGCTCCCACTGGGGCGCCTTCCGTGCCCGGGTGGTCGATGGGCGCTGGGTCGAGACCCAGCCGTTCGAGCATGACAAGCACCCCACCGACATGCTCAAGGCCTTGAGTGAGGTGGTCTACAACCCCTCCCGCATCCGCTACCCCATGGTGCGACTGGACTGGCTACGCAAGGGCCACCAGTCCGACACCAGCGAACGCGGCCAAAACCGCTTCGTGCGGGTCACCTGGTCCCAGGCGCTCGATTTTTTCTATCACGAGCTGGAGCGGGTACAGAAGACCTATGGCCCGAGCGCCCTCTATGCCGGTCACTCCGGCTGGCAGTCGGTGGGCAAACTGCACTCCGCTGGTGCCATGCTGGGACGCGCCATGAACCTGCACGGCACCTATCTGGCCAAGGCCGGTGACTACTCCACCGGTGCCGCCCAGGTGATCCTGCCCCACGTGGCGGGCGCCATGGAGGTGTATGAACAGCAAACCTCCTGGCCGCTGGTGCTGGAGCACAGCAAAACCATCGTTATCTGGGGCTCCGATCCCATCAAGAACCTGCAGGTGGGCTGGCTGGTGCCGGATCACAGCGTCTACGACTACTGGGCACAGCTGAAAGAGAAGGTAGCCAAAGGCGAGATCCGGGTGATCAGTGTCGACCCGGTCAAATCCAAGACCCAGAAGTACCTCAATTGCGATCAGGTGACCCTGAATCCGCAAACCGACGTGCCGCTGATGCTGGGCATCGCCCACACCCTCTACAGCGAGAAGCGCCACGATGAGGCGTTCCTGAAGAACTACACCACCGGCTTTGACAAGTTCCTGCCCTATCTGCTGGGCACCAGCGATGGTCAGGTGAAGGATGCCGAGTGGGCCGCCGCCATCTGTGGCGTACCAGCCGAGACCATCCGCGAGCTGGCACGCGCCATGAGCAGCGGCCGCACCCAGCTTATCGGCGGCTGGTGCGTGCAGCGCATGCACCACGGCGAGCAGTACGCCTGGATGCTGGTGGTACTGGCCTCGATGATTGGCCAGATCGGCCTGCCAGGTGGCGGTTACGGCTTTGGCTGGCACTACAACGGGGCGGGCACCATCACCTCCAGCGGCCCCATCATGTCCGGTTTCAGCTCGGTCATTCCCGGCGTTAAACCACTCCATGACGGCGACTGGAAGGGCTACTCCAAATTCATTCCGGTGGCCCGCTTCGTCGACTGCATCCTCAATCCGGGCAAGCAGATCGCCTTCAACGGCCAGACCATCACCTACCCCCACATGAAGATGGCGGTGTTCTGCGGCAACAACCCGTTCCACCACCAGCAGGATCGCAACAAGATGGTCGCGGCCTGGCGCAAGCTGGAAACCGTGGTCAGCATCGATCACCAGTGGACCGCCAGCTGCCGCTTCGCCGATATCGTGCTGCCCGCCACCACCACCTATGAGCGGGATGACATCGAGCAGTGGGGCTCCCACTCCAACGCGGGCATTCTGGCCATGTACAAGGTGGTAGAGCCGCTGTTCGAGGCGCGGGATGACTACGACATCTTCGCCGATCTCTGCCGTCGCTTCGGTCGTGAGGCCGAGTTCACCGGCGGCAAGAGCAAGCTGGAGTGGATCCAGAGCATCTATGACGACGCCCGCCTGCAGGGTCGCGGCATCGGCATTCGTCTGCCCCGTTTCAGCCAGTTCTGGCACGGCGAGGGCTTCGTCACTTTCCCGGCGGGCCAACCCTGGGTGCGCCACGAGTCGTTCCGTCAGGAGCCGGATCTGGAACCCCTCGGTACCCCGTCTGGCCTTATCGAGATCTACTCCAAGACCATTGCCGACTACGGCTATGGGGATTGCCCGGGCCACCCGGTCTGGATCGAACCCTACGAGCGCTCTCACGGCGGGCCGGGCAGCAAACAGTACCCGCTGCACCTGCAATCCTGCCACCCGGACAAGCGGCTGCACAGCCAGCTCTGCTCCTCCGACAACTATCGCGCCACCTACACGGTGCAGGGTCGCGAACCTGTCTATATGAATCCGCAGGATGCCAAATCCCGCGGCCTCAAGGACGGCGATCTGGTGCAGGTGTTCAACGGTCGCGGTCAGGTATTGGCCGGTCTGGTGGTGAGCGATGACTACGCCCCCGGCGTGGTGCGCATTCAGGAAGGAGCCTGGTATGGCCCGCAAGAGGGTGGCAAGGTCGGGACTCTCTGTACCTACGGCGATCCAAACGTGCTGACCGCCGACATCGGCTCCTCCAGCCTGGCGCAGGCCACCACGGCCCATACCGCGCTGGTGGAGATCGAGAAGTTCCGCGGACAGGCGCCCGCCGTCACTGCCTTCGGCGCGCCGGAATCGGCCAAGGGCATCGACCCCATGTTCCCGGCACTCTGACCCCTGGGGGACGAAAGCGCCCCCTTGAGTTTCCTTTATTTTTAAAGTCGTTAGAATCGGGAGCCATCAAGGCTCCCGATTGCCATCCACGGAGGAAAAATGCAGGAATTTATGGCTACCAGCGAACGCCGGGCCGAACTCTACTGGTGGTTCTCCACCCTGTTCGCCGCCGAACTCAGTGATGAGCAGATCGCCGAATATGACACCTATGATGTGCGAAGCTTCCTGAAAAGCCTCTCCACCCTGGATCCGATGCGCGAAGCCGTGGCCGAGCTCAACGATGCCATCGCCCGCCTGCTGGTGCGCCCGGATCGCCAGCTGGAACTCGCCGCCGACTTCGCCGGCCTGTTTCTGGTGGATCCCAAACAGGGCGCCCTGCCCTATGAATCGCTCTACCGCGGCGGTGCCAAGCTACTGATGCAGGCCCCGATGGCCGAGATGCAGGCCCGCCTCGATCGCCTCGGCATCAATGTCAGCGATAAATACAAAGAGCCTGCCGACCATCTGGCCATCGAGCTGGATCTGATGGGCAATCTCATCATCCGCGCGGCGGAAGCCAAGAGCGCAGCCGAGCGGGAACGCTGGCTCGACGAGCAGGAAGCGCTGCTGCACGGGCATCTGCTGGGGTGGTTCGACAAGTTCGAAAGCGCTTGTCGCGCCGCCGACCGATTTGGCTTCTACGGCGCCAGTGCCCGTCTGCTGGGGGTCTTCCTCAAGATGGATGCCAACTACCTCTCTCTGGTCAAACCGGCACCGTCTGCCGACTGAGGCCGCGATGAAGACAGCCCTGCTTCTGATTGCATGCTGGCTGCTGGCCCTGATCCCGCTGGATCAGGGCATTACTCCCCTGATCGCGCTGCTGTTCAACCCGGATCGCGAGCTCTACGGCACCGCCCAGCTCACCGGCTTTGCCGGCATCCTGCTCACCCTCTACCTTGCCAATCTCGGCGTCGAGGTGGTGTTGCGCCGCCGCTTCCAGATCGCCGGCATGCTGGCGCTGCTGGCCGCCTGGATCGACTTCATCAACAGCAGTGGCAGCGAGTCGCACTTCCTGCTGCTCTATCTGCTTGCCCTCCCGTTCCATCTGCTCGGCTGGCTGGTATTTGTGCGCGGTATTCAGGCGTTTGGTCGCCAGAAGGGATAACCACTCGCCCCCTTTTTCCATCCTTTTTATCAGGTTTTTCTGCCTATTCTTGCCGTCAAAACAACCAGATAACTCCGCTTGACTCCCGGCCAAACAGTTCGTGCCATACTGACAACTGATGCAAGTGATAAAACAATCAATGCCGAGGTCATCATGGATGGGAAGCTTTTCAACGCCGACACCGAGGCAATGTTGACCCAGCTGTCAGATCACACCGTCCTGGAACAGCTGATGGATAATGCCCCTCTGGGCATCGGCGTCTTTGACTGCGAATTTCGCTACCGTAAAGTCAATCAGGTGCTGGCCGACATCAATGGCAAAAGCATCGAGGAGCATCAGGGCAAGCATCTCCGAGAGGTGGTTCCCAAGCTGGCCCCGACCCTGGAGCCCATGTTTCAGCAGATCATGCGCAGCGGCATGCCCTACGTGGATATCGCCATCACGGGCCAAACCGCGGCGTACGACAGCAGCTCCCGCCGCTTTCAGGCCACCTACAGCCCGATGCGTGATGAGAAGGGAGAGCTGAACGGCATCCTCGCCATCGTACGGGACATCACCGAGCAGTACGAAACCGAACAACGGCTGCAGCTGGCAATGCGAGCGGCCCAAATCGGGGTGTGGGAGTGGCACGTTGCGGAAGACAGACTGCTGTTCGACGGCCAGATTGAGCCGCTGCTGGGCATCGAGGCCAACCAGTTCCACGGCGGGCTGCAAGCGTTCGTCGACTGTTTTGAACCGGAATCTGGCAGCCAGCTCAAGGCCGCCCTGCAAAGTCATGACCCCATCCATCTCACCCTGAGCTACCTCACCGCGCTCAACGAGCGCCACTGGGTCGATATTCATGCCGACCATGTCCCCGCCACCGAGTCGGTCGGCCACCGGGTCATGGGAGTCATTCACAATGCCACCGCCCGCCGCCGTCAGGAGGAGCGACTCCATCAGGCCAACGTGGTATTCGATACCACGGCCGAGGGGATCATCATCCTCGACAGCGAGCACCATATTCTGTCGGTCAACCCGGCCTTCACCATGCTGACCCAATACAATGCCGAGGAGGTGATAGGCCGCACCCCGGATATCATCATGCATCCCAGGCGCTACACCGACCTCGACTATCCCTGGTATCACCTGCGCCCCGGCAACAACGCCTGGCATGGCGAGATGGTTTGTCTGCGCAAGGATGGCAGCTACTTCTCCTCCTGGCAGCAGATCAGCGCTGTCTATGACAACTTCAACAACACCACTCACTATGTGATCGCCCTCTCCGACATCAGCGCCATTCGCAAGGTGGAGGCCGAGCTGAATCACCTTGCCTATCACGATCCCCTGACCGAGCTGGGCAATCGCCATCTGTTGCAGGAGCGGCTGGCCCTTGAGCTGAAAACCGCGCAGCTCAATCGCAAACGGTTGGGGCTGCTCTTTATCGATCTGGATGGCTTCAAGCTGATCAACGACAGCCTGGGCCACGGGGTCGGCGATGAGCTGCTCAAGCGGCTGGCAGAGCGGATCCGCGGCTGCCTGCAGCACAACGATTTGGCGACCCGCCTCGGGGGAGACGAGTTTCTGGTGCTGATCCCCTATCTGGAGGAGCCTGACGAGCTGGCAGCCCTTGCCAATACCCTGCTGACCGTGTTGCGTGAACCGGTTGAGCTGGCCCATGAGCTGGTGGCAATCTCGGCAAGTATCGGTATTGCCATCTATCCGGATCATGCTGACAGCCCGGAAACCCTGGTCAGTGCCGCCGACAGCGCCATGTACGAGGCGAAAAGTCAGGGGCGCAACGGATTCCAGTTCTATACCCCCTGCATGGCGGCTCGAGCCCGCGAGCGAATGCAGATTGAGCAGGGTCTGCTCAAGGCCCTGGAGCTCGAACAGCTCTGCATCTTCTATCAACCCATGACCAATCTGGCCAACGGCCACCTGAGTGGACTGGAGGCCCTGCTGCGCTGGCAGCATCCCAATGAGGGAATGATAGCGCCGACCCGTTTTATTCCGGTGGCAGAGGAGTGCGGCCTGATAGAGAAAATTGGGGAGTGGGTGATGCGCAACGCCTGCGAGCAGGGACAAAACTGGCTGGCCGCCGGACTGCCGGTGCCTCGCTTGTCGGTCAATGTGTCGGTGCGGGAGATGCGCTCCCCAGGCTACGTTGAACGGGTCGCCGCTATTCTGGCCGAGACCGGATTTCCGCCAGAACGGCTGGAGATAGAGGTGACGGAGAGCATCATCCAGCGGGTCGAACAGAGTCTGGATCTCTTTACCCGCCTGAAAAATCTCGGCGTTCAGATTGCCATCGATGACTTTGGCACCGGCTTCTCGTCACTGAGTCTGCTCAAGACCCTGCCGATCGATCGCATCAAGATAGACCGGGCGTTTGTGCAGGCATTACCGGAAGACAAGAACAGTCGGGAGCTCTGCCGCACCATCATCAATCTGGCCGACAGTCTGGATATGGAGGTCACCGCCGAAGGGATTGAAACCAAGGCACAACACGCCTTCTTGCAGTCACTCAACTGCGGCGAAGGACAGGGCTATCTGTTCAGCAAACCACTGCATGTTGAACATATGGGAGATCGCCTGCATCAACGCTACGTCTCATAGTGGCAGGCAATCATCATCACCAGCCGGGAGGCATCCGCCTCCTGGCTGCCGACCGGATTACCACTCAATCTGCAAGCGGGATTCCCAACCATCATCACGATCATTGAGCATACGCGTCAACGGTGATTCGCCAGCATAACGGGGGGCTGGCTCGCTGAAGGTAAGTCTGGTACCAGGCTCTTTGGCCTGCCATGCATGACCAAGCTGATCGGCCACCCGATCCCGCAGCGCAGGTGAGGCCTCCTGATGGGTGAGCGCAAACTCTTTCGGGGGTTCGCCAGCGGGCACTGGCGCATCAAACTGCCAGAGGGATGCACAGAGCAACAAAGAAAACATCATGACCTCCAATTAATCGACACGCCCCCTTTTACCCACTCGCCGATTAATTGTCACTCTTTGTCCTGTAACCAACTGTTGCCGCCTATCCAAAAGTCTAATTGCCCCCCGCCACCAAAGGTATAAGTTGTTAAGAAACCATTAAAAGATCTATTCAAAGGAGTGACAGATGAGCGAGAGCAAGGTCTACCCGGTCAAACCCCACATCAGCAGCAATGCACTGCTGGACAAGGGCGACTACGCCGCCATGTATCAGGCCTCCGTCGAGGATCCCGATACCTTCTGGGGAGAGCAGGGAAAAATTCTCGACTGGATGAAACCCTATAGCAAGGTCAAGAACACCTCCTACGATCCGGGCCATGTCTCCATCAAATGGTTTGAAGATGGCCAGCTCAACGTCTCGGCCAACTGTCTAGATCGTCATCTCGCCGAACGTGGCGACAAGGTCGCCATCATCTGGGAAGGGGACAACCCCACCGAAGATCGCAAACTCACCTACCGCGAACTGCACAGCGAAGTGTGCAAGTTTGCCAACGTATTGAAAGCCCAAGGGGTTCACCGTGGCGACGTGGTCTGCCTCTATATGCCCATGGTGCCCGAAGCCGCCATCGCCATGTTGGCCTGTACCCGCATCGGCGCGGTACACAGCATCGTATTCGGCGGCTTCTCGCCGGAAGCACTGGCTGGTCGCATCATCGACTCGGGCTCGCGCATCGTGATCACCGCCGACGAGGGACTGCGTGGCGGCCGTCCGGTACCGCTCAAGAAAAATGTGGATGAAGCGCTCACCAACCCGGATACCCAGGTCAACAAGGTGATCGTGCTCAAGCGCACCGGCGGCAATGTCGCCTGGCACAACCACCGCGACATCTGGTGGCATGAAGCGACCGCCGCCGTCAGCAGCGACTGCCCGCCCGAGGCGATGAACGCCGAAGATCCGCTCTTTATCCTCTATACCTCCGGCTCCACCGGCAAACCCAAAGGGGTGCTGCACACCACCGGCGGCTACCTGGTCTATGCCACCCTCACCTTCAAATATGTGTTCGACTACCACGAAGAGGATATCTACTGGTGTACCGCCGATGTGGGCTGGGTTACCGGTCACTCCTATCTGGTCTACGGGCCGCTTGCCAACGGCGCCACCACCATCATGTTCGAAGGGGTGCCCAACTACCCGGCCACCAACCGCATGAGTCAGGTGGTGGACAAGCACCAGGTCACCATCCTCTATACCGCCCCTACCGCCATCCGCGCCCTGATGGCCAAGGGTAACGAAGCGGTCACCGGCACGTCACGCCAGAGCCTGCGCATCATGGGTTCGGTGGGTGAGCCGATCAACCCGGAAGCCTGGGAGTGGTACTACCGCACCATTGGTGACGAGCGCTGCCCCATTGTCGATACCTGGTGGCAAACCGAAACCGGCGGCATCCTGATTACGCCGCTGCCCGGCGTCACCGACCTGAAACCGGGCTCGGCGACTCGTCCCTTCTTCGGGGTGCAACCTGCGCTGGTGGACAACATGGGCGAGCCGCTGGAGGGAGCCACCGAGGGCAACCTGGTGATCACCGACTCCTGGCCGGGCCAGATGCGCACCGTGTTCGGCGATCACGAGCGGTTCGAGCAGACCTACTTCTCCACCTTCCCGGGCCGCTACTTCACCGGCGACGGTGCCCGTCGCGACGAGGACGGCTACTACTGGATTACCGGTCGGGTGGATGATGTACTGAACGTCTCCGGCCACCGCATGGGTACCGCTGAAATTGAATCGGCGCTGGTGGCCCATCCCAAGATTGCTGAAGCTGCAGTGGTGGGGGTTCCTCACGAGATCAAGGGTCAGGGTATCTATGCCTATGTCACCCTGATCGCCGGGGAAGAGCCGAGCCGCGAGCTGCACAAAGAGGTGAAGGAGTGGGTGCGCAAGGAGATTGGCGCCATCGCTACGCCGGACGTGATCCACTGGGCGGAGGGGCTGCCGAAGACCCGTTCCGGCAAGATCATGCGCCGCATCTTGCGCAAGATCGCCACCGGTGAGACCGACAGCCTGGGGGATATCTCCACCCTGGCGGATCCGGGCGTAGTAGACAAACTCATTCGCGAGAAGTCGGAAGCAGCCTGATCCCGCTTCGTTTGTTGCCCAACAAAGCCGGCCCTGTGCCGGCTTTATCGTTTCTCATCCGCCAGCAAACAGCAAGGTGGCAGCCACGGAGCCTTGTCGACCGAAACGTGCAATAAACAGCCAGATGTAGAGATTAGACCAGTAAAATGCTGCTAATTTTCACGAAATCAATATAATTGCGAAATCTGTGTGCCAGGGCACACCGATTTGCGCAGAAAATGGCTAGATTTCTGGTAGTCCACAAGATAGCTGATAGATAGCAGCATTATCATCGAGGATGTACTCAATATGTCGCAAAATCACCGAATTCTCCTGCTCAACGGACCAAACCTGAATCTGCTGGGCAAACGGGAACCGGGTATCTACGGCAGCAAGACGCTTGATGAGATCGTCGCCGATCTGAAGCTTAACGCCAGCGAACTCGGTGTCACTCTGGAACATCTGCAATCCAACGCCGAACATGAGTTGGTCGGCCGCATCCATCAGGCCATGGGCCAGGTGGATTTTATCATCATCAATCCAGCCGCCTTCACCCACACCAGCGTCGCCATTCGCGATGCGCTGCTGGGTGTCGCCATCCCTTTTATTGAGGTTCACCTGTCAAACGTCCATGCCAGGGAGCCGTTCCGTCATCACTCCTATCTGTCTGATGTCGCCAAAGGGGTCATTTGTGGTCTGGGGGCCGATGGCTACCAATTCGCTTTAACCGCGGCCGTGCACCATCTGCGCGCGGCTTGATAATCACTGATCAGATAAAGAAGAAAGAGAATGCTAATGGATATCCGCAAAATCAAGAAGCTGATTGAACTGGTTGAAGAGTCCGGCATCGCCGAACTGGAGATCTCCGAAGGTGAAGAGTCCGTTCGCATCAGCCGCAACTTCTCCGGTCAGGTGACCACCGCCATGCCGCAGATGATGATGCAGCAAGCCGCTCCGGTTGCCGCACCTGCCGCTGCCGCCCCGGTTGCCGCCGCACCGGCCGCAGATGCCGCCCCGAGCGGTCACCTGATGCGCTCCCCGATGGTTGGCTCCTTCTACCGCTCCTCCAGCCCGGATGCCAAGCCGTTCGCGGAAGTGGGTCAGCAAGTCAATGTCGGCGACACCCTGTGCATCGTCGAAGCCATGAAAATGATGAACCAAATCGAGTCTGACAAGGCCGGTGTGATCAAAGCGATCCTGGTTGAAAATGGTCAGGCCGTCGAATTTGACGAGCCGCTGTTCATCATCGAATAAGGGAAATCGCCACCCATGTTGGACAAAGTAGTCATCGCCAACCGCGGTGAAATTGCCCTGCGGATCCTGCGCGCCTGTAAAGAGCTCGGGATCAAGACAGTGGCCGTTCACTCCACCGCCGACCGGGAGCTCAAACATGTGCTGCTGGCCGACGAATCCATCTGTATCGGCAGACCGGCCAGTACTGAATCCTACCTCAACGTCCCGGCCATCATCGCCGCCGCCGAGGTAACCGGTGCCGTGGCCATCCACCCGGGTTACGGCTTCCTCTCCGAGAACGCCGATTTCGCCGAAGTGGTCGAAAAATCCGGCTTCATCTTCATCGGCCCGCGCGCCGAGACCATTCGCCTGATGGGTGACAAGGTCTCCGCCATCGAAGCGATGAAGAAAGCGGGCGTACCGTGTGTGCCGGGCTCTGACGGCCCCGTCGACAACGACGCCAAGCACAACGCCGCCATTGCCAAGCGCATCGGCTATCCGGTGATCATCAAGGCCGCCGGTGGCGGTGGTGGTCGCGGTATGCGCGTGGTGCGCAATGAAGCGGAACTGGCGGGCGCCATCGCCCTGACCAAATCCGAAGCAGGCCAGTTCTTCAAGAACGACATGGTCTACATGGAGAAGTACCTGGAAAACCCGCGCCACATTGAAATTCAGGTGTTGGCAGACGGCCAGGGCAACGCCCTCTATCTGGGCGAGCGTGACTGCTCCATGCAGCGTCGCCACCAGAAAGTGGTGGAAGAGGCGCCGGCGCCCGGCATCACCGCCGAAATGCGCAAGTTCATCGGCGAGCGCTGTGTGCGCGCCTGTATCGAGATCGGCTACCGCGGCGCGGGTACTTTCGAGTTCCTGTACGAGAACGGCGAGTTCTATTTCATCGAGATGAACACCCGTATTCAGGTTGAGCATCCGGTCACCGAGATGGTCACCGGTATCGATCTGATCAAGGAGCAGCTGCGCATCGCCGCCGGTCAGCCCCTGTCGATCACCCAGCAGGATATCCGCATCCGTGGCCATGCCATCGAGTGCCGGATCAACGCCGAAGATCCGGCCACCTTCATGCCCTCTCCGGGTCTGGTGCAGCGCTTCCACGCGCCGGGTGGTCTGGGCGTGCGTTGGGACTCCCACATCTATGCCGGTTACAAGGTACCGCCCCACTACGATTCGATGATCGGCAAGCTGATCTGCTACGGCGAGAATCGTGACATTGCCATCGCCCGCATGCGCCATGCGCTGGACGAGCTGGTGGTGGAAGGGATCAAGACCAACGTACCGTTGCAAAAAGAGATCATGAAAGACGAAAACTTCCAGCACGGTGGCACCAATATCCACTATCTGCACAAGAAATTAGGTCTGTAAGGATCGCTGATAGAGACCGGACTTCCGGTGGAAGTCTGCTCCGCAAGGAGCCTCTGCTGAAAAAGGGCCATGGCGACATGGCCCTTTTTTGTTATCCTTGCGCCCCTCAAATTTGTCGGAGGCCAAGGTGAACCGTTTTGCTCTCGCCCGCCGGGAAGCAGCTTTCTGCCTGCTGCTGACCCTGTTCTACTTCTTTGCCTGGTATGGCACCGCCTATTTTATCCCGCTCCAGCTGGAGTTGTGGGGGCTGCCACTGTGGTTCCTGCTCAGTTGCATGGTGATGCCGCTGCTGTTCATTCTGCTCTGCGCCCTGATGGTGAACCGGCTGTTTGTGGAGATCCCCCTCGATACCCACGCCCCTTGCGGCAAGGAGTCATCCCATGAATCTTGAGTTGATGCTGCCGCTCGTCATCTATCTGGTGCTGGTGCTGGGGGTGGGTTTCTGGGCTAGCCGCCATCGCGCAGAAGGCAACTTCGTGCAGGAGTACTTCATCGGCAACCGCAGCATGGGCGGGCTGGTGCTGGCGATGACGCTGGTGGCCACCTACACCTCGGCCTCCTCCTTTATCGGTGGGCCGGGCGCGGCCTACAAGATCGGTCTGGGCTGGGTGTTGCTGGCGATGATCCAACTGCCCACCGTCTGGCTCACTCTGGGGGTGCTTGGCAAGAAGTTCGCCATCATCGCCCGCCGGGTCAATGCGGTGACCATCAACGATATGCTGTGGGCCCGCTACCAGAGCAAGGCGGTGGTGATCCTCGGCTCCGTTACTATCATCCTCGCCTTTATCGCGACTATGGTGGTGCAGTTTATCGGCGGCGCCCGCCTGCTGGAGACCGCCACCGGCCTCTCCTACCAGCAGGGGTTGATGCTGTTTGCCAGCTGTGTGCTGCTCTACACCATCATCGGCGGCTTTCGCGCGGTGGTGATGACCGATGCCCTGCAAGGGATCATCATGCTGATCGGCACCGGCGCCTTGCTGGCGGGAATTCTGATTGCCGGTGACGGCCTGCCGAACCTTATCCACCAGCTCAGGGAGATCGATCCCAAGCTGGTGAGCCCGCAAGGGGCCGGCGACATGTTGACCCAGCCCTTTATGCTGAGCTTCTGGATCCTGGTCTGTGTCGGGGTGGTGGGGCTACCCCACTCGGCGCTGCGCTGCTTTGGCTATCGCGACAGCAAGGCGCTCCATCGCGGCATTCTGATCGGCACCGTGGTCAGCGCCCTGCTGATGTTCGGCATGCATCTGGCGGGTGCCCTTGGCCGCGCCATCCTGCCCGGCATGGACAGCCCGGACAAGATCATGCCCTCCCTGATGATGGAAGTGCTGCCCCCCTGGCTGGCCGGAGTCTTTCTGGCGGCGCCGATGGCGGCCATCATGTCCACCATCGACTCCCAGCTGATCCAGGCTTCCGCCACTCTGGTGAAGGATCTCTACCTCAACTATCTGAGTCCAAAGCAGGAGAAGCTGGAGGTGCGCATCCCCCGCCTTTCCCTGCTCTGCACCCTGATCCTCGGCACTCTGGTGCTGCTGGCGGCGTTGCAGCCCCCCGAGATGATCATCTGGCTCAACCTGCTCGCCTTTGGCGGCCTGCAGGCGGTGTTCCTCTGGCCGCTGGTGCTCGGTCTCTACTGGTCACGGGCCAACGGCCCGGGCGCGCTGGCCAGCATGGTCAGCGGCATCGTCAGCTATGGGGTTCTGAGTCAGTGGGGGATCAAGCTGGCTGGCCTGCACGCCATCGTGCCAAGCCTCACGCTGGCGCTGATGGTCTTTATCACGGTGAGCCTGTTAACGGCACCGCCCTCGCGGGAAGTGCGCGAGCTTTTCGGGCAGAAATAATAAAAATATAAATTAGGGGTTCCAAAACTATCCCCAAATAGGTGTTTTCCGGTTAAACTGTGCGCCAAGTCACAGAACGTAGCCGCTGTATGCCCGTTAAAGCCACTCGACAAGTCGTTACTCAAGCCCTGCAGCGGCTCGGTTATGCCCTGCTGCTGCCCGTCTCCATCCTGCCGATGGCGGCGTTGATCTACCGGCTTGGGCAACCCGATGTGCTCGATTTGGCGGTGCTCTCCCTCACCGGTCAGGCGATCTTCAGCCAGATGCCGCTTATCTATGCGGTGGCGATCGCCTTTGGCCTGAGTCGGCAAGAGCTGGGCGGACAGACGCTGGCGGGTGCGGTCAACTTCCTGCTGCTCAGCACCGCCTTCAATACGCTAGCCCCCAACCTGCACGCCGACATGATCTGCGGTCTGCTGGCGGGGCTCACCACTGCCATCATCTACCCCTGGGTTCACCAGCAAACACTGCCCCGCTGGCTGCAGATCGCCAAGGGGGAGTTTCCCAGCCTGCTGGTGTCGGCCTTGGCCTGCCTGCTGATCGCCATCCCCCTCTCGCTGCTGTGGCCGCCGCTGGAGCGCGGGCTGACCCTGCTCACCTCCGAGCTGCTTACCACGCCGTTTGGCGCCTTCTGCTACGGCACCCTCAACCGCTTGCTAATCCCGCTCGGGCTGCATCAGGTATTGGGTAGCGTCATCGGCCTTGGCGAGAGCAACCTGCAGGCGCTGGCCACCGCCCAGCCCCTTCATGAAGGGTATGTGGCCGGTCTCTACCCCATCATCATGTTCGGCCTGCCGGGCGCCTGTTTTGCCATCTGGCTGCACCGCCAGCGGATGCAGCGGCTGCCGCAGGGCGGGCTGCTGCTCACCCTGGCGCTCACCTCGGCACTGGTGGGTATCACAGAGCCCATCGAGTTTCTGTTCGCCTTTACCGCCCCCTGGCTGTTTCTCGCCCACGCCCTGCTGACCGGGCTATCGCTCGCTGTCTGTAGCGGGCTGGGGATCAAGGTGGGCAGTTACTTCTCCGCCGGTCTGCTGGATCTGGTGCTGAGCTATCAGGCAGGGGAGCACAGCTTCTGGCTCATTCCGGTCGGTATCCTGTTTTTCGTTGCCTACACCCTGCTGTTCTATCAGCTGCTGGAGCGCGCCCCCCTCAGCATGCCGAGCAAGCCCATCGCGGTGGAGCATCCGCGCCTTGCCAGCGTTGCCCCCTCAGACCCGCAGATGCTGGCGATCCAGTACCTCAAGGTGCTAGGCGGGATGGACAATCTGGTGGCGATGAGTGTCTGTATCACCCGCCTCAGCCTGCGGGTGCGCGATATTTCACTGGTGGATCAGTCACGCCTGCTGGGCCTGGGCTGCCTCTCCTGGATCCAGCTCAACGACCACCAGCTGGTGCTGGTGCTGGGTCCCAGTGCCAGCCTGATTGAAGGGCAGATCCGCATGCTGGCGGAGCGCCAGTCGGTCCCCCTCGGCCTCAAACCCAATCAGGAGTCGGCCAGCCAGAGCAGCTGGTAACTCAGGCGAACGGCAACCGCTCGGCCACGAAATCCATCAGGGTGCGCAGGGCGGGGGCCAGATGCTCCCGACTCGGATAGATTAGGTAGAACGGGTTGGCCGGTATGGGCTGATCCGGCAACACCTTCTGCAGCCGCCCCGCCGCCAAATCCCCTTCACAGACATGGTGGGGCAACAGGGCAATCCCCCCGTCATGAAGCGCCATCTCCCGCAGCGCCAGCAAGCTGTTGCTGACACAGGCCCCCTGTGGCCGCCAGCCCCCCTCCTGCAATGGCCACACCGGCATGGCCGAGTGCACCAGACAGGCATAACGGCCCAGCTCGCTCAGCTGTTGCGGCATGCCGTGGGCCGCCAGATAGGCGGGCGCCGCCACCAGATGGCGCGCCACCTCACCGATACGCCGACAGATGAGGCTGGAGTCTTTCAGCGGCGCCGCCCGCAGCGCCAAATCATAACCTTCCCCCACCAGATCGAGCTGTTCATCGCTCAGGGTCAGTTCCAACACCACCTCGGGATAGAGGGCGCGAAACTCGGCGAGGATCCGGCCAAGCAATAGAGTACCGGTCGCCTCGGGGGCAGTGATCCGCACCCGCCCCGCAGGGGCAGATCGCAGCCGTGCCATCGCCAGATTGGCGCTGCGGGCCAGTGCCAGCAGCCCCTGACAGTGCTCCACATAGAGCTCCCCCTGCGGGGTCAGGCTCAACCTGCGGGTGGTGCGCTGCAACAGCCGCACCCCGAGCTGGGATTCGAGCCGCGAGATCTTCTGGCTCACCGATGACTTGGGCATACCAAGCAGCTCGGCGGCTCGGGTAAAGCTCCCCTGCTCCACCACGGTGGCGAACAGCCCCATCAACTCCAGATCGACATTGTTCATATATTCAAACAGTCTTTACCGATTACCCATCTTAATCTTGATAATCAACCAGACTAGAGTGAGTGGCAATCCCGAACACAGCGATTTGAAAGGAAAAACCATGAAAGCCATTGCCCTGACTCACTATCTGCCAAGCGACCACCCCGACTGCTTCATCGCCGCCAACCTGCCCGATCCGGTCCCGGGCCCGCGGGATCTGCTGGTACGGGTCACCGCCACCTCTGTCAATCCGGTAGATACCAAGGTGCGCTCCCCCAAGGCCAAAATTGAAAGCTCGCCTCGGGTACTCGGCTGGGATGCGGTGGGGGAAGTGATCGCCACCGGCAGCGAAGTTACTCTGTTCAAGGCAGGCGACCGAGTCTGGTATGCCGGTGATATCAGCCGCCCGGGCAGCAACAGCGCCCTGCAACTGGTGGATGAGCGCATCGCCGCGATCGCCCCCACCACCTTGAGCGATGTGGAGGCCGCCGCCCTGCCGCTCACCGCCATCACCGCTTGGGAGACCCTGTTCGAGCGCTTCGCTCTTACCCGCGAAAGCCGTGGCAAACTGCTGATCATCGGCGGCGCCGGTGGCGTGGGCTCCATCGCCATCCAGCTGGCCCGCCAGCTCACCGACATGGAGGTGATTGCTACCGCCTCCCGCCCAGAGAGCCGCGAGTGGTGCCTCGAGATGGGCGCCCATCAGGTCGTGAACCACCACAAGTTGCAGGAGGAGCTGACCGCCCTTGGCATCACTCAGGTCGATGCCATCTTCTGCACCAACGCCACCGCCGAGCACTGGGCCACCATGGCCGGGCTGATCCGCCCGTTTGGCCATATCTGCACCATCGCCGAATCGAGCGAGCCGTGGGATCTCTCCTTGCTCAAGAGCAAGAGTGTCACCTTCAGCCAGGAGTTCATGTTCACCCACTCCCTGTTCCAGACGCCGGACATGATCGAACAGCACCGCCTGCTCGGCCGGGTGGCGGCACTGGTCGATGAAGGGGTATTGCAGACCACCCTGACCAGAACCATCCCGTCGCTGACCCCGATCACGCTGGCTCAGGCCCATGCCGAGGTGGAAGCGGGCCGTATGGTTGGCAAGCTGGTGATCGACATGAGCGACTTTGCCAACTAAGCCCTCCAACGCACCATGATGGGATAAGTTCACCAAGGAGATGCCCCAAACGGGCACAATCAGCGGCACTCATGACAGCCTGTGGCAGGCCAACGTCCGACAATCAGCCAAAAAAGAGGCCATTTCGCGAGAAATGGCCTGAATACCTGAACATTGGGGTAACAATCACACACATATCCTTATGCAGGACATATTAGTCTTTGCATCTGGCGTGCCAACAGCAGCATGAATGCGCCAAAACGGCGTCAGCCCGTCCTTGAGCAAGGTGCCGACCTTGCTCTTTTTTTATCTGGCAGACTGTTTACCAGGCAAACAAGTGCAGATAAAAAAATGCCACCCGAGGGTGGCAGTGAAAGATGACGGAACTTGAGCAAAGCGTTCAGCGAAAACCGGTCGTCTTCGCCTGCATAGAGCAATACAGGAACCGTGCCAATCCGGCAAAAGCCCCCGCATCCCTCCACGTCATGGGCAAACCACGACAGCACTGCCCCATGATGGTAGAATCTCGCGGTTTCACATTTATGAAGAGTCGACGCCATGCCCTGGATACAAATTCGAATCAACGCCACTGCCAAGACCGCAGACAAGGTGAGCAACATGCTGCTGGGGCGTGGAGCCCAGGCGGTGACCTTTATGGATGCCAAGGATGTGCCCGTCTACGAACCCATGCCCGGTGAAACCCCGCTCTGGGGCGAGACCGAAGTGATGGGTCTGTTCGATGCCGAAACCGACCCGGCTCCCACCATCGCCTTCTTCCAGCAGATCTTCGGCGAAAACGTCGGCTACAAGGTCGAGCAGCTGGAAGACAAGGATTGGGTGCGCGAGTGGATGGATCACTTCCACCCGATGCAGTTTGGCGAGCGCCTCTGGATCTGCCCGAGCTGGCGCGATGTGCCGAACCCCGATGCAGTCAACGTCATGCTGGATCCGGGTCTGGCCTTCGGTACCGGTACCCACCCCACCACCGCCCTCTGCCTGCAGTGGCTGGACGGCCTCGATCTGACCGGTAAAACCGTGGTCGACTTTGGTTGCGGCTCCGGCATTCTCGGCATCGCCGCCCTGAAACTGGGTGCCGCCCGCGTCATCGGCATCGACATCGACCCGCAGGCCATTCAGGCCAGCCGCGACAACGCCGCGCGCAACGGTGTCGCCGACCAGATTGAGCTCTATCTGCCAGCCGACCAGCCGCAAGATGTCGAAGCGGACGTGGTGGTTGCCAACATCCTGGCCGGCCCGCTGCGCGAACTGGCTCCACTTATCGCCGGCCACGGCAAGCCGGGCAGCCTGATGGCTCTCTCCGGCGTGCTGGAGAGCCAGGCTCCGGAGCTGGAAACTATCTACGGTCAGTGGTTCGAGATGGACCCGACCGCCGTCAAGGAAGAGTGGTGCCGCCTCTCCGGCCGCAAGCACGGCTAAACATAGCTCCCGCTCTCAAGGCGGCAAGTCAGCATCTTTATTAAACAAGAGCACCCGCGGGTGCTCTTGTTGTTTCTCCCTCCTTTCCCACTCTGGGGGACGGTTCACGCTTCTCTGGCCAATGAGGGATTAACATCGTTCTTCCACATCATTGGGGCCCTGCCATGATCGAATACCAGAAGATGATTTGCAGCCAACCGTACAACTGCATGACACCCGAGTTGGCCCAGTTGCGCCGGGAGGCGGCACGGCGCTATCGCCGTTTCAATCAGGCGGAAGAGGAAGCAGAGCAGCGGGCACTACTGGCGGAGCTGATTGGCGAATTGGCTGAGAATGCCTTTATCTGCCCGCCCCTCTACTGCACCTATGGCCGCCACATCCACCTGGGCAAGGACTCCTACATCAATATGGGGGCCACCCTGCTGGACAATGCCCCCATCCGCATCGGCGCCCATGTGATGATTGGGCCAAATGTGCAGATCTATACCGCAGCCCATGCGCTGGAGGCCGACAAACGGATTCAGGGCACAGAGACGGCGCTGCCGGTCACCATTGAAGACAAGGTCTGGATTGGTGGCGGCGCCATCTTGCTGCCCGGCGTCACCATAGGGCGGGAGGCGATCGTCGGCGCGGGCGCCGTAGTCACCAGAGATGTACCGGCCGGTATTCGGGTTGTCGGCAACCCGGCCCGGATCCTGCCAGCCAAAAACAGGTCATAAGGCTGCCAACCGGGCTGCATTTTGATGCCGCCATCAACTCACAACAACCCCGCCTTCCCATAAAAAATAAAGCCCAATGTCACGAAGACGTTGGGCTGTTAAAAGGTGCTACGGAATTGCGACTCTCATCGCAGAAAAATTAGAAGGAGTGCCCTTCTAAACTGGCCGGGAGATATTAGCGAATGCGCAAACGTTTTACATAGTGAAATACAACAGGATTGCGAGGTACATCGCACTATTTAAATAATTACCTGCTATGGCGCGCGAAGCCTCTTTGACCCATTTATTTTCCCCAATCACTCTGGTTACTATTCACGGTTAAACAGAAAAGCCCCGATTTCTCGAGGCTTTGCTTCTCTCAACCGCAACGTGGCCGAGGAGTCAGAAACGGCGGACAAACTCATCGAGCGGCAGCTCGCGCAGTTTGCGTGCTTCCAGCATGGGAGTACCGAGATAGAGGAAACCCACCAGCTGATCCTCTGCCGCCAGTCCCAATCCCTTGTTGATCTGCTCATCGAAGATAAACCAGCCGGAGCGCCAGATGCCGTTGAAGCCCTGCGCCTGCGCCGCCATCTGCATCGCCATCAGGGCACAACCTGCAGAGAGCTCCTGCTCCAGTTTCGGCACCTTGGGGTGATCCTGATAACGGGTTGCCACGGCGACGACCAAGGGCGCCCGCAGTGGCGCTTCGCTGCACTTCTTGATGCTCTCTTCATCTTCGCCACGGGCACGGGCCGCCTCGGCCAGCAGCTTGCCCAGCCGTTCGCGCCCATCCCCTTCAAACAGAATGAACTGCCAAGGGGTCAGGGTGCCGTGATCCGGCGCGCGCAGGCCCGCCTTGAGGATATTGTCGAGCACCTCACCGCTCGGGGCGGGATCGGCGAGACGGCCACAGGAGTGGCGATTGAGCAACAGGGTGAGGGCATCCATGGGCAATTCCTTCTCTGGGGCAATGATGGCGCTACCTTAGCACAGCACCGAATGAAGAAAACCCCTGAGGCTCAGGGGTTTATCGCACTATAAAGGACAAGAGAGCACAGTTGGCTAGATGACCGCAGCCAGTTCGGCGCCCTGTCTGATCGCTCGCTTGGCATCCAGCTCGGCAGCCACGTCGGCTCCGCCGATGATATGCACCGGCTTGCCTGCCGCCTGCAACCCGGCCTGCAGTTCTTTAAGGGGCTCCTGCCCGGCGCAGACGATAACCTGATCCACCGGCAGACACTGCTTGGTCTCGCCCACCTGAATGTGCAAGCCCTCGTCATCGATCCCCAGATATTGCACCCCGGAGAGCATCTGCACCTTGCGGTTCTTGAGCACAGTACGGTGGATCCAGCCGGTTGTTTTGCCAAGTCCGTCACCCACCTTGCTCTCCTTGCGCTGGAGCAGCCAGATCTGGCGCTCGGGGGCGTCGATTTCAGGAGCCGTGAGGCCACCGCGCTCGCCAAGCTGTTTGTCGATGCCCCACTCCTTGAGCCAGTGATCACGGTGCCCATCGGCATCCATCTCCACCTTCTTCTCTACCAGATACTCAGCCACATCGAAACCGATGCCGCCAGCGCCGATCACCGCCACCTTCTGGCCGACCGGTTTGTGATCCCGCAATACATCGAGATAACTCATCACCTTGGGATGCTCGATCCCCGGAATATTGGGGGTGCGCGGACGAATACCGGTAGCGAGGATCACCTCGTCAAAACCGCCGCCGAGCAGGCTCTCGGCACTCTGGCGCTGGCCGAGATAGAGCTCGACGCCGCACTTCTCCAGCCGTTTGGCAAAATAACGCAGAGTCTCGTGAAACTCCTCCTTACCCGGGATCTGCTTGGCAAAATTGAACTGGCCGCCGATTTCGCTGGCCTGATCGAACAGGCTCACCTGATGACCGCGCTCGGCAGCGTAACAGGCGAACGCCAGGCCAGCCGGGCCCGCCCCCACTACCGCCAGCTTCTTGGGCTGGGGCACGCGGCCAAAAGTCAGCTCGGTCTCGAAACAGGCGCGAGGATTGACCAGACAGGAGGCTCGCTTCTGCTTGAACACATGGTCGAGGCAAGCCTGATTGCAGGCGATGCAGGTGTTGATCTCGTCCGCACGGTTCTCGGCCGCCTTGATGACAAACTCGGGATCCGCCAGGAAGGGGCGCGCCATGGAGACCATATCCGCCTCGCCCCCCGCCAGAATCCGCTCGGCCACCTCGGGGGTGTTGATACGGTTGGTAGTGATAAGCGGCACCTTGAGATGCTTTTTCAGCTCGGCGGTCACCCAGCTGAAGGCGCCGCGCGGCACGCTGGTGGCGATGGTGGGAATGCGCGCCTCGTGCCAGCCGATGCCGGTGTTGATGAGGGTCACCCCCACCGCTTCCAGCGCTTTGCCAAGGGCAATCACCTCTTCCAAAGTCGAGCCCTGCTCCACCAGATCCAGCATGGAGAGGCGGAAGATAATGATGAAGTCGGTGCCGACCCGCTCGCGGATGGCGCGGACAATCTCCACCGGGAAGCGCATCCGGTTTTCACTGCTGCCGCCCCAGCCATCGGTGCGCTTGTTGGTGCGCTCGCAAATGAACTGGTTGATGAGATAACCTTCCGAGCCCATCACCTCGACGCCGTCATAACCGGCCGCCTTGGCCAGCGCTGCTGTAGCCGCGAAGTCGCGAATAGTGCCGCGGATCTGCCGCTCGCTCATGGCGCGTGGCTTGAACGGGGAGATGGGGGCCTTGAGGGCACTCGGCGCCAGACTGAACGGATGATAGGCGTAACGACCGGCATGGAGGATCTGCAGCGCAATCTTGCCCCCCTCCTGATGCACGGCGCTGGTCACCTTTTTGTGCTTGCTCACCTGCCAGGGGAAGCTCAGCTGGGAGCCGTGAGGTACCAGCCGACCGCGCAGATTGGGGGCAATGCCGCCGGTGACGATAAGGCCTACTCCACCACGGGCGCGCTCGGCATAAAAGGCAGCCAGCTTGTCAAAACCGCCCTTCTCCTCTTCGAGGCCGGTGTGCATGGAGCCCATCAACACACGGTTGCGCAGTTGGGTAAAACCAAGGTCGAGCGGGGTCAGCAAGGTCGGATAGCGGCTCACGATGCCTCCAGTTAATTTTTTGTTATCAAACTGAGGCTAGAGTAAAGAATCGAAAATTCTTTTTCAAACAAATGTTTGGACAATTTTTCAGCGAACAGCCGTGCCCTGAACGAAGATAGGCGGGATCCGCCAGTCGGAAATGGCAATTTCGCCCGCAACTGGTTAATAATGGCTCTTCTCTACCCATTAACAGGGCGATAACGCGACTATGTCTATTTTCAAAGGTCTGGGTTGGTTGTTCCGCAGCCTGTGGCGCCTGCTCAATTTCACCCGGCTGATGCTGGTCAATCTGCTGTTTCTCATCGTAGTGCTGGTCATCGTCTTCAGCGTCAGCCAGAAAGAGGCCCCCAAGGCGCCCATCGAAGGGGCGCTGACCCTCAATCTCATCGGCGTGCTGGTGGAGCAACGCTCCCAGACAGATCCCACCGTACAACTGCTGCGCCAAATGGACAGCAGCGATGAGCAGCCGAGCGAGATCGTTCTCTCCGACCTGCTGTGGGCCATCAAGAGTGCCAAGGATGACGAGCGCATCAAGGCGCTGGTGATCAAGCCACAAGGGCTGCAGGGAGCCAACTTCACCAAACTGCAGGAGGTGGCGAGCGCCATCGACTCCTTCCGGGAGAGCGGCAAACCGGTGATCGCCATGGCCGACTTCTACACTCAAGGCCAGTACCTGCTGGCGGCCCACGCCGATCACGTGCTGCTCAACCAGAGCGGCGCCGTGGTGATTGAGGGGCTTGGTGTCTACCAGACCTACTTCAAGTCGGCGCTGGAGAAGCTCAACATCACCCCGCATGTATTCAAGGTCGGCACCTACAAATCCTTCGTCGAACCCTATACCCGCGACGAGATGTCCCCCGAGAGCAAAGAAGCAAACCAGCGCTGGCTGGATCAGCTGTGGCAATCCTATGTGGCTGACGTAGCCGAGCAGCGGGAGATCGAACCCGATGCGGTCGCACCGGGCAAGGAGCGCTTCCTCGAGCTGCTGCGCAAGGCCGGTGGCAATGCCGCCAACTATGCCCTCGACAACGGTCTGGTGGATCAGCTGGCCACCCGCGACGAGATGACCCAGGCGGTCATTAAAGAGGTGGGTGAAGCGGACGATCATGGCTGGAAAGGGGTCGGCCTGAAAGAGTATCTGGCTGCCATTCCGGAACAATATCCCCAGAGCGGCAAGGATGAGGTGGGTCTGGTGGTCGCCAGCGGCGCCATCATGGATGGCGTACAGCCTGCCGGTACCATCGGCGGTGATAGCCTCTCCGATCTGCTGGCCGATGCCCGCCGCGATGACAAGGTTAAAGCCGTGGTCCTGCGGGTTGACAGCCCGGGCGGCAGCGCCTTCGCCGCCGAGCAGATCCGCGCCGAGCTGCTGGCCCTGAAACAGGCTGGCAAACCGGTTGTGGTCTCCATGGGCAGCTATGCCGCCTCCGGTGGCTACTGGATCTCCGCCGATGCGGACAAGATCTTCGCCTCCCCGACAACCCTCACCGGCTCCATCGGGGTATTCGGCATGTTCGCCACCATCGACAAGGCGTTGGCCCAGTTCGGCGTGCATACCGACGGGGTTGGCACCACAGATTACGTCGGCGTCGGCCCGACCCGCGCCCTGCCGGAGCACGTCAGTCAGGCTATCCAGCTGAGCGTGGAAGATACCTACCAGCGCTTCATCGGTCTGGTCAGCAAGGGCCGTGGTCTGAGCCCGGACGAGGCCGAGAAAGCGGCCGAAGGGCGAGTCTGGACCGGCGAAGATGCCAAGGCCCTGGGGCTGGTGGACGAGTTCGGCAATCTGGATGACGCCATCAAGGCCGCCGCCGAACTGGCCAACCTCAAAGAGTGGCAGGTGACCCCCATCGAGCAGGAGGAATCCACCAAGGACAAGTTCCTGCGCCAGCTGTTTGACAGCAGCGCCCAAGTGCTGGCCCCTCAGTTGCAGAGCTGGCTGCCGGCAGGATTTGGCAAGGCATTGGTGGAAGTGAACCGCAGTCTCGACCCGCTCACCCGCTTCAACGATCCGCAAGGCACCTACGCCTTCTGCCCGGTCTGCGTGCAGTAAGCAAGCGGTGACTCCCCCATAAAAAACGGCGACCATCTGGTCGCCGTTTTCATTATTCAGCCAGTGCGCGCGGCACCGCCAACTTGCTCAATCAGGGATTGAGGCGGGTCGGCATACCACTGCGCTGTTCCAGCACCTGCTTGACCACGTTGGAGTCAGACTCGGCGTGAGCGATGAAGCGGGTGATGGCCGGTGTCATCGGGAGCGGCACGGAGGCGGTGGAGTTGAACTCCTCCTCGGTGCGCGACAGCGGCTCGTGTACTTCCATGTAGCGACCGCCATCCGGCTCGACCGTGGTCTTGACCGGCTGGTTGACGAACTGGACGCGGGTGCCGACCGGCACGTTGTCGAACAGATACTTGATGTCGTCAGCGCGCAGACGCACGCAACCGCTGCTCACCCGCAGACCGATACCGAAGGTGGCATTGGTGCCGTGGATGGCATAGAGGTTGCCGATATAGAGGGCGTGCAGACCCATGGGGTTATCCGGACCGGCTGGCCATACTGCCGGCAGAGTCTTGCCCTGGGCGGCATAGCGGCGACGGATGTTCTCGGTCGGGGTCCAGGTCGGGTTGGCGCGTTTGCGCTCTACCTTGGTGATCCAGTTCTCCGGGGTGTTTACCCCCAGCTGACCGATGCCGATGGGCAGCACTTCCACCACGTTCTTCCCTTTCGGGTAGTAGTAGAGACGCATCTCGGCAACGTTGATGACGATCCCTTCGCGGGGCGCGTTGGGCAGGATCAGCTGGTGGGGAATGATCAGGGTGCTACCCGCCTTCGGCAGATAGGGATCAACGCCCGGGTTGGCTTCCATGATGTTGGTCAGACCCAGCTGGAAGTCAGCAGCGATCTGCTCCAGCGGACGGTTGTCCGCAGGCACCACGTATTCCTGGTTTTCACCGATCAGGCGGCTGTTGGCCGCAGGCAGACGGTACTCGACGGCGGCAGCCTGCTGGCTGACCAGCGCAAAAGTGCATAAAAGGGCCGAAGCGGCAGTGCGAAGGGGATTCATAAAATTCCTGTGTGGTTTCCTGTACCAAATGGGCCGGGGGCCGTCTCATCCTCGGTCTGCCGGTGGCGGGTCAACCTGCCCCACGACGCCAATAACCGAGCGCGCATTCTTTCCTGAGTCGGCCAAAATTTCAACTTCCATATGTTGCTTTTCTTGTTAAAAGTAGCCGTTTTCGATGTGACGCTTATCAACAGGGCAAAAGCCACACTGGCAAGTCGCAGCAAAGAGAAAGATGAATGGCACGGCCCGCCTGGCAGCGAGCCACCCAAGCCCCCGTCAACCACAGCGCAGCGCCACCTTGCTTCACGGTTGCAGCAGTGGTTAAAACGTTTGTCGCATCTGGGGAGATAGACCAATGTCGACGGAGGCTCTTTATTGGCATGAAGAGGGATAAAACCGTGCGTCGGCCACCCGCCGGTGCTGGCAGCCACCATAAAAAAACCGCTCCGAAGAGCGGTTAATGGAGCCACCAGGCAACCATAAAAGGGACTACAGGTAGTTGTCATTGGAATTACTGGACGGCTGCCTCTCCGGTGCCACTCTGCTCTTTGAGGAAGCTGATCCACGGAGATGCCCGACCGCTGACGTTGCCATTCTGAGCCGCCTGGGTGAAGGCGTTGAGGGCCTCCTTCGGCTTTTGTTGCTCAAAATAGGCGACCCCGGTCAGGAACTTGAGATCCGCACGCTGTTCACCATTGGCATTGGCTGCCGGTTTGGCGGCCAGCGCCACCAGATCCTGATAGCGCTTGCTCTGGATCATCATGCGCGCCATTTTCAGCTGCAATTCGGCGCTCGGGGCCAGCTGGTAGGACTTGGCCAGGGTGTCGATGGCCGGATCCAGCTCCTTGGCCTGATGCCAGTAGTTGGCCAGGGTCTTGTAATTGCTGGCGCTCTGCTCAATCACCCCGTCCTTCATCCCCTTCTCCATCACCCGTGCGGCGCGATGGGGAATGCCGGTGAAGGCGAGGTAGTTGGCGAGGCGCTGCAGCTCGGCGGCCTCGGTCAACATGCCGAGGTTGTAGGCCGACTCCAGCGCCGCCAGCGCCTTGGCATCGTTGCCTGCCTGCATATGCATGGCCGACAGCTGGGTCCAGTACTTCTTCTTCTCCGGGAACATGTTGACCAGAGAGGTCAGCACCTCGGTCGCCGGTTTGTACTGTTTCAGCTCGTAGTGAGCGCCCATCTTCAGCAGATACCAGGACTCCGGCGCTTTACCTGCCGACAGCTTGATCGCCTGATCCACCGCCGGGATCGCGTCACGGTACTGCTTGAGCTGCACGTGGGCGTTGGCCAGCGTGATATAGGCATGGGAGTTGGGCTTGTCATCCTTGCCCTGGTTGGCAAACCACTCCTTCATGGTCTTGATCGACCCCTGATAATTACCCTCCGCCATATAGAGCTGGGCCAGGTTGTAGCGCACCTGCTGGGCCACCGGTGGCGGCAAGCCACCTGTCGCGATGGCATCGGCAAAGTACTTGGTCGCCTGACCGTATTTCTCCTGCTGGGCGGCTACGAAACCGAGAGTCTGCAATATGACCCCCTTGTCGTAGACCCGCTCGCCCGCGCCGGAGAGCGCATCTTGCAGCTTGGCATTGGCCTCACCGTATTTCTTCTCGGTGATCAGCTCCTGCGCCTTGTTGACCGCCCGATAGGCCCGATCCGACAGGGCCGGCTGCTCGGCGGCCCAACTGGCGGTGCTGAGCAGCACCGCCATGGCGACCGGGGCGAGGATCATCTTGTGTAACTTGTTCATCGCCACCTTCCTTAGTTGACCGCAAACTCGATCTCTTGCTGCATACGGCTCGCCTGCGGCTTGCCATCCACCATGGCCGGTTTGAACGTCCACTTGGCGATGGTTTTGCGCGCCTCTTTGCCTAGGTCATAGCTGCGCGGCTCTTCCTTGACGATCCGCACGTTGCTGACGGTGCCGCGCTCGGTGACGGTGAACTCCACCAGCACCTTGCCGGAGGCCAGCCCCGCCAGAGCCGCCTTGCGGGGCATCATGGGCTCGAAGGTTGCCAGCGGAATAGCGCCGTTGTTGCCACCAACGCCGCCACCACCGCCGCCGGTGCTGTAGGCACCCAGCGCGTTGCCACCACCGATGTTGACCGGGATGTCGAGCTTGGGCATGTCCATCGGCGCGCTCTCCATCTTCGGCCTATCCGTGCTGGCCACCTCCATCTCGGGAGGCGGCGGCGGACGCTTGGGCGGCGGCGGTTTGGGCAGCTCCCGCTGTTTCTCTTGCAGGGTCTCCTGGGGCTTGAGGCGGATGAAATCGGTCATGGTGACGTCATCCTTCTCCACCAGCTCCCGGTGATCCGGTGTGATCAGCTTGTTCATTCCCAGAAACAGAAAGAACACCACCACACAGGAGACCGCCAACGATATCAGGTATCTCATAGGTCTCTCTCCGGCATCAGCTGCTCTTGTCTGCCGCGATGGAGATGTTCTGGACACCGGCCATGCGGATCTGATCCATGACCTGCACCACCAGACCGGAACGGGATTCGTTATCGGCCTGGATCACCACGGCGCTCTCCGGGTTTTCGGCCCGCAGCCGCTCGATGTTGGCGCGCACCGCACCGACCTCGACCACCCGCTTGTCGACCCAGACCTGACCGTTTTCGCGCACCGCGACCATGATATTGCCCTTCTTCACCGTCTCGGCCGTGCTGGCACTGGGACGGTTGATCTCGACACCGGATTCCTTGACGAAGGAGGTGGTGACGATGAAGAAGATCAGCATGATGAACACTATGTCCAGCATGGGGGTCAAATCGATAGCCGCCTCGTCAGCACCGCTGTCGCTGTAACGTTTTCTCATAGCAGAAACTCCTTGCTTGTTCTGTGCCCCCGGCAGGCCATGCCTCGCCGGGGGTATGCATCCTGCATCAACCGTGTTTCAGGTTGTCTTCCAGCTTTTGCACCGCCAGTTTGGCCTTGTGATCGAGCTGGTTGACAAAAAACAGGCCGGAAAGGGCGGCGATCATGCCCGCCATGGTCGGTACCGTTGCCTTGGAGATCCCCGATGCCATCGCCCGCGGCGAACCGGTGCCGGTGATGGCCAAAGTGTCAAACACCTGCACCATCCCCACCACGGTCCCGAGCAGCCCCATCAACGGGCAGAGAGCGATCAACACCTTGATGACCGGCATCCCCTTGTCCACCGCCATGGCGACCCGTGAGACCAGCTCGCGCCGGATCTGCTTGGCAGACCAGGAGAGATGATCGGTGCGGGCCAGCCAGGTGGCCTTGGTCTGCTTCACCTGCTTGGGGTAGACCGCCATGAAGTAGAACCAGCGCTCCAGCAACAGGGCCCACATCATCAGGGTCAGGAAGAACAGGGCGACCAGTACATCGCCCCCCAATCCCAAAAACCGGCGGACCGACTCGACTTCTTCAATCAACCAGAACCACATGGGTGACTCCTTACGCTGCGGCTTTGGAGGCGTGCAGACGTTCCTGATAACGGGCGACGAAACCGGCGCTCTGCTCTTCCAGCACCTGGATCAGACGACGGCTCTGGGTCTGCACTATGGTGTAGAGGAACAACATGGGCACGGCGACGACCAGCCCCTGCATGGTGGTCACCAGCGCCTCCGAGATACCGCCCGCCATCAGCTTGGGATCGCCGGTACCGAACAATGTGATGGCCTGGAAGGTGGCAATCATCCCCACTACGGTACCGAGCAGGCCCAGCAGCGGCGCGACCGAGGCGATCAGCTTGATGATGCTGATGCCCTTCTCGAACTTGGGCACGTTGCGCAGGATGATCTCGTCGAGCTTGGACTCCAGATCCTCGATGTTGTCACCGCGATGGCTCTGGTAGGCTCCCAGCATGTCACCAATGGGGTTGCCCTTGATGATCTGATCGGATTTCAGCTGCTTGCGCATGGACGAGCCGATCAACGACAGGCGGATACCGCAGAAGATGGCCAGCAGGGTACCTATGACCCCCAATGCCAGGATCACATAACCCACGGAACCACCCTGATCGATACGCTCCTTGAGGGTCGGGGACTGTACCAACAGGGAGAGGATCACGCCGCGAGACGGGTCGATAAAGATGGGTTTGACCCCGTCACCGCCCTGTTCAAACTCGGCGATCGGTTCCAGCACCCCCTTGTCAGGTTGACGGGAAAGCTGCTCGAACTTGCCGGTCTCCGGCACGAAGGTGAGGTACTTGCCTTCGGAGACCGTGTTGAACTCACCGATCTGGGTGACCGTCTTCTCGGCCTGGTTGCCTTCGCCGTAGACCACGGTCGCCGGGATCTGGCTCACCTTGCCACCGTCCACCATGCGGCTGAGGGTGGTGGTCCAGAACGCTTCCAGATCGTCGCTGGAGGGGAGCTCTTTACTCTCGGCCAGACGGGTCAGCAGCGCGGTCTGTTCCGGATGCTCGACCCGACGGGCGGAGGCGTTGAAGATCCCCTTGAACTCACCGGCGAACTGACGCAGTACGCCGAACATCTCGCCCATGTTGCCGGAACGCTGGCGCAGGGTTTCGGTCAGTTCGGTCAGCTGCTTGTCGTTGGCATCAAAGGTCGCCTTGAGCTGCTCGCCCTTGGCGGTTTCGGCTGCCAGCTCGGCCTTGGCCTTGGCCAGCAGCGCCCCCTGCTCGTTCTTGTCAGCCAGGAAGCGGGCTTCCCGCTCCTTGTTGAGTTGGGATTCGCTCAGGCTGGAGGCCTTGACCTGGTTCAGCAGCGCATTGAGATCCACCGGTTTTTCGGCGGCGGTCACCGGCAGGGTGACCAGGGTTGCTCCCGCAATCAGGGAGGCAATCGCAAGTTTGATTCCTTTCATGATGCTTTCTCCGCAGTTTGAACCGGCAGCTTGATCAGCGCGGGAGGCGCCTGCTTCTTGGCGATGCGAAGGCCCTGTTCAACCGCACTGCGATACTCCTGGGGCAACTCTTCCCACTGGCGAGTCTTCTTGTTCCACATCCCGGTTTCATTGCCATCCGGGGATTGATAAAGCAGCGCGATGCGGCCAACGCGCAGGAACTCGTAGGTCTTCTCGCTGCCATCCTTGTCCAGGCTCGCCTTGTAGGCCTCGATGGTGCGGCTGAAGCCCTCCTCGATCTGGTAGGCCTCCAGGATCTTGCGGTATTTCTCGGAGATGGTGACATCGGCCCGGTTCATCAGGTCGGTCAGAGCCGCCACGCGGTCCTCGCGCTCGACCTTCTGGAACGGCAGATCCAGTGACACAAACTGCTCGAGGGAATCGATCATCTTGAGCATCAGGGGCACCACTTCGGTGCTGGTCTGGTCGATCTGGGCGATCTGCTTTTGCATCGACGCCAGCTCGGCGCTCTGGGACTCGACCATCTTGCTCACCTGCTCGTTGTAGGTGCGCAGACTGTCGACCTGACGCAGGGCGGCCTTGTACTGGGCCAGTGCGGATTCGGCAGATTCGGCATAGCTGTCGATCTTCTGCTGGGAAACTTTGGATGCGTTGTCGGTGGCGGCTTGAGCGTCCACGGCCTGACCGGCAGTGGCGGCACTCAGATTGAAGCTGGTCAACAAGGCGGCCGAAACCAGGCTGCCAAGGAGCGCTTTCTTCATTGTAATGGTCCTTGTCTTCATAGGATTACCCTATCTCCGTAACTTCCTTGGACGTTGGGCACAGCCGGCCCGACCGGGCCGGCTGAGGTTGTATATCAACAGGGTTGATTAGAACTTCTGGGTGTAGTCGATGTAGTAGACGCGACCGTCGATGCCGTAGAGGTATTCATCGTAAGTGAAACCATCGTTGGACAGGGAAGGCCCGCGGTTGAACATGTTCTTCACACCGGTCTGGATCTTGGCATTCCAGCTGGTATCAACCGCCACGTTCAGGTTCCAGATTGTGTTGGAAGCGATATGGCCCTCTTCCTTGTCATCCACATAGTCCTGACTCTGGGAGTCGATATAGTTGGTGCTCAGGTAGGTATCCAGATTCCACAGCTGCGGGAAGTTGGCACCGATCCCGGAGTTGAAGCGGAAGTCGGGTTTGCCATTCCAGCCCTTCTTGTCGACCATTGGGCCACCAGCAAACAGGCCTTCCTCATATTTCAGGATGTAGCTGCTGCCAAAGTCGTAACGCAGGGTGAAGGAGTTGAAGTCGTACTTGTAGTCCGCCTTGAAGTCGATACCACTGGTCTTAAGCTGCCCCAAGTTGACCATGCCGGCATAGACCTTCTCGACATCGCCGTTGGCATCACGGATGACGTTCGGGTTGCTGCCGGTATTGAGCTCCTGATAGAACTGGGTCTGGGTGTTAGCCAGCTGGATCACGTCATCAATCTTGATGTAGTAGTAATCGAGCGACAGGTTCAGGTTGTCCAGCGGGTTGTAAGCAGCACCGATGGTAAAGGTGTCAGCCGTCTCTTCCTTCAGGTTCTTGTTGGATTGACGTGTTGTCTCGTACTGCGCTTCGGAACAGTTGGCAATGCCATTGGCCTGGCAGTAGACATAGTCCTTGGCAAAGTCCGCTGACTGGGCATCCGCCGCATAGAGATCGTTAAGACCCGGCGCGCGGAAAGACTGGGACCAGGAGGTACGGAACATCAGCTGGTCGAGCGGTTGATAACGCAGACTCGCTTTGGGCGAGAAGGCGCTGCCAAAGTCGCTGTACTTGTCATAACGACCCGCCAGGTTCAGTTCGATCTGCTCGGTGATGGGGATCAGACTCTCGATATAGGTGGCAAACACATCGCGCACACCACCACCGGAGTTACCGGATGAACCCAGTACGTTACCCGCTTCGGACTGGCTGTCATAGGTATCGGAGTAAACCCAATCGTTATACTCGGCCCCAAGATACCAGCTGACCGGGCCAGCGGGCAGTTCGCCCATATCCCAACCTACACCGCCGTACCACTGGAAGAAGTCCATCTTGGAATTGCGGCTGGTGGTATAGGAGAGATCCTTGGTAGCCGCATCAGAGAAGCTGCCATTAACGAACTTGCCGGTATTGACCTGAGTTTCCACAGCGGGGGCCAGCACATACCCATTACCAGTACTCTGGTTATCTGTTTTGGAATACATGTAACCGGCATTCCATTCCAGATCGCCTACCGCTTCGGTCGGCACCACCCCTTCAAAACCCAGGTTCAGGGTACCGGTCAAGTCAGTCACATCGTTGTCACGGGGACCGACGTTGTTAAAGCGGTAGTAAACGGTCGCGGCCTTGGCGGTGCTGAAGTTGTTGGCAGACAGCACTGCTGCGCTTTCAGGGGTGGAACCATCCACGGTAAAGGCACCGGCAGCTGGCGCGAAGCGGCCAAAACTGGTGACGCGGGAACCAATCATCTGTGGCACGAAATCCACATTGTCGTTGATATGGTAGCGCCCGTTGAGATAGACGGTATCGCGGGTACGAGAAGCAGTCTTGGCAGCGACCTGGGCAAAGTCGAAGCGGCAAGCCGTGCCCTTGGTGACGAAACCGGTGCCGGTACCTTCACAGTCAACTCCCTTCAGGGTACGGGTAACCGTCTTGCCGGTAGTGGCATCCACTCCCTTGATATTGCGGCCATAGAGACTCGGAGCAGTTGCCCCCTCTTTCGCCAGATAGTCGCGATCCTTGTAATAGATCTCGTCTTTCACATCGTGCTCGTAGACCATCATCAGGGAGCCTTTCTCACCCGAGATGCCGCTAACGATGGAACCACTCTGCTCGTCACCACCCTCTTCGGTCGGTGAACCAATACGTCCCTGGAAAGTCAGCCCTTCGAAACCCTCTTTGAGGATCACGTTGATAACGCCGCCAATGGCATCAGAGCCATACAGGGCGGAGCCACCGTCCAGGTTCACTTCCACCCGCTCAACCGCCGCCATGGGGATGGTGTTGAGGTTGATGGCAGTGCCGCCCATGGAGGGAGAACCGGCGATACGCTTGCCATTAAGCAGCACCAGCGTGCGATCTTCACCAAGGCCACGCAGCCCTACTGTGGCTTGTGATTGGGCGGAACTACCGGAGGATGGGGAGAAACCACCAAAGGAGTTGTAGGAGGCCTGTTTCAGATAATCGGCCACAGTCTGCTGACCAGACTGTTCAATTTGGGCCTTGCTGACAGAGACAACCGGAGTCGCCCCCTCAACATCAACACGGGAGATACGGGAGCCAGTGACTTTGATTTTCTGCAGTTTTTCGACGTTCTGCCCTTCTTCGGCAGATACGGATGGGGCCGCCGCAAGGCTCGCCAAGGCGAACGCAATCGCAGCAGAGATTCTGCTCTTCCTAAGCATCGCTTATATCCTTCCTGGTTGTTTATTGTTTGCTTCCTGATACCGCCCTCTTTGGAGCGATGTGTAAGGCTTATCAATCTTTGACTAGCGACGTCAATGGAGCTGGGGGGCGGCGAGGTCGGACGTAGAATAAGCGGAGTGTATTAATTTTGACCGGCATAATTAGTGAATAATTCTGCCAAAAACAGCTTGCGCAATGTAAAGACATTGTTAAATGGCGTAAATGGCGCTGAATTAAAATTTGATGAACTTATTAGTTAACGTGCTGTCCGTTTATATCTTATTTTGATTTATCGGCATTAATAAGAATAAAACACTAACTTCATGAGGGTTGCACCTGACCGCTCCCATGGGGATAACAGATAAAATCGTCGAGATGATATCGTTTTCCTTCAATTTCACCGCTCAAACAAAAACACTATTAATCAATAACTTAAAAACACCAAAAACTCAAACAAACAGCTGTTTATATTTTTTAAAATAATGTTGAGCAGTAGCGTTTTGTTTTGATTTTCACTTTTCAGATAAAAAACGTCATTTTTCGGTGCTTTTGGTCTCAGCGGGTCATTTGTCCCAGTTTTCCATTTCCTTGTACTTGATTTTTGTTGCAGAGCTTTTACAGTGGCCAAGCGGATTGTCTGCTGTTTGGCAACCAATCCAGCGCGTAATGCCAGGAAGGACAGGCCCGTCACCGGATTTGACTGGCCGCAAAAAAGAACAACAAGGACGAGGTTCCACCATGCTGTCGTATTTCCTACGCCGGATGCTTTTGATCATCCCGACGTTTCTCGGTATCACCCTGCTCGTCTTCACCATCACCCGTTTCGTGCCGGGCGGTCCGGTCGAACGCATGCTGCTGCAAGCCCAGGTTTCCCAGAATGAATCCGGCCGCTCCAGCGGCAGCAAGGGGGCGCAGGCCCTCTCCGATGAACAGATCGAGGAGCTCAAGGCCTTCTATGGCCTCGACAAGCCCATGCTGGTCGCCTACTGGGAGTGGCTGCAGAAGCTGGCGGTGCTGGATCTGGGCGAATCGACCCGCTACTACGAGCCGGTGTGGGATCTCATCAAGGAGCGGCTCCCCGTTACCGCCTTCTTCGGGCTGGCAACCTTTCTGCTGAGCTATGCAGTCTCCATTCCGCTGGGGGTGGCGAAGGCGCTCAGACACAACAGCCGCTTCGACTCGTTGAGCTCCATGCTTATCTACATGGCCTATGCCCTGCCCGCCTATGTGGTGGGGATCTTCCTCATCACCGTCTTCGCCTTCCATCTGGAGTGGCTGCCGATGGGCGGTTTTCCGGGGGATGATTTTGAGTACATGGAGAGCAGCTGGGATCAGATCCGCACTGTCTTTGCCCACGCCCTGCTGCCGCTTATCGCCTACGCCATCGGCGATTTCGCCATCCTTACCATGACCATGAAAAACAGCCTGATGGAGAACCTGTCGGCCGATTATGTGCGTACCGCCGTGGCCAAGGGGTTACCGTTTCGCAAGGCGGTCACCGACCACGCGATGCGCAACAGTCTGATCCCCATCGCCAGTCACCTGGGGTCTGTGCTCACCGTTTTCTTTGGCGGCTCCTTCCTCATCGAGACCATCTTCAACATCGACGGTATCGGCCTGCTCGGTTACGAGGCGATCGTCGAGCGGGATTACCCCACCGTCATGGGCATTCTGGCCATCACCTCCATGCTGATGCTGATTGGCAATATCGTCTCCGATATCTGTGTTGCCCTTGTTGATCCGCGCGTGCGGTTTGGAGACTGACCATGAAGCTCAATCCGGTTACCTTGAAAAAACTCAAGCGCTTCAAGTCGATCAAGCGCGGTTACTACTCCTTCATCATCTTCACCACCCTGGTGCTGCTCTCCCTGCTGGCGGAGCTGCTGGTCAACAGCCGGGCACTGATGGTGAGCTATCAGGGCCAGCTGCATTTCCCCACCTATGGCGATGTGATCCCCGGTCAGCAGTTCGGGCTCGATTACGAGTACGAAACCAACTACCGCCAGCTCAAGGCCAAGTTTGCCGCAGAGGGCCAGGGCGACTGGGTGCTGCTGCCGCTAGTCCCCTGGAATCCCTACGAGCAGGATTTCAAGGAGGATGCCTACCCACCCTACGCCCCCAGCGCGGCTGAGCGCCACTTCCTCGGCACCGACACCAGCGGCCGAGACGTGCTGGCGCGACTGGTTTACGGCTTTCGTATCGCCATCGGCTTTGCCTTTATCGCGCTGGCGGCCAGTTACGCCATCGGAGTCACCATCGGCTGTCTGATGGGCTTTCTCGGCGGCCGCTTCGACCTCATCCTGCAACGCTTTATCGAGATCTGGTCCCAAGTGCCGTTTCTCTACGTCATCATGATCCTGGTGTCGCTTGCCAAGCCCAACTTCGGCCTGTTTGTCGCCATCAACGTGCTGTTCGGCTGGATGGGGATCACCTGGTATATGCGTACCCTCACCTACAAGGAGCGGGCGCGGGACTACGTGATGGCGGCGCGGGCGCAAGGGGCGACCACCGGGCGGATCATCTTCAACCACATCCTGCCCAACACCCTGATGATGATCGTCACCCTGGCGCCGTTCGCCGTGGTGGGCAATATCTCCACCCTGACGGCCCTCGACTATCTGGGCTTCGGGCTGGCACCGCCGACCCCGAGCTGGGGGGAGCTGCTCTCCCAGGGCATCAACAATCTGGATGCCATCTGGATAGTCAGCTCGGTGGTGGCCGCGGTGAGTCTGGTGCTGATCATGGTCTCCTTTATCGGCGAGGCGATCCGCGAGGCGTTCGATCCACGCAAATTTACCCGTTACCAATAAGCCAGCCGATGCCAGCGCATCGGCAGGCGCCGGATAACGAACAGTGATAAATGAAGGACGGGCCGCCGCCATCGGCGGTCCCGGGAGCAAGGGATAATCCCGTTATCAATCAAGACCCCCAGTGCAGGGGCCAGACCTGGAAGTCAAACATGAAAAATAAAATCAAATGGATAGGTGCTCTCTTTGTGCTGTTAAACGGATCCTGGGTCTGGGCGGCCAGCCTGCCCGCGGATCTCAAATGGGAGACCAACGACACGGATCCTGTGTTCGCCTCCCCCAAGGCGCTGCCGGGCGGCAACCTCAATATGTTTGTGGAGAGCTTTCCGCTGACGTTCCGCACCGTGGGGCCTGACTCCAACGGATCGTTCCGTTCCTTTATTCTCGATAACCAGTTGCGACTCATCAGCTTTCACCCCAATACCGGCAACCCCATCCCCTCGCTCGCGACCCACTGGGCCATCGCGCCAGACAGCCAGACCGTCTACTTCAAGCTGGATCCCCGCGCCAAATGGTCGGATGGCAAGCCGGTCAATGCCGATGACTACACCTTCGGCTACGAGATGATGCGCTCCAAACACATCAAGGGGCCCTGGTTCAACAACTACTACACCACTGAAGTAGTGGCGGTAGAGAAGATCGATGATCACACCATTATGGTCAAAGCGGGCAACCGCAAGGCCAAGATGGACCTGCTCAACACCACCGAGCTGTGGCCCCAGCCCAAGCACTACTACAAGCTGACCCCCAACTGGGTGAAGCAGTACAACTGGGCCGTGGTGCCCACCACAGGTCCCTACGTGATCAGCGACGTCAAGAAGGGCAAGTCGGTTACCTTCAGCAAGCAGAAGGATTGGTGGGCAAAAGACGATCGCTATAACCAGCACAGATTCAACATCGACACCATCAAGGTGCAGGTGATCCGCGACCACAACATCGCCTTCCGCCACTTCCTGAAAGGGGAGATCGATACCTTCGAGATGATCCTGCCCAACTGGTGGCATGAAAAAGCGGTCACCCCGGAGTACAAAAAAGGCTACGTGCAGAAGGTAATGGCCATGACCGATACCAAACAGGGCGGTCAGGGTGTGCACCTCAATGTGGCCAACCCCAAGCTGGCGGATGTGAACGTGCGCCTCGGCATCCAGCACGCCTTCAACATCGACAAGATGATCGAGACCGTGCTGCGCGGCGATTACGACAGAGCCACCACCTTCGACTCGGGCTTTGGCGAGTTCACTGACATCACGCTGCCGGAGCGGGCTTATGACATTGGCAAGGCGCGGGAGTACTTTGCCAAGGGCGGCTACAACAAGCCGGGGCCGGACGGCATCCTGCAAAATGAGAAGGGTGAGCGGCTGACGCTGGCGCTCACCTACACCAGTCAGGAGCACTCCAAGCGACTGACCGTGCTGAAAGAAGAGGCCAAGAAAGCGGGTCTGGATCTGGAGCTCAATCTGGTGGATGGCGCCACCGGCTTCAAGGTGATGCTGGAGAAGAAACACGAGGCGGCCTGGCTCGGTTGGGGCGGCGGCGGTCTCTATCCGCAATATTGGGAGTTTTTCCACTCCGCCAACGCCAACAAACCGCAGACCAACAACCTGTTCAACGTGGCTGACAAGGAGCTGGACGCGCTGATCGACGCCTACAACGTCGAATTCGACATGGCCAAACGGGCCAAGCTCTCCCAGCAGATCCAGCAGCGCATCTATGACCTCGCCATCTTCGTGCCCGGGGTGCAGCTCAACTATGTGCGGGCCAGCAGCTGGCGTTATGTGATGCTGCCGGAAGTTCCTGCCACCAAGAACACGCCGGATCTGCTCTACTGGCCGATGGACGGTTATCCTCACAGTAGTGGCGGTCTGCTCTGGCTCGATCCCAAGGTGAAGGAAGAGACCCGCAACGCCAAGGAGGCAGGGGAGGCGCTGGCGCCCATCAACCTGCTCGACAAGACCTATGCACGTCATTGATATTCAGGCCATTGCGAAGGGAGCAGCCGTTATGCCCAACACTCAGGCCCCCATTCTTGACGTACCGGATAACGGGGGGGAGTTCGCCGTTGATCACGGCCAGCACCAGGCCCCAATCCTCGAAGTACGCGATCTCGAGGTGGAGTTCGCCGTCGATGACGGCAAGATCAAGGTGCTCGACGGGGTCAGCTTCAAGGTGGCCCCCGGTCAGACGCTGGGGATCGTCGGCGAGTCTGGCTGTGGCAAGAGTGTCACTTCACTCGCCATCATGGGGCTCTTGCCCAAGCCCCATGGTCAGGTGGTAGCAGGCTCCATCCGCTTTCAGGGGGAGGAGCTGCTGTCGCTTGCACCAGATCAGATGTACAAGGTGCGCGGCAACCGCATCTCGATGATCTTTCAGGAGCCGATGACGGCCCTCAACCCGGTGCAGACGGTGGGGGAGCAACTGATGGAGGTGTTTCGCCTCCATCGCCCCGAATATGACAAGGCCCAGCGCAAAGCCGCGGCCATCGCCATGCTGCAGAAGGTGGGGATCCCTGAGCCGGCCCAGCGCTTTGCGGTCTATCCCCACAACCTCTCCGGCGGCATGCGCCAGCGGGTGATGATCGCCATGGCACTCTCCTGCGAGCCGGACCTGCTTATCTGTGACGAGCCGACCACGGCCCTGGATGTCACCATTCAGGCCCAGATCCTCGAACTGATGAAAGAGCTGCAGGCCCAGACCGGGATGGCCATCATCTTTATCACCCACGATCTGGGGGTGGTGGCGGAGCTGTGCGACGAAGTGGTGGTGATGTATGCCGGGCGGGCGGTGGAGCAGGCCGACGTGTTCGAGCTGTTTGACCACCCCCGTCACCCCTATACCCACGGCTTGATGAGCTCGATCCCGCGCCTTGAGGATGAGCCCAAGAGCCTGCTCAAGACCATCAAAGGACAGGTGCCTGCCCTGCACGAGATGCCCGCAGGCTGCCGCTTCTCCAACCGCTGCCCCCATGCGACCGATCTCTGTATCAGCGCCATTCCGGCGGTGGAGCAGTTAAATCTGCGCCACCATGTCGCCTGTCACTACTGGAAGGAGTTGACCGCATGAGTACTCTGTTATCGGTCAGGGATCTGAAACAGCACTTCCGGCTGGGAGGCGGGTTCCTGCGCAAACAATATACGGTTCACGCGGTGGATGGCATCAGCTTCGATCTCAAGCAGGGGGAGACGCTGGGGCTGGTGGGTGAGTCGGGCTGTGGCAAGTCCACCCTCGGGCGCAGTCTGCTCAAGCTGTTCGAGCCGACCGCGGGCACCATCACCTTCGAGGGGCGCGACATCACCGCCCTCAGCCCGAAGGAGATGCGCTCCCTGCGTCAGGAGATGCAGATGGTGTTTCAGGATCCTGCAGAATCCCTCAACAGCCGTCACACTGTGGGCCAAATTTTGGAGGAGCCCTTCATCATCCACGGTAAAGGCAACACTGAGCAGCGGCGCGGCTGGGTGCAGGAGTTGCTGGCAAAAGTGGGCCTGCCGGGCAGCGCCGTGGATCGCTACCCCCACGAGTTTTCCGGCGGTCAGCGCCAGCGGATCGGCATCGCCCGCGCCATCGCCCTCAAGCCTAAGCTGCTTGTGTGCGACGAGGCGGTCTCGGCCCTCGATGTCTCGGTGCAGTCACAGATCGTCAACCTGCTGCTCAGCCTGCAGCGGGAGATGAACCTCTCCATCATCTTCATCGCCCACGATCTGTCGGTGGTCAAACACATCTCGGATCGGATTGCGGTGATGTATCTGGGACGGATCGTCGAGCTGGCGGATGCCCAGTCGCTCTATCTGGCGCCGCGCCACCCCTATACCCAGGCGCTGATCTCCGCCATTCCGGTGCCGGACCCGCGCAGGCGCAGCCAGCGCATTCTGCTGACCGGCGATGTGCCCTCCCCCATCTCGCCGCCAAGCGGCTGCCACTTCCACCAGCGCTGCCCCCATGCGACCGAGTTGTGCAAAAGCAAGGCGCCCAAGCTTGAGGCGTGTGATGAGTCCCATCATCAGGTGGCCTGTCACACCCCGCTTGCTGTTGGTGGTCACGCCATCAGTGACAACGCCATGAGCAGCGACAGCAGGCTGGAGCAGGCGAGCTAGGCGCAGCGAACAAACATCAGGGTAGAAACAGACGAGGCGGCCATCAGGCCGCCTCGTGCTATCGGGTCACGCTTGTCTTATCGAGCCACTGCCGCAGCTTGTCAGGCAATCTGGTAACGGCCCGGCTTGTGGTTGAGTGTCAACACCAGATTACAGATAACCGCCGCCACGATGGATAGCGCCAGGATCCAGAGCTGCACCACGAAAAACGAGGCAACAACAATGGCGCAATCGAGCCCCATCTGCAGCTTGCCCGCCCGGATGCCAAAGCGATCCTGAATAAAGAGCGCCAGAATGTTGAAGCCCCCCAGACTCGACTTGTGACGGAACATGATGAGCAGACCCATGCCAATCAGGGTACCGCCGATCAGCGCCGCATAGAGGGGCTCTATCTTGCCGATCTGCAATACACCGTTGAGGTGATCGGTCATGTAGGAGACCGCCGCCACCGAGACAAAGGTGTTGAAGGTAAAACGTGGCCCCATCCGCAGCCATGCCAGCGCATAGAAGGGCAGGTTGATGCCGAAGAAGAGCAGGCCGAAGCTGATGCCGGTCACCTTTTGCAGCAGCAGCGCCAGCCCGGCTGTGCCGCCAGTGAGCAGACCAACCTGATGAAACAGAAAGATGCCGAGGGAAACAAAGCCGGCCGCCGTCAGCAGGGCCAGCACATCCTCATAAATAGGATGGGCAGTGCGAATCGAGGTGTTGTCCATAACCTGTATCCAAGCGAAGTAAAGAGAGAGTGTCTGTCGCCTGCCGTTGCGGGCGGGCTGCGAGCCCTGTCCACAGGGCTTCGTTATGGGGTCCAGTCTATTTTTTGTGAAAAGGATCACAACAGTCAGGCTGAACGCCCCATTCTGGTGCCTGTCATCTGGCATTGACACTCGCTGCACCAAGATGCAGCATGCCGCGGTTTAAGCGCGCCATCCCCCCATTCACAGCACGAGGCACTTTTCATGAAGGTCACCATTTTTGGCACAGGCTATGTCGGGCTGGTGCAGGCCGCCGTTCTGGCCGAGGTGGGCCATCAGGTCTGCTGCGTGGATGTGGATGATGAACGGATCGCCGCCCTCAGGCTGGGGCAGATCCCCTTCTATGAGCCGGGGTTGGCCCCGCTGGTCGAGAGCCATCTGGCCAGCGGCCGCCTGAGCTTCACGGTCGATCCCGCCATTGCCGTGGCACACGCCGACCTGCTGCTGATCGCAGTAGGTACACCAGCTGATGAGGATGGCTCGGCCGACCTGCAACATGTGCTGGCGGTGGCCGACACCATAGGCCGACTGATGAGCCGCCCCAAGCTGGTGGTGACCAAGAGCACAGTACCGGTCGGTACCACGCAGCAAGTAAGGGAACATATTGAGCAGCAGTTGGCCATGCGTGGACTGACACTCACCTGCGAGGTGGCCGCCAATCCCGAGTTTCTCAAGGAGGGAGCGGCGGTCAACGACTGCATGCGGCCGGACCGCATCATCATCGGCTGTGACAGCAAGCGGGCGCTTGAGCAGTTGCGCGCCCTCTACGCTCCCTTCAACCGTAATCATGACCGGATCGTGGTGATGGATCTGCGCAGCGCCGAGCTCACCAAATACGCCGCCAACGCCATGCTGGCCACCAAGATCTCTTTTATGAACGAGATGGCGGCCCTCGCCGAGCAACTGGGGGCCGATATAGAGGCGGTGCGCCAGGGGATGGGGGCAGATCCCCGCATCGGTTACCACTTTATCTACCCGGGCTGCGGCTACGGCGGCTCCTGCTTCCCCAAAGATATCAAGTCGTTGCGCCATACCGCGGCGAGTGTCGGCTGCGACGCCCCGCTTTTAGCGGCGGTCGAGCAGGTCAACCAGCGCCAGCAACAGAAGATGGCGCAAACCCTGCTGGCCCGCTTCGGCCCGGATCTGCGCGGCCGCACCTTCGCCCTGTGGGGGCTGGCGTTCAAACCCGGCACCGACGATATGCGCGATGCGCCGAGTCGCCCGCTGCTGGCCGCCATCTGGGCTGCCGGTGGCCGGGTGCAGGCCTTTGATCCCAAGGCGATGGGGCGTGCCCGCCAGATCTACGGCCAGCGGCCGAATCTGCTGCTCTGCCCGACTCAGGAGGCGGCACTGGAAGGGGCCGATGCCCTGCTGATCTGCACCGAGTGGCAGGCGTTTCGTGCCCCCGATTTCCAGCAGCTAAAGGCCCTGCTCAACCAGCCCGTCATCATCGATGGCCGCAACCTCTATGACCCCCGCCAGCTCAGTGAGCTCGGGTTTGACTATCACGCCATCGGGCGGCCACATCTTCCCGCCAAAAAGCAGCCTGCCAACACCAGTTGCAACCCGGAGACTCAACCATGATCTATCTGATCACCGGCGTCGCCGGTTTTATCGGTTTTCATGTAGCCAGCCAGCTGTGCGCCGCAGGTCATCAGGTGGTGGGGATCGACAACCTCAACGACTACTACGAGGTGAGTCTGAAAGAGGCGCGGCTGGCCCAGCTGGCCAGTTTCCCCCATTTTCACTTCGAGCGGCTGGATCTGGCGGATCGCGAGGCGATGGCGGCTCTCTTTGCCAGCCACCGTTTCGAGCGGGTGATCCATCTGGGGGCGCAGGCGGGGGTGCGTTACTCCATCGAAAATCCGTTCGCCTATGCCGACAGTAACCTCACCGGCATGCTGACGGTGCTGGAGGGGTGTCGTTACCACGGGATTCAGCACCTCATCTACGCCTCCTCCAGCTCGGTCTATGGCATGGGGGATCAGATGCCCTACTCCACTGCGCAGCAGGTGGAACACCCGGTCTCCCTCTACGCCGCCACCAAGAAGAGCGGCGAGCTGATGGCCCACGCCTATTCGGCGCTCTATGGCCTGCCAACCACAGGGCTGCGCTTCTTTACCGTCTACGGCCCCTGGGGCCGCCCCGACATGGCCATCATCAAGTTCACCCGCGCCATCCTCGCGGGTGAGCCCATCGACGTATACAACCACGGCGATCTCAGCCGCGACTTCACCTACATAGACGACATAGTCGCGGGAATCCTTGCCGTCGCCGATCAGCCGCCCCGCCCAAATCCCGATAGGCACGCCAGCGAGCAGAGCGCGGCCGAGAGCGCCGCCCCCTACCGCATCCTCAATATCGGCAACGGCCAGCCGGTGCGGCTGCTCGATTTTATCGAGGCGCTGGAAGAGGCCATCGGCAAACCCGCCATCAAGCGGATGCTGCCGATGCAGGCAGGTGACATGCACACTACCTGGGCCGACAGCGAACCGCTGCACACCCTCACCGGCCTGCGCCCCGCCACGCCCCTCAAGCAGGGGGTTGCCGAGTTTGTCCGCTGGTATCTCGACTACTACCAGCCCGACCGCTGACGAGCGCGGGTAGCCCCTCGGTCATTGATGAGTTAATCAGATACCACTGATGCCCCGCGGGTTTTAGGATGGCTGAACGCACTGTCTGCGCACCATAGCGAGGATTTGAGATGCAATCACAGGAACAGGGTCTGATCGATGGACTGTTCGACCGCCTCAAGCAAGCGCAAGCCAGGGATAGCAAGCGAGACCAACAAGCGGATCAGCTGATCCGCCAGCATCTGGCCCAGCAGCCCGATGCCCCCTACTACATGGCCCAGGCTCTGCTGATCCAGCAAGCAGCCCTTACCCGTCTCAACGAGCGGGTCAAGGAGCTGGAAGCCAGCCAGAGCGCACCGAGCAGCGGCAGTTTTCTCTCCGGCCTGTTTGGTAGCGAAAGCAGCCCGCCCCCGCGCTTTACGCCTCCACCGGCAACCGCTCCTGCCCAGCCCGCATCACGTGCCAGCTCATTTTTAGGGGGCGCCCTGCAAACCGCCGCGGGTGTGGCCGGTGGCGTCATGTTGGCCGATATGATCGGCGGACTGTTTCACAGCAACCGGCCCGAGGAGATCATCGACATCATAGAGCCAGCGCCCATCGTCAATCCGGTCGATGCGGAACCGGTACGCTGGGACGGCTGGGATTCACCTCCCGATGTTGGCAGCAGTTTTCTCGACGACGATAGCCAGAGTGGCGGCTGGACCGACAGTGACGATAACAACGGCGGTTTCTTCTAACCGTCAAACCATTACTGGCCCCGCATCTGGCGGGGCCCAACTCGATACGAAACCCATGACTATGGAAAGTGTGATGACACCACGGACCGGCAGCTGCATGACGCGATATAATCACTTCGCTTCGTGCCACCCGGGAGATACTCCCGACCCCAGGCGCTCTGTCCGTGGCCATGCAACACCCCCATGACGACAAGGAGCCACCTCATGATCCGAACCCTTCTCCTGATTGGCGCCGCCATCGCGGCCTATGCCCTGGCCCAGAACCACACCCTGCTTCCCCTTATCAGCATGTTGATCCTGCTTTCGCTCTGGGTTGTCAGCGAAATTGGCAGCTTCTATCGCGCGCTTCCTCCCGCCGACCTGGATGAGCATGAGTATCACCACGACTTCTAACCCGATGAAAAATGGTATGAAACTCTCGCAATGCCGTTAGTTCCATACCATTTTGCTCTCTGAAATCCCCCCGCTATAACAACAGGATCCACTGCCTTCATGGCGATGGCAGCCATGTTCCTCTATATCTTCTGTACTCAAACAGGAGATAACCCATGAGGCACATCAGCGAAAACGGACTGTTTTTGCTGCTTTTTTTGTCGTTGTTACTGGCAGGTACGCCGCGGGCGATGGCACAAGGCAGGGATTTCAGACAGGCTCCCAAGGCGCTAACAGCGATCAAGCAGGGTCAAGTTGCCCAGCAACACGGTCATCTGCAAAAAGCCATCGCCCTCTATTGCGTGGCCGCCAGTACCGGCAACCCGGAAGGATATTTCCGGATCGGTCGCCTGCTCGCCACCGGCCCTGCCTCGGTGCGCAGCGCGAAAATGGCCAACAGCTATCTCGCCATGGCGATGCGCCTTGGCAACCAGCAGGCCAGCCGCTACTACAACCCGCGGGTCGGCAATGCCCCCATGGGCGATCAGTGCGGTGTCGGCATGCGCGGCGGACAAGGGAGTTATTTCGCCCTGCCCAGCACATCGTTCAATGTCGAGGCCTATCTGGCGCGCCAGTCACCGGGCAAACAGAAGCTGGCCACCATGCTGCGCCACGCAGCCAAGCGCCATCAGGTCGATGTGCGGCTGGTGCTGGCCATCGCCATTGCCGAATCCAACCTCGAAAGCCGCGCCGTCTCCGCCAAGAATGCGCAGGGGGTGATGCAGCTGATCCCCGAAACCCAGCAGCGTTTTGGTGTCACTCAACCCTTTGATCCGGCCCAGAACATCAAGGGTGGAGTCAGTTATCTCAAATGGCTGGATCGCTGCTTCGATGGCGACTGGGTACTGATCTCGGCGGCCTACAATGCCGGGGAAAAAGCGGTGGAACGCTATGGCGGGATCCCACCCTATGACGAGACCCGGGAGTATGTGAAACGGGTGCTCTACTTCGCTGGCCACAAGCAGCCCTGAGCGGGGGGTCAGGAGCTCGCCCGATCGGAAGGCGGCACACGCCTCTTTCTGCGGCCACTGTGGCGGCCACGCCCCCAATAATCGAAGCCATAGTGGCGGTAGTAACCCACCAGATTGCTGACCAGAAACAGCCCCTCCATCAGCGCGGCGACCGGTGAGCCCACCAGCAGGTTGTTGACCAGCCAGCAGAGGGTGCCAAGCAGCATCCAGCGCCGCAGTTGGCGATCATCCGGGCAAAACGCGGCCCGGGTTTGCAGCAGGCTGGCCAGCAGCCCGATCAATGAGAGCAGGCCCTGATAGGTCGCCAGCGCAGCCGCACAGGCCAACCCCATGAAAAACCACATCAATATGCGGCGAACCAGCCAGATACTCACCAGAAAGCGCACGCTGGCCAGCAGCAACAGGCAGGCGGCCGACCACTGCCCGAGCAGGGCAAAGTGACCGGCATTGAGGGCACAGGAGAGGGCCAGACAGGCCAGGATCCTGCGGCGATCCCGCAACTGAAACGACAACAGATCGAGCAACAAGGCCAGGCTCACCACCAGTTGCGACCACAGAAACAGCGACATCATCCACACCTCGTCTGTCATTTGGATGACGCAGCATGAAGTGGCAACCAGCAGGTGGCATTAACCCGTGTTAATGCGCCTGCGGATCCGTGACAGGGTGACCGGGCTGATGCCGATGTAGTTAGCAAGCTGCACTTGGGTCAGTCGTGCAGGCCAGTGGGGGAAGGTGTGGCAGAGCTCCCGATAACGCTCTTCGGGGGAGTGGAGCAGCAAAAACGCCTCCTTGCGCTCCTTGTAACCGAGCTGCTGACGCAGCAGGGCCATGCAGACCGGCTGCCAGATGGGCTCATCCAGCAGGGCGATTGGCACCCGCACCACCTGCAACTCCGTCAGCGCCTCCAGCTGGTAGCGGGCGGGCGACCCCGTGAGCCAGCTGTCGTAAAGCAGGCAGAGCTCCCCCTCGAAGTAGAACTCCTTGCAGCGCTCCTGCCCATCCCGGGTGTAATGGCTGGCACGGGCGATGCCCGCTTCGATATAGAAGGCAGCCTCCTGTTCGGCCCCTTGCGCCAACAGCACCTGACCGGCGCGCAGCGTCTGCCGTGGCAAACGCTGACAGAGGGATTCGCTCAAGGCAGCGTCCAATCCCATTGCACACAAAAAGGTGGCAAGCAGGGGGGCTTGAGGAGATGGGTTCATGAGGGCTCCGGAACAAAACGGCAGCCCACATCATGCCCAAATTGCACGACTGATGCAGCAAGGCGTGACCCTGTTGGCAAAGGGGGGACATAGCCGGGTGCCGCCTTTGCCCCCCCTCGTCCGTTGGTTTACAATCGACGGGTTTTTTGGAACCCGGTTGACCTGTGTCGACCTGGCCCCACCACGACATCAGTCTGTTAATGCCAAGACATTAACCTGCTGAAAAGGAAGAGAATTAGCCAATGGCTCAATTTATTTACACCATGAACCGGGTCGGCAAGGTAGTGCCGCCCAAGCGTCATATTCTCAAGAACATCTCCTTGAGCTTCTTCCCGGGCGCCAAGATCGGCGTGCTGGGTCTGAACGGCGCCGGTAAATCGACCCTGCTGCGCATCATGGCAGGCATCGACACCGAGATCGAAGGGGAAGCCCGTCCGCAGCCCGGCATCAAGATCGGCTACCTGCCGCAGGAGCCGAAGCTGGATCCGGAGCAGACCGTACGCGAAGCGGTCGAAGAGGCCGTTGGCGAAGTGAAGCGCGCCATGGCCCGTCTGGACGAGGTCTATGCGGCCTACGCCGACCCGGATGCCGACTTTGACAAGCTGGCCCGCGAACAGGGCGAACTGGAAGCCATCATCCAGGCCCAGGGTGGCCACAACATGGAAAACCAGCTGGAGCGTGCGGCCGATGCCCTGCGCCTGCCGGCCTGGGATGCCAAAATCAAGCACCTCTCCGGTGGTGAGCGCCGCCGTGTGGCGCTGTGCCGTCTGCTGCTGGAAAAGCCGGACATGCTGCTGCTGGACGAACCGACCAACCACCTGGATGCGGAATCCGTGGCCTGGCTCGAGCGCTTCCTGCACGACTACGAAGGCACTGTAGTGGCCATCACCCACGACCGTTACTTCCTCGACAACGTGGCGGGCTGGATCCTGGAGCTGGACCGCGGCGAAGGTATCCCGTGGGAAGGCAACTACTCCTCCTGGCTGGAGCAGAAGGACGCCCGTCTGGCGCAGGAAGCCAGTTCCGAAGCGGCCCGTCGCAAGTCTATCGAGAAAGAGCTGGAGTGGGTTCGTCAAAACCCGAAAGGGCGTCAGGCCAAGTCCAAGGCCCGTATGGCTCGCTTCGAAGAGCTCAACACCAACGACTACCAGAAGCGCAACGAGACCAACGAGCTGTTCATTCCGCCCGGACCGCGCCTCGGTGACAAGGTGGTGGAAGTGGCCAACCTGCGCAAATCCTATGGTGATCGGGTGCTGATCGACGATCTGTCGTTTGCCATTCCAAAGGGTGCCATCGTCGGCATCATCGGTCCGAACGGTGCCGGTAAGTCGACCCTGTTCCGCATGATGTCGGGTCAGGAGCAGCCGGACTCCGGTTCCATCACCCTGGGTGAAACCGTGGTACTGGCCTCTGTCGATCAGTTCCGCGACAGCATGGATGACAAGAAGACGGTATTCGAAGAGGTCGCTGACGGTCAGGATATCCTGCGCATCGGCAACTACGAGTTCCCGAGCCGCGCCTACATCGGCCGCTTCAACTTCAAAGGTTCCGACCAACAGAAGCGGGTTGGCGAACTCTCCGGTGGTGAGCGCGGTCGTCTGCATCTGGCCAAGCTGCTGCAGACCGGCGGCAACGTGCTGCTGCTGGATGAACCGACCAACGATCTGGATATCGAAACCCTGCGCGCCCTCGAGAACGCCCTGCTGGAGTTCCCGGGTTGTGCCATGGTCATCTCCCACGACCGCTGGTTCCTCGACCGTATTGCCACTCACATCCTGGACTATCAGGATGAGGGCAAGATCGAGTTCTTCGAAGGTAACTTTACCGAATACGAAGAGTGGAAGAAGAAGACCTACGGCGCCGAGGCGATCCAGCCCCATCGCGCCAAGTACAAGCGCATCGCCAAATAAGGCTGACTGCGTGTTGAGGGGAGCTTCGGCTCCCCTTTCTCTTGCCTTTTGACTTACAATCCTAGACGGATGCCTTTGCATGGATGTAGCACGATGACGACCCCCATAGAGAAAAAACTCACCATCCAGATCCGGGTTGAACCGGGTTGCCTCGGGCCGGATGGCAAGGAGCACATAGAGACCTTCTGTGCCGCTGCCGCCAAGATTTTTGCCGCCGTGGAGCCCGAGCTGGTGAGCTGGGTGCTGATCCCCCGCTACGACAAGCAGTTGCCGGAGCAGGAGTTCTTTCTCAACGATCTCAAGCTGAGCGAGGAGCAGGCCAGTCTCTTTCTGCGCCGCTTCGGTCGCGAGCTGGGTGAGGTACAAGACCGGCTCGATTCTGTGCTGGCCCAGCTGGTCGAGCGCTACTTCAAAACCCTGTAAGCCCCCCATTTTCGATAAAAGGTTCTCTGCTGAGAACCTTTTTTCATGCTCAAAAAGCAAACGTTTGAATTTTTGCTCTATTCATTGATCTGCTTCGCAGATCCGGGGTTTGTAAACGGCGTCGCCTGTGTAAAAATGTGCGCGCTGTCACGGTATCAGGACGAGTCTGGTTACTTAACCGCCAGAAACAGGGCAATTTACCCCGCATGGATGGGATAGCCCGTTCCCCTGCTGCTTATTTCACGTCACCTATTGGAATCCAACATGAATCAACAACACCAAGCTGCCAATCAGGCCGCCGGGCAAGGATTGCTTGAGCGCCTGTTTGCCCTGCAAGGCCATGGCACTACCGCCCGCACCGAAGTGATCGCCGGTATCACCACCTTCCTGACCATGGTCTATATCGTGTTCGTCAACCCGCAGATCCTCTCTGCTGCGGGCATGGACACCCAGGCCGTGTTCGTCACCACCTGCCTCATCGCCGGTATCGGCAGCATCCTGATGGGCCTGTTGGCCAACCTGCCGATCGCGCTGGCCCCCGCCATGGGCCTCAACGCCTTCTTCGCCTTCGTGGTGGTCGCCGGCATGGGTTACTCCTGGCAAGTGGGTATGGGCACCATCTTCTGGGGCGCCATGGGTCTGTTGATCCTCACCCTGCTGCGGGTGCGCTACTGGCTGATCGGCAACATCCCGCTCACCCTGCGGGTTGGCATCACCGCCGGTATCGGTCTGCTGATCGCCCTGCTCGGCCTGCACAACGCCGGGATCGTCGTGGCCAGCCCCGCGACTATGGTGACCGTGGGCAATCTCACCTCCCTGCCCTGCCTGCTGGGTCTGCTCGGTTTCTTCCTGATCTGCATCTTCTCCGCCCGCGGCGTCCACTCCGCCGTACTGATCGCCATCGTGGTCACTACCGGTCTGGGCTGGCTGTTTGGCGATGTCACCTTCAAGGGCTTCGTCTCCATGCCCCCCAGCATCGAACCGGTGTTCGGCCAGCTGGATCTGATGGGCTCGCTCGATATCAGCCTCGCCGGGATCATCTTTTCCTTTATGCTGGTCAACCTGTTCGACTCCTCCGGCACCCTGATCGGCGTCACCAACCGCGCCAAGCTAGCCGATGACAAGGGCCACTTCCCGCGCATGAAACAGGCGCTGATGGTGGATAGCGTGAGCTCCGTCGGCGGCTCTTTCATGGGCACCTCCTCGGTCACCGCCTTTATCGAGAGCAGCTCCGGCGTCGCCGTCGGCGGCCGTACCGGTCTGACCGCCATAGTGGTCGGCCTGCTGTTCCTGCTGGCGATCTTCTTCTCTCCGGTCGCCGCCATGGTGCCGGCCTACGCCGCCGCTGGCGCCCTCATTTATGTGGGCGTGCTGATGTGCTCCGAGCTGACCCGGGTGAAGTGGGAAGATCTGACCGAAGCAGTACCGGCCTTTATGACCGCCGTCATGATGCCGTTCAGCTTCTCCATCACCGAGGGGATCGCCGTGGGCTTCATCTCCTACTGCGTGATGAAGGCAGGTACCGGTCGCTGGCGCGAGATCAACCCCTGCGTGCTGGTGGTAGCCCTGCTGTTCGTCCTGAAGTTCGTCTGGGTCGACAGCCACTAAGCGGCACTCTGTCCCAATAAAAATGCCAGTCAGCTGACTGGCATTTTTTTATCCGAAACTATTCTCGGCCTGTGCGCTGGCCATAAAAAATCCGAAACCAGTGGTTTCGGATTTTTGCTATTCAGCATATGGCAGAACAGGGTTATCTCCTCGTCTGCCACATCGGCAGCACTTACTCGGCAGCCATACGGGCTTCGATGTAAGCAAGCGCACGGTCGATACGAGCGAGAACACGCTCTTTACCTACCAACGCCATTACGGCGTCGATGGCAGGGGACTGGCCCAGACCAGTGACGGCCACACGCAGCGGCATACCAACCTTGCCCATGCCCTGACCCAGCTCGGCGGCGGTCGCTTCTATCAGCTCGTGCAGCGCTTCGGTGGTCCAGCTATCCAGTGCAGCCAGCTTGGTCTTGGCCAGAGCCAGCGGCTCGGCAGCAACGCCACGCAGGTGCTTCTTGGCTGCCGCTTCGTCGATCGCCTCAAAATCTTCGAACAGATAGCGGCTCTGGGCGGCCATCTCGACCAGGGTGTTGCAGCGCTCGGCCAGCAGGGTGACCACGTCGGCCAGCGCCGGGCCATTGCTGGTGTCGATCTTCTGGTTTTCCATGTGCCATGCCAGATGCTTGGCCACATAGGTCGGATCCAGGCTGCGCATGTAGTGGTTGTTCAGCCACAGCAGCTTGTCGGTGTTGAAGGCAGAGGCGGACTTGGAGATGGCATCCAGGCTGAACAGCTTGATCATCTCGTCCAGGGTGAAGATCTCCTGATCGCCGTGGGACCAGCCCAGACGTACCAGATAGTTCAGCAGCGCTTCCGGCAGATAGCCGTCGTCGCGGTACTGCATCACAGAAACGGCACCGTGGCGCTTGGAGAGCTTGGCGCCGTCGTCACCCAGGATCATGGAGACGTGGGCAAACTCCGGCACCGGCGCGTTCAGCGCCTTGTAGATGTTGATCTGGCGCGGGGTGTTGTTGATGTGGTCTTCACCACGCACCACGTGGGTGATCTCCATATCCCAGTCATCGACCACTACGCAGAAGTTGTAGGTCGGCGCGCCGTCGGTACGGCGGATGATCAGATCGTCCAGCTCGGTGTTGGCGAACTCGATGCGGCCACGGACGTGGTCATCGAACACCACGGAACCTTCGGTCGGGTTGCGGAAGCGGATCACGTGCGGCGCATCGGCCGGGTGATCGTGGGCGTGGTCGCGGCACTTGCCGTCATAACGGGGCTTCTCGCCGTTGGCCATCTGGCCTTCACGCAGCGCTTCCAGACGCTCTTTGGAGCAGTAGCACTTGTAGGCGCGGCCATCGGCCAGCATCTCGTCGATCAAACCGTTGTAGCGATCGAAGCGCTTGGTCTGGTAGTAGGGGCCCTCATCCCAGTTCAGCTCCAGCCATTCCATGCCCTCAATGATGGCGTCGATCGCCTCCTGAGTGGAACGTTCCAGGTCGGTATCCTCAATACGCAGCACGAACTCACCGCCCTGGTTCTTTGCAAACAACCAGGAATAGAGTGCGGTACGGGCACCGCCGACATGCAAAAAGCCGGTCGGGCTGGGAGCAAAACGGGTTTTGACTTTCATCTTTAAGCCTTGTGTAGAGGGCCTTGGGCCAATTCGTTAAAAAAACCGTCGCATTTTAGCACCGACAATCACGGATGGGAAAACCATGACGCCATTGCGGGCTAAAGTAGGGGATTAAATCTGTCGCCATTTGTATCTGTAACCCGATATTTGAAGAGGATCGCAAAACAGAAGCCCCGTTTCCGATTTGCTATGCACAATGCTGGAGAGCTGCCTCCTCCGGTCGATACCCAAATAACGCTCACCACACTTCTCACGAACAAGGAAGAGACGATGCAGTTCCGTTCTATCCAGAATCGCATTCTAGTGATGGCCGGGATCGCCATGACCGCAGCCCTGGTCATCCTGATCCTGCTCAACCAATACTCCGGCCAACAGACCCAACAACTCACCATCAGCTCCAGCCGTGAAGCGCTGCAGCAGGAGGCATGGCAGAAGGTCAGCGCCAATGCCCGCGCCGAGGCGGCCACCATCACCCAACTGCTGCAAAAAGGGCTCTCCTACACCCAGCAGATGGCCAGCGCCCTCGCCCTGCAACAACAGGGCAAACTGCCGCTGGATCGCCAGCAGGCCACCGACCTGCTCAAAGCACAGTTGGCGTTGGAGCCCCAGCTTTATGGCGCCTTTGCCGGCTTCGAGCCCAACGGTTTCGACGGTCAGGATGCCAGCTTTGCCGGTCAGACCGCGCTCGGTAGCGACAGCAAGGGGCGCTTCGTGCCCTACTTCTATCGCGACAAGGATCAAATCGGCACCGATCTGCTGCTCTCCATCGAAAAAACCGACCCGGACGAATTCGGCAATCCCGCCAACGACTACTACGCCTGCCCGAAACGGGAAGGGCGCTCTTGCCTGATCGATCCTTTCAAAGTGGATATCAACGGTCAGCAGGTGCTGGTGAGCACTATCACCACCCCCATCATGGTGGATGGTCAGTTCAAGGGGATCGCCGCGCTGGATCTGGCGGTGGACTCTATCAGCCGTCAGGCCAAGAGCCTCAACAGCAATATCTATGACGGCAAGGGCGAAACCCTGATCGTCAGCGCAGCCGGTGTCATCACCGGCACCAGCGGCGATGCCAGCCTGCTCGGCAGCAGCGCAAGTAAGGTGCTGGGCAACCAGTGGCAACAGTACCTGAAACCAGAAGTTCAGCGTCAGGAGCTGGACGAGTCATTTCGTATTTCCGTCCCCATCATGGTACCGGGAATGAGCCGCAACTGGGCCATCATCGTCACCCTGCCCTACAAGGTGGTACTGGCGGGCGCCGATCAACTGGAAAGCCAGCTCAATGAGATGAACCGGGCCGCGGTGACCCAGCAATTGGTGGGCGCCGTTATCGTACTGGCGCTGGCGCTGGCCACCATGCTGGTGATTGCACGCAGCATCACCGGCCCCATCCGTCAGATGGTCAGCCTGGTGGATGACATCGCCGATGGTGAAGGGGACCTCACCAAACGCCTCACGACCCGCTCGGTGGATGAGCTGGGGGATCTCGCCAAGGGGATCAACCGCTTTATCGACAAGCTACAAGGGTTGCTCGGGGATGTGCTCAAGACTGCCAGCGAGGTGAACCGCTACGCCGGTGACACCGATCGCATCGCCGGTCAGACCGACAACAACCTACAGCACCATCAGGCGGAGATGGAGCAGATGCTGACCGCGGTACAGGAGATGTCCTACGTCAGTCAGGAGGTCGCCACCCACGCCAACAATACCGCCGACTCGGCCAAACAGGCGCAAAGCGCCGCCGATCAGGGCAAGGAGCGCTTCCAGCAGGTGATCCAGTCGATGCACAAGGTCGCGGCAGAAGCCGGTAAAGGGGCCGAAGTGGTGGAAGGGCTGGCTCACGACAGTGCCCAGATCACCAGCATCCTCACCGTCATTCAGGGGATTGCCGACCAGACCAACCTGCTGGCCCTCAACGCCGCCATCGAGGCTGCCCGGGCTGGCGAACAGGGCCGCGGCTTTGCGGTAGTCGCCGACGAGGTGCGCAAACTGGCGGGCAATACCCAGCAGGCGGTACAGAACACCCAGGAGTTGATCGAGAAGATCCGCCTCAGCTCCACCAATGCAGTCAACGCCATCACCCAGAGCCAGCAGCTGACCCATCAGGCGGTGGGCGAGGCGGATCTGGCGGAAGAGGCGCTCGGCAGCATCTACCAGGCCATCTCCACCATCAACGACATGACCTATCAGATCGCCTCCGCCGCCGAAGAGCAGAGCTCGGTCTCAGAAACCGTCTCCGGCAACCTGTCAAAAACCAACGCACTGGCCAACGACATTGCTCAGGATGCGACCGAAACGGCCAAAGCCAGTCAGGCATTGCGTCAAGCGGCCGACAAATTGCAGCAATTATTGGGTCAATTTCGTCTCAGCTGATAATTTTCCGCCTCAGGACTCTCCCCCTCGGGGGCGAGTCCGTTTACCATAGGCGACGAATTTGCCTGATGGCAGGCAATGTAGTGAGAGGTAAATGCCGTGCCCACCCCGGACCGTCGCCCACGAGGCCATAACAGACGAGCCCAGCAGCGTCGCCAAGACGAATCACAAGGATCCCTGCTCCATCGCATCAATGCCGCGACCCTGTCCCTGCGCCAACGTTTTGGCCAAGGGATGAGCAACCTCGGCCAACGCCGCCAGGATGCCAAAGCAGGCAAATTCAAGCAGTCCAGCCCGCTGCCCCGCAAAAACACCATAGGTCTGCTGATCCTGCTCCCGCTCTGGTTGCTGGTGCTGGCCTGGGAGCCAGCGCCATCCGCCCCCAAAGCCGCCCCTTCCGGCTCGCTGGAAGTGCCGCTGGCCGTGCCTGCTCAAGCTCTAACTGTCGGCAGTGGCGCTGCAGGCAGTGCGCCCGCGGCAGCCAAGCCGGTCGAAGAGAAGGTCAACGGCACCTGGCTGCAACACGATGTACAGGCGGGTGAGACCCTCTACTCCATCTGGCGTAAATTCGAGTTGCCGGGTGCCGAGCTGAGCCGCCTGATCGCCATCGAGGGGCCGGATCGTCCCCTGACCCGCCTGCAATCGGGCCGCTCTATCTTCATCCTGGTGGACGACACCCGCCGCATCCAGCGGGTGGAGATCCGCTCCTACGGTCAGGCGGTTTACCGCTACGACCGGCAGGGCGAAGGGTTCGCCCTCAAGGAATAACAAAAACGGGAGGCGCTGGCCTCCCGTTTTTTTCAGTCAAATATCTTCAAATAAGCTACTGACTTCACAATATTTTTAGCTTGTTCAAAAAACGAAAGGGGTCAAATTGACAAGGATCGGCGCTAACGTACAATCGTTTGTGCTTTAGACAGGGATTGTTCTGCGTGCTACTGGGACAAAGAGACGTGGTCAGTCATGAGCCAACCCCTGCTTGCAAGGCAAATGCAGCCCAGCACGGGCTTAGTTTCATTTTGTTATTGATAGGATTTAGCACATGTCTGACATTCGCACCGGCCAGGTAAAATGGTTCAACGAAACCAAGGGTTTTGGCTTTATTGAACAATCCCAGGGTCCGGACGTATTCGTTCACTTCTCCTCCATCCAGAGCACCGGTTTCAAAACCCTGGCTGAAGGTCAAAAGGTCCAGTTCACTGTGACCCAGGGCAAAAAAGGCCCTCAGGCTGAGAACGTTACTCTGGTCTAAGCCCGCGCCAGTGAATCATGCAGGAGGAGCCAAGGCCCCTCCTCTTTTTTGCCCGCAATTCTTCCTGCCAACCACCTTTCCCTCGTAAAACCCGCACAATGAACCCGTACCACCTTCCTGTTCGCAGGAGGTGGCAGAGACACGCTGAGTAAACACCAGATACGACAAAGCATCGCAGTGCGATGTGAGGGGCAATTCAGAGGGATTATGAAAACGTCGAAGAGAGATTGGAGCGGGAAACGAGACTCGAACTCGCGACCCCGACCTTGGCAAGGTCGTGCTCTACCAACTGAGCTATTCCCGCAACAGAATGTCATTTACAAGTGATTGGAGCGGGAAACGAGACTCGAACTCGCGACCCCGACCTTGGCAAGGTCGTGCTCTACCAACTGAGCTATTCCCGCAACGGAATGTCACTTACAAATGTTTGGAGCGGGAAACGAGACTCGAACTCGCGACCCCGACCTTGGCAAGGTCGTGCTCTACCAACTGAGCTATTCCCGCAACAGAATGTCATCTGCAAGTGATTGGAGCGGGAAACGAGACTCGAACTCGCGACCCCGACCTTGGCAAGGTCGTGCTCTACCAACTGAGCTATTCCCGCATCGGAATATCACTTACAAATTTTTTGGAGCGGGAAACGAGACTCGAACTCGCGACCCCGACCTTGGCAAGGTCGTGCTCTACCAACTGAGCTATTCCCGCAACAATTTGGTTGTCTTGAGGCTGGCTGATGATTGGAGCGGGAAACGAGACTCGAACTCGCGACCCCGACCTTGGCAAGGTCGTGCTCTACCAACTGAGCTATTCCCGCATCGGGCTGGTTTGCACCAGTGCCATCATCAGATTTTTGGAGCGGGAAACGAGACTCGAACTCGCGACCCCGACCTTGGCAAGGTCGTGCTCTACCAACTGAGCTATTCCCGCAACTACCTTAAAACAGGCCGTACAGCATTTGGTTGCTTGCGCTACTGTACGGGAGCCGAATTATAAGAGCAGTCATTCCAATTGCAAGGGCTTTTTTGTCTGGTTGCGCGCGTTCGCTCAAAAGCTGGCCGAACTGTCGATTTTAGCAGCCAGTGTATGACAACCCCTTGCCGGGGAATCAGATCTTGAAGACGTGGCTGCGATAGAACTGCAGCTCGGCGATGGATTCGCGGATATCGTCCAGCGCCTGGTGGGTGCCGCTCTTCTTGAACTGATCCAGCAGTTCCGGCTGCCAGCGGCGTACCAGCTCCTTGATGGTGCTGACGTCGACGTTGCGGTAGTGGAAGAAGGCTTCCAGCTCGGCCATGTGCTTGACCATGAAGCGGCGATCCTGACCGATGCTGTTGCCGCACAGCGGGCTGGTACGCTCCGGCACCCACTGGCGAATGAACGCGAGGGTCTCGGCAATGGCTTTCGCCTCATCGTGCTGACTCGCCTTGACCCGGGCGACCAGACCGCTCTTGGTATGGGTGTTGACGTTCCAGTCGTCCATCTTGGCCAGCTCTTCATCACTCTGATGAATGGCGATGACCGGCCCTTCGGCCAGTACGTTCAGATCCTTGTCGGTGACGATGGTGGCAATCTCCAGTACCACGTTCTCTTCGGGGTCGAGACCCGTCATCTCCATGTCGATCCATACCAGGTTCTGCGCGCTGACTGTCATGATTGCTCTCTCTATTGGGAGGAATGGCGGAATTTTGCCAATTTGCATGTATCATACTGGCTTTGGATCTGTTCATAAACTGGCGAATCGAGTGGCAAAGAAAGCAAAACTCAATCTGGGTCAACAAAGGCGCGTCCAGGCCAACCGCGAACGGCGGCTGCAAAAAGATCACACCACAGTGGTGGATGACACCCTGTTTGGCCCCGCCATCGAAGGGGTGGTGATCAGCCGTTTCGGTCAGCACGCAGACGTGGAAGCGGTCGATGGCACCATCCACCGCAGCAACCTGCGGCGCAGCAGCATCAGCAGTCTGGTGTGCGGCGACAAGGTGGTGTGGCGTCCCGGCCTCAATGCCGCGACAGCGGGCGTCATCGAGGCGGTGCATCCGCGCCACTCGGTACTGACCCGGCCGGACTTCTACGACGGGGTCAAACCCATCGCCGCCAACATCGACCAGATCATCATCGTCTCGGCGGTGATGCCCGAGTTCTCCACCAACATCGTCGACCGCTATCTGGTGGCCGCCGAGGATGTGGAGATCCGCCCCCTCATCGTGCTGAACAAGGTCGACATGCTCGATGATACCGCCAGAGCGCGCATCGAGAGCCAGCTCGAAACCTACCGCAAACTCGATTACGAGGTGCTGCTGGTGAGCTGCGAGAGCGGCGAAGGGCTGGATGAGCTGAAAGCCGCACTGACCGACAAGATCAGCATCTTCGTCGGCCAGTCCGGGGTGGGCAAGTCATCGCTCACCAACGCCCTGATGCCGGGGCTGGATGTACTGACCGGCGAGATCTCCGAAAACTCGGGGCTCGGCCAGCACACCACCACCACGGCGCGGCTCTACCACTTCCCGAGCGGCGGCGATCTCATCGACTCCCCCGGGATCCGCGAGTTCGCCCTCTGGCATCTGGAGGCCGACCGCATCACCTGGTGCTTCGTCGAGTTTCGCGACTACCTGGGTGGCTGCAAGTTCCGCGACTGTACCCACAAGGACGATCCCGGCTGTGCCCTGCGCGCCGCAGTCGACGCGGGCGCCATCAGCGCCGATCGCTTCCACAACTATCACCGCATCCTGGAAACCATGCAGGAAGCCCGTCACGGTCGCCAGCAAGCGCGCCTGTGACCCTAATAAACCTACGTTGATGATGAACATGAGCATTACTGACAACCTGAAAATTGCCGGTCAATACTGTCTGCCCAAGCACGCCCTCTCCCGTCTGATCGGCAAGTTTGCCGCCGCCGAAGCGGGCAACATCACCACCAAGGTGATCGAGGCTTTTATCAAGCAGTACAAGGTCGACATGAGCGAGGCGCTGCACGAGAGCCCGGCCCACTACAAGAGCTTCAACGAGTTCTTCACCCGCGAGCTCAAGCCCGGTATCCGTCCCGTGGTAGAAGATGCCATGACTCTGGCCCTGCCGGTGGATGGCACCGTCAGCCAGCTCGGCCCGATCCAGCAGGGTCGCATCATTCAGGCCAAGGGCCACGACTACAGCGCTCGCGAGCTGCTGGGCGGCTATGAGGATCTGGTTGCGCCATTCAAGGATGGCGACTTCGCCACCATCTATCTGGCGCCCAAGGATTACCACCGCATCCACATGCCGCTGGACGGCGTGCTGGAGAGCATGGTGTTCGTGCCGGGGGATCTCTTCTCCGTCAACCCGCTCACCGCCGAGAACGTGCCTAACCTGTTTGCCCGCAACGAGCGTGTGGTGGCCACCTTCCGCACCCCGCACGGCCCGATGGCGCTGGTGCTGGTCGGTGCCACTATCGTGGCCAGCATCGAGACCATCTGGGCCGGCAATATTGCGCCGACCAAAGAGAAGAAGGTGGTGCGCTGGGACTACAGCGGCGACGAGGCCATTACCCTGCAAAAAGGCGCCGAGATGGGCCTGTTCAAGCTGGGCAGCACCGTGGTCTGCCTGTTTGGCCCGGGCATGCTGGCCGGTTTCGAACCCCATCTGGCCAACGGGGTCACTACCCGCATGGGTCAGCCCTTTGCCAAGCTGGCGGAGCAGGCATGAGCGAGCAACCGAACGCCTCGCAGAAGAACAACCCGCTGCACGGGCTGACACTGGAAGCCATCGTCACCGCGCTGGTCGAATACTACGGCTGGGAAGAGCTGGGGCAGCAGATCAATATCCGCTGCTTCACCGATAATCCCAGCATCAAGTCCAGCCTGAAGTTCTTGCGCAAGACCCCCTGGGCTCGGGAGAAGGTCGAAAGCCTCTACCTCTACGTCCAGCGCAAGCAAGCCAAATCGAAGAAGGAAGGGCAAGATGGCCTTTAAGATTACGTACACCTATAAAAAACAGGCCAAAGAGATCGGCTACGCGAACGACAAGTTCCGCAGCATCTACGACGCCATCGCCGCTGCCGAAGGGCTGGATCTCACCAGTTTTCACGCTATGGAGGCCCAGCTGGCTCAGGTTTGTCGCCGTGACAAGAAAAGCGTGAAGGATTACCAGGAGAACTACTTCAAAGAGTTGGGATTCTCCAACATCGTCATCGAACGGGATCTTCAGGAGTAACCATGCGCACCTTGACCCTGATGGCCGCCTCTCTGCTGCTGGCGGCATGCAGTACACCGGAACAACATCTGGTTGGCAGCGATCGCGACAGCCACGGCTGTATCGGCAGTGCGGGCTATCAGTGGTCAGCACTGACAGGCAAATGTGTGCGCCTGTTTGAAGAGGGTATCCGGCTCAATCCAACCGATGCCAGCCAGACCAGCAGCGCCTTCGTGCTGTTTAATGCCGATCAGACGCAGGCCGAACTGCATCTACCAAGCGGCGAGCTGCTTGCGCTGACCCGTCAAGGTGCAGAGGGCAACTGGTCGTGGCAGGGTAGCGGCTACACCCTCTTCATCTGGAAGGGTTATGTGCTCAAATCAGGTGACAAGGCGCTCTATCACGGGGAATAACCCCGAGGAATAGCGCACGGCGTGGTATCGGCGCGATGCCAGCGAAAAAAATGCCGACCCTGTGGTCGGCATTTTTGTTTTTGCAACAGCCTGTTATCAGGCACGGCTGAGGTAATCGGCCTGCCCTACCCACTTGTAGCTGGTGAGCTCGGTGAGCCCCATGGGGCCACGGGCATGCAGCATCTGGGTCGAGACCGCCACTTCGGCGCCCAGACCAAACTGGCCACCATCGGTGAAACGGGTGGAGGCGTTGACATAGACAGCCGCCGAACCGGCCCCGTTGACGAAACGCTCGGCGTTGGCCAGATCGTTGGTCAGGATGGCATCGGAGTGGCCGGCGTTGTGTTCGCGCATATGGGCCAGCGCCTCGTTCACATCCGCCACCAACTTGACCCCCAGGGTCAGCCCGAGCCACTCGGTATCGAAATCCTCCGGCCCCGCCTCGCACAGGTTATCGGCACCCGCCAACTGCGTCATGGCGTTGGGCGCGGCCACCAGCGTCACCTTGCGCTCGTTCATCAGCGTCACCAGCTGCGGCAGGAAAGCCGAAGCGACTTTCTCGTGTACCAGCAGAGTATCGAGGGCATTGCAGGCGGAGGGGCGTTGCACCTTGGCGTTGTCGATGACCGCCAGAGAGCGCACCAGATCGGCACTCTCGTCGACGAAAATATGGCTGATACCGAACCCGCCGATGATGACCGGGATGGAGCTGTTCTCCTTGCACATCTTGTGCAGGCCGGCACCGCCACGGGGGATGATCATGTCCACATAGCGGTCGAGGCGCAGCAGCTCGCCGACCAGCGCCCGATCCGGGTTGTCGATGTACTGCACCGCCGCCTCGGGCAGACCGGAGGCCGCCAAGGCATGCTGGATCACCCGCACCAGCTCCAGATTGGAGTGGAAGGTCTCGCGCCCGCCACGCAATATGCTGGCGTTGCCGGTCTTGAGGCAGAGGCTGGCGATATCGATGGTGACGTTGGGGCGCGCCTCGTAGATGACGCCGATAACCCCGATGGGCACCCGACGACGGGAGAGCCGCAGGCCATTCTCCAGCACCCGGCTATCCATTTCGGCGCCGACCGGATCGTCCAGCGTGATCACCTTGCGCACATCTGCCACGATACCGGCCAGCCGGGCCGGATTGAGCAGCAGGCGATCCAGCATCGCCTCTGACAAGCCTGCCTCACGGCCGGCGGCGATATCTTTCGCGTTGGCGGCGAGGATCTGCTCACTGCGCGCCTCCAACTCGTCGGCGATGGCGGCCAGCGCCCGATTCTTCTGCGCCGTGCTGATGGTAGCCAGCTGATAGGCGGCTTCACGGGCCGCCAGCCCCATTTTCTCCAGACTCATCTCATTTCCCTTTGTTCATGCCGTGCCGCCCTGATTAGAGCAGCACCATATCGTCTCGATGGATGGCTACTGAACCATATCCATAGCCCAGTACCTGCTCAATCTGATCCGAGTGGACGCCACGCAACTTCTCCAGCTCCAGATGGTCGTAACGGCAGATACCGCGCGCCAGCTCGGCGCCCTTGGGATCAAGAATTCGCACCACATCGCCTCGAATAAAGTCACCCTTGACGGCGACAATCCCCTTGGGCAGCAGGCTGGAGCCTTTATCCTTCATGGCGGCGACAGCCCCCTGATCCACATGTACTTCGCCGTGAGGGGGCGGGCCTGCCAGGATCCAGCTCTTGCGCCCTTCCAGCGGGGACGCCAGCGCCGGGAACAGGGTGCCAATCCGCTCGCCCTTGGCGAGACGGCCGATCACCTCCGGCATCTGGCCGGTCGCGATCACCACGTTGACGCCGGCGCGGCGCGCCACATCGGCGGCCTGCAGCTTGGTAGCCATGCCGCCGGTGCCGAGGCCGCTGACACTGTCACCCGCCAGCGAGCGCAGGGTATCGTCGATGGTCTGTACCTCTTCAATGAGCTGGGCGTCGGGATTGGTGCGCGGATCGGCGGTAAAGAGCCCCTTCTGGTCGGTCAGCAGGATCAGCAGATCCGCATCCGCCAGAATGGCGGCCCGTGCGGAGAGGTTGTCGTTGTCGCCCACCTTGATCTCGGCGGTCGCCACCGCGTCGTTTTCGTTGATGACCGGAATAATGCGGTGATCAAGCAGGGTGCGCATGGTATCGCGGGCGTTGAGGTAGCGCTCCCGATCTTCCAGATCGGCGCGGGTCAGCAGCATCTGGCCGATATGCAGACCGTAGAGGTTGAACAGATCCTGCCATACCCGAATAAGCTGGGTCTGACCAACCGCCGCCAGCATCTGCTTGTTGGGCAGGGTTGGCGCCAGTGGCGGGTGACCCAGATGTTCACGCCCGGCGGCGATAGCCCCTGATGTGACGACCACGACCCTGTGGCCGTGACGGTGCAAGGCCGCACACTGTCTGACCAGCTCGACCATATGGGCACGATTGAGCTGGGAAGACCCCCCTGTGAGCACGCTGGTGCCCAACTTGACGACTATGGTTCTGTTTTCCATGGGAGCATAAAGGCTAAAAAAGTAAGGAATATCTTTATACCCACGGCTATGGAGGCCTGCAAGGCAATTAACGCAGGGGTGAGGAGATGGGGCAAAGCCCGGATGATTGCGGTCGGAAGGGAAGATAGCTGACTGATGGCCCGGCAAACAGCGGGATGCTGCTCGCCGGGCATCAGGGATCAAGCGGCGGTCACGGTCAACTCATTGGTGACCTGATCCGCTGGCGCTAACTGGCACTCCAGTGCCGTCAGTTTGTCGCTGATGAGCTTGTAGAAACGGTTGAGAGTCCGCTCCACTTCGACCTGGTGCTTCTTGGGGATCGGCTTGTCCAGCCACTCACCATCAGCATTGTAGAAACCGAGCTGATAGTGGTAACGGAAATGGTGATCGTCCTGCTCCAGCACCAGCCACCAGCCCCAGAACTCCCGTTTGTCCGGCGCCGGCTTGGCGCTGACACAGACCGACAGGCAGTCGAAACGATAACGCCCCTCTTCGCAGAGATCTTCGCGCAAATAGGGGCCAATGGCAGCAAACTGCCTCAGCAGTCGCTTGTAGGTCACTCTTTCAGACATGTTAACCTCCCTGTTAAACAAGCCGCGCCACCTCGGGATGGCGTCAGTTCTTTAGCGCAATGTCAGGTACACAAATGCTGTTTCAGCCACTCGACGATTTCGTCCAGTGCCTTGTCATACACCTCCAGCAAAGGCTGTTTGTCGAATACGATGGCCTTGCCGTTACGACTGGCCGCCGCCAATGCCCGTACATCCTGCTCGGGACAAATAAAATCTCGCTTGTGTCCAATACTCAATATCGGCACTGAGGTGCGAGTCCCCAGTAATCCTTGTGTTTTAAGTGAAAATACCTGGCACTTGGTACGCATGCCATCCCACTGCGCCGCATCCGCCCCCAACCGGTTGGCCAGACTGTCCCGCATCATGCGCGGGCACTTGGCAAACTGCTCCTGATTGGTAAACACCTGATTGACCCCGGCGCCGACACAAACCACGGTGCGCAGCTTAAAGGGTTCGATAAAGGCCAGTCTGGCTGCGATATTGCCCGCCAGACGCATCCCCACCATGGCGATACGCTGATGATCGACCCAGGCCACTTCGGAGAGGTAATGGAGCACCGCCTGATGGAGACGGCTGGTATCCTGCACCAGCGGCCAATGCTCGGCATAGCCGACCCCGGGCATATCGAGGGAGAGCATGCCGATACCGTTGGGCTCGAGCCGTTTGAGATAGAAGTTGAGGAAATCGAGCTGCAGGGAGTCGATCCCGCCGCTGATGATCACCAGCGGCACCGGTTTTTCGGTCGTCGGCAGGTGGAGATAACCCTGAATATGCTTGCCGCGAAAAGGCACCTGGATTTCTTTGAGCGGCACCTTGAACAGGCGGCCCGCCTCGCGATAGGCCATGTTGCCAAGCAGCTGGGCCTGATCCGCCAGCTCATCATCCTTGAGATGGGGATAGCTGGCGATGGAGTAGTAGCGCACCGCCTTGAGCAGCTGCTTCAGGGCGCCAGAAGTATCCCCCGTCTCGTGCAGTTCGCGGCCCTGCTTGAAATAGTTGCCAGCCACCTGGCTCCATTCGTAGATCCAGTTGCCGGGCACATAGCCCTTGATGGTATCGAGATAGCAGTCATGGGTGCGCTCGCCGGTCGCCATGGCGATGCGGGCCAGGGTCTGCTCCACTTCGATGGGATCAGCCCCCTGCCAGGTCCAGGAGGGGCGGCGCAGCAGGCGATACCAGCTCTTTGACATGGAGCCGTCGATAAACATCTCGTCTGACTCGGCTTGCGCCAGATCAGCCGCACTGGAGTTGGAGATCTCGGATGTTTCCAATACCTTCTTGACGCGGGTAAAGAGCTGTTCGGTCAGGTTTAGGTCTTCGTTCAAGTCCAAGATAGTGTCCCATTCATATCAGGCAATAGCTCATCTTAACCACTTTTACTGCCCATCAGCCACCCTGCAACAGATTGATACACAAAAAAACAGGGCTCCAAATTGGAGCCCTGTGAAACCATTATTGCCGGTTGCGACCAATGGACGCAGCGAGCGTCACATCCCGATCCTGTTACTTTTCGTCGCAGATCGGTGTGGCGAACTCCAGTGCCATATCCCACGGCTGTTCAATCCAGGTATCCTGCGGGATCGCCACTTCGAAATCGTCCAGCAGCGCTTCGCCCATCGGCTTGGCAAAGATCGCGATGAACTTGGCTTTAGGGTAGAGCTCGCGGATCGCCTTGGCGGTAGTGCCAGTGTCCACCAGATCTTCCACCACCAGCCAGCCTTCGCCGTCACCGGCGGTGGTGGCAGCCTTCACGACCACCAACTCGCGCTGGCTGTCATGGTCATAGCTGGAGATGCAGAGGGTTTCCACATTACGAATGCCAAGTTCACGGGCCATCAGGGCTGCGGGCACCAGACCACCACGGCTGACCGCGATGATACCTTTCCACTGGCTGACAGGCAGCTGACGACGAGCCAGACGGCGAGCTTCACGTTGCAGGTTGTCCCACGACACATAGAACTTTTTCGGCATGTTATCTATCTCGAATAGTTATTTAAAAACAATCACTTAAAATAACAACATCCGCAATTATCCCTGCGGATGCCAGTAAATGGCGGCCCTTGCCCGACTGAATTCAGATTGCACTTCGGCTGCCTCAGGGCTAAGCCTCGGCAGCAAATCTGATAACAATGGAAGCAAGATGGGCTTATCCGGCGATCGGTTAGATGATGTGTCCAAACCGCGGACAGGCTGTTGGGCCGATATGATAGCACCGTTTGCAGAGAAAATGCCTGGCAAACGTATGCCAAAAACAGGAAAAATCGGCATCCCCCTCTCCATTCGGCACATCTCGAGCGCCAAACGACTAACCTGCCGTCCCTGCTGCCGAGTCCAAATGGGCCGTGCGGCAAATCGCAGATAAAAAAATAGCAGGGGGAGGATTTACCTCACGCACCTGCTGCTTTCTCGCCTCTGCCTGGTTGGGCAGCTCGTCTTAGCGACGAGTGACGAAGGGGTTAGGGTAGCTGAAACCCTGGGTATACAAAGAGGGGGCAAACCAATAGGTTGAGTTGCTGCCTGGCATATTGAAACTCCTGATTGCTTAACAAGTTACGTACCTTTAATGCGGGCTCAAATCCTTGAACGAACACTCGGTTCCATGGAGGCGCACTTGCTTTGCTTCGGTTCCCTGGAGGCTTTCATCGTCATCCTGACGGGTGGCGAACCACGGGAGCTAATTTACCAGTCGGTGCGTTAAATTCAATATTTTTGTGATATCGGTCACACATTTTCTTTTCTATCGGTCAGCGTCGTCCGAACCTGACGATCGTACTGCCTGGTTGCCATCAGCCAGCACAAGCTGCCTGCGATTTGCGCTGATTGCTCACATTTTTGTGTGATTGACTGTATTATCGTTATCCTCTTCCCCGGCCCGCTGATGGGGCCCTGTTAATTCCGTGCTGGTAAGGAGTCCCGACGTGGCACAGCTTAGCTCTCTCTCTCCCAAACTGATTTGGCATTTCTTCGAACAGATCTGCTCCATCCCCCACCCTTCCAAACATGAAGCCAAACTGAGCGCCTGGATCATCCAATGGGCTCAAGGGGAAGGTCTGGCGGTCAAGCAGGACAAGGTCGGCAACATCATCATCAAGAAACCGGCCACCCCGGGGATGGAAAACCGCAAAGCCGTGGTACTGCAAGCCCACATCGACATGGTGCCGCAGGCCAACGCAGACACCAAACACGACTTCGCGACAGATCCCATCGATGCCTATGTGGATGGCGAGTGGGTCACTGCCCGTGGCACCACCCTGGGTGCCGACAACGGCATCGGTATGGCCGGTTGCCTGGCAGTACTGGCTGACAAGACCATCAAGCACGGCCCGCTGGAAGTGCTGCTGACCACCGACGAAGAGACCGGCATGACCGGCGCATTCGGTCTGGAAGCGGGCTGGCTGGAGGGCGAAATTCTGCTCAACACCGACTCCGAAGAGGATGGCGAAGTCTATATGGGCTGCGCTGGCGGTGTGGATGCCAATATCCGCTTCCCGCTCGAGCTGGTTGATGCTGCTGAAGGTGAAGCGTTCGAACTGGCGGTCAAAGGGCTGCGTGGCGGTCACTCCGGTTGCGATATCCATCGCGGTCGTGGCAACGCCAACAAGCTGCTGGTGCGTCTGCTCAAAGCAGCCGAGCCGCTGGGTGTTCGTCTGGCCGAGATCCACGGCGGCACTCTGCGCAACGCCATCCCGCGCGAAGCCCGTGCCACCCTGCTGGTGCCCGCTGCCAGCGTAAACGAGTTCAAGGCGCTGGTTGACCGCTATACCGGGATCTACCAGACCGAACTGGCCGCCACCGAGCCGAACCTGACCGTGCTGGTCAACAGCGCCGCCAAACCGGCCAAGCTGATGAGCGTCTCCCTGCAGCAGCGCCTGCTGGATGCCCTGATGGCCTGCCCGAACGGTGTGATGCGCATGAGCGATGCCATGCCCGGCGTGACCGAAACCTCTACCAACCTGGGGGTCATCAAGACTCAGGATGGCGAAGTGTACGTCCAGTGCCTGATCCGCTCCCTGATTGACTCCGGCCGCGAGAGCATCGAGCAGATGACCCGCTCCCTGTTCACCTTGGCAGGCGCCAGCTGCGAATTCACCGGTGCCTACCCGGGTTGGGCGCCGAACGTGGACTCCCCCGTCATGGCGCTGGTACGCAACAGCTACCAGACCCTGTTTGGCACCATGCCCAACGTGATGGTGATCCACGCTGGTCTCGAGTGCGGTCTGTTCAAGAGCGCCTATCCGGAGTGGGACATGGTCTCCTTCGGCCCGACCATCCGCGGTGCCCACTCCCCTGACGAGAAGGTACATATCCCGGCGGTCGAGCGTTTCTGGCAACTGCTGGTGCACGTGCTGGAAGCGATTCCGGCCAAATAACCCGGCCTGCGCCACACGGCAAAACAAAGCCCCGCACTGCTGCGGGGCTTTTTTATTGTCTGTTCCAACCTGACGTTGGCGCTTACCGGATGCCGCGGGCCTCGCGGATCCACTCCCAGGCTTGCTGGATCTCCTGGGTCTTCTCCTTGGCCATCTCCATCATCTCCGGCGGCAACCCTTTGGCGGCCAGCTTGTCCGGGTGATGCTTGCTCATCTCCTTGCGGTAGGCGCGCTTGATATCCTGATCGCTGTCGCTCTCGCTCACCCCCAGCAACTGGTAGGCATTCTTGAGGCGATCCGCAGAGGGTGCCGCCTGCCGATACTGCTGACCACCGGAATGGCCCCCCTGATACTGGCCATGGGCCTGATTGAAGAAGTTCATCTGCGCTTCGGCCATCGCCAGAATGCGGGCCAACTCGATGCGGCTGAAACCCAGCTCGTCGGCAATGGTATGCAGAATGGCGCGCTCGCCCTCCTCCACCTGCCCGTCGGCAAAGGCCGCCTGCAACTGCACTTCGAGGAAGAAGCGCAGGATATCGCGCTGCCCCAGACTGGCACGGCGGAACTCGGCCAGGGTCTCGCGCAGCGGGAAGTCGGCCTCCTTACCGAGACGAAACGACTCCTGCGCCCGGGCACGCTGTTCGCCCGCCAGCCGCATCCGATCCATCAGGTTGGAGGCAACCCGGATCTCCTGCTCGGTCACCTGGCCGCTTGACTTGGCGATATGGCCCATCACCGAGAAGGTGGCATGGAAGAAGACGGCTTGCTGCTCCTGACTCGGACCACGACGAAACGCCCCCTGCAGCCCCATGCCACGGTCGAAACGGTGGCCGATCCAGAGGCCAATCAGTGCACCGATGATATTGCCGAGCAGAAAACCGAAGAAGGCGCCCAGCACCTTACCCCAAATACGCATGGTTCAAGACCTCTTGAAGTTAATGAGTGCGGGCCTGGAGCTGGTCATCCAGCTCGCGCAGTCGATCGACCGTGCCGATATCACGCCACTCGCCAGCGAGCAGGCTGCCGCCCACCCGCCCTTGCGCCATCCAGTCACGGAGCAGGGGCGCCAGCTTGCGGGCGCCGCCCGCGAGACCGGCAAAGGCCGCCGGATCATATAGTCCGACCCCGCTGAAGGTAAACGCTGGCGTATCCATGACTCGCCCCCCTTGCAGGGCAAAGTCCCCGTTCGGGTGCTGGGGCGGATTGGGCACCAGCCAGAGGTGGGCCAAATCATCGCCAAGGGGCTGGCTGACCAGAGTGTGATAATCGAGATCGAGCCAGGTATCGCCGTTGATCACCAAAAAGGCTTCAGAGCCCAGCAGCGGCAGCGCCTGCACAATGCCGCCCGCGGTCTCCAGCGCACTCTCCTCGGCTGACCAGTGGATGGTCACGCCAAGCGCACTGCCATCACCAAGGCTATCGACCAGCTTGTGGCCAAGCCAGGCGTGGTTGATGACCAACTCGGTCACGCCAGCGGCTTTGAGTTTTTCGATGTGATGAACGATGAGCGGCTTGCCCCCCACCGCCAGCAGCGGCTTGGGCAGCAGGTCAGTCAGCGGGCGCATTCGCTCGCCACGGCCAGCGGCCAGGATCATCGCCTTCATGATTTAACTCCAGCATTGGCGATCCCCGGCAACACCACCTGCTCCAGCCACTGACCAAAACGGGCCAATACCGGATAGGCACTACCGTGAGTGCGACAGACATCCACCACGTAGCCGAGGGTGCGGGGAATATCCTTGAGATAGCCGGACTTGCCGTCGCGATGATAGAGCCGGGTGAAGATCCCCGCCGCTTTGAGGTGGCGCTGCATGCCGGTCAGGTCGGCATCACGACGGAAACTGGCATAATCGAGCTCGCCAAGCAGACCCGCCTGTTGCAGGGTGGCAAAGCCGTGGCGCATACCTTCATCGATCACCTCGTCAGGCCAGCGTATGTAGCAATCTTTAAGCAAGGAGACCAGGTCATAGGTGAGCGGCCCGATGACCATATCCTGAAAATCGATGATGGCCAGCCGGCTGCTCTCGGGAGTATCCCCGCCACACACCATCAGGTTGCGACTGTGGAAATCTCTATGCATCACCCCCTGCGGCTGGGCCAGATTGCAGGCGGTGAGGCAGGCAAAGGTCTCGTCCAGCAGTTGCTGCTCTTCATGGCTCAGGGTCAGTTGCAGATGATGACCCAGCAGCCACTCGGGGAAAATGCTGTTCTCCCGCGCCATAAAAGCTGCATCGAAGGGTTCAAGCGCCAGTTCAACCGCCCCCAGGCGGGGCAGCAAATCAATCGCCTTGCCATACCAGGCCAGCACATTGTGTTCGTTCAGGCAGCTGATCAGCTGGGTATCGCCCAGGTCACTGACCGCCAGCAGCCCCTGTTCGTAGTCCACCGCCTTCACCTCTGGCGCCAACAGCTGACGCGCCTGCAAGGCCGCAGCGTTACGAACAAACTCATGATTTTTTTCTGTTTTCGGATTGGCATCCACCCACACAAGACCACCACCACGAGAGTAGCGGCGGAAGCTGGCATCACCGGAAATGAGGGTCAACTGAAGATTGGCATCACCGGAAATACGGCGTGCCCACTGCAATAGCAGGGAATCGCGATCGTGCATAAGTAGAGGACCAAGGTGGAAAGCAGCACTTGGCTGTTAGCCCTGGCCGCAATAATGCTTTATCATTGCCGGCTAACATAAAGCAATGACATGCAATGTCAACTCGATGAAACCTGTCGTAAAATGCATGCCTTGGATCAACCGTATCTATCACGGATTGCACGAGTCTTTCACATGACAAAATGGACACTGGGGTACCGCTATCCCATCGCCCTGACTATCAGCCTGGCCCCCGCACTCACCTCTATGATGGTGCAGGCGGCCCCGTTCGAAGCGCCGCCAGCCACCGGCATTCTAGATAGTCTCTGCTATGACTATGTTCCCAAGATAGAGAAGCCTGCATCGGATCAGGATGCCAACGCACAGCCGGTCGAGGTTGATGCTGACCGTCTCGAGGCCAAACAGGGCGGCACCGCCGTCTATGAAGGTGACGTCAAGGTTCGTCAGGGTGTTCGCAAGTTTGACTCCGACTATGCCCAGCTCGACCAGAAGAGCCGGGATGTCATCGCCATCGGCAACATCTATTACAACGACGGTCAGGTGACCGTCACCAGCGACAAGACCCTCAAATCCAACCTGGATACCAAGAACTCCGAACTGGAAGAGGGCAAGTATCAGGTGCATGGCTCACCGGTGCGCGGCTTTGCCAAGCGCGTGGTGATGACCAACAACAACCAGAACATCACCATGGAGGGGGCCCAGTACACCACCTGCCCCCCCGGTCAGGAAGTGTGGACCCTCAAGGCGGGCAGCATCGACATCGACCAGAAAGAGGTGTTCGGCGAAGCCTGGAATGCCAGCCTCTGGCTCTATGATTACCCGGTGTTCTACTTCCCCTATATCAACTTCCCCATCAAGGATGAGCGGAAGACCGGTCTGCTCTACCCGGGTTACAAGCAGAGCTCCAGCAACGGCATGGATATCACCCAGCCCTTCTACTGGAACATAGCTCCCAACTACGATGCCACAATCACCTCCCGTTTTATGGATAAACGCGGCCTGATGGAACAGGTGGAGTTCCGCTATATGCCGGACCCCGCCCACACCGGCACCCTCTATTTTGAAAATCTGGCGGATGACAAGCAGTACAGCCCGAGCAATCCGAGTCTGGCTGGCCTGTCCGATGGCCATCGCTACCTGATGAACGTCCGCCACGGTTCCGCCCTGATGGATGGCAGCCTGCGTTTTGGTATCGACTACACCCAGGTGCGCGACAAGGATTACAACTACTTCAACGACTTCAGCCCGCAAGTGGGCACTCAGGTCGACAGCCAGTTGCAACAATCCTTTACCGCTGGCTACTACCAGCCTAACTGGAACCTCACCTCCGAGGTGCGCCGCTACCAGATCCTGAGTCCGTATGTGCTACTGCCCCACGAGATGCTGCCGCGTATTGACTACAACTACTATCAGCAAGGCAAGTGGTTCGATCTGGCCTGGAACAGCGAACTAACCAAGTTTGGCTATGACAGCGGCAGTGCCACAGCCCAACAGGCCGGTGAGCGCTATACCGCCACTCGTCTGCATCTGGCCCCCACCCTGACCGTGCCTCTGGTAGATGCACCGGGTTACTACCTGACCAGCCAGTACAAACTGATGTTTACCTCCTATAACCAAGAGGTACCTGATACTTATAAACACCCCAACCTAAGCGGTAACACTGCGTTAGATCGCAATGCCCAGTTGTATATGCAAGGGAATGAATCAGTACTGAAAGACGGCACCATTACCCGAACTCTGCCGTCCTTCCGGCTCAAGGGGGGCGTCAACTTCGATCGGCCGCTCGACTGGTATGATGGCAAGGGCACCCAAACCCTGGAACCCGAGTTCCAGTACCTCTATATCCCTTACAAAAATCAGGACGAGATCGGGATCTACGACTCCACCACCACCCGTCAGGACTACTACAGCCTGTTCAGTGACCGCCGCTTTGCCGGTCTCGACCGCATCAGCGATGCCAATCGGGTCACCGTTGGCCTGACCAGCCGGGTCTATGACAATGTGGGTGATGAACGGTTGCGTCTGGCGGTGGCCCAGGCCTTCGAAATGACACCACCCAAGGTGCGCCTCTACCCTTCAAATCCGGAAAGCACCAACGCCCGCTCCCTGCTCTCGTTCGAGGGGGATGCCCGGATCACCGATGAGTGGTTTGCCCACGCAGGGACCCAGTACGATACCTCCGAGGGTGAATTTACGGCTGGCAACGGTGCAGTCGAGTACCGGACCGGCAAGCTGACCACTCAGGTCAACTACCGCTACATCAAGGATGGCAACCTGGACTATCGCTATCCGACCAACACGGCGCTGGCAGAAGATCTGAGCCAGGCAGGTCTGGTGATGATGGCGCCGATCGCCGATCAGTGGCAGATGTATGGCGGTTACTACCGTGACATCAAGCAGGATGTGAACATTGACCGCAAGATCGGTGTCAAATACGACTCCTGCTGCTGGAGCATCAACATGAGCCTGGAGTGGCACAATCAGCCGGACAACGTCACCCTGAAGCCCACTTCGGAAAAAGTCATTGGTCTGCAGTTTGAAATGAAGGGACTTGGCAGCGTGGGTACCGGTGGCCGCAGCGTCACCCTGGATACCGAGCTGTTGCCCTATGTTCGCCCGTTTAATCTGAAAGGCCAGCAATGATGCTGGCCCAGCCTTGAGAGATGGATATGAAAAAGACCCTGATTGCCCTGCTGACCGCGGGAATGTTCGGTGCCATGAGCCAGGCCGCACTGGCTGCGCCCGAGCTGATGGACAAGGTTCTAGCCGTGGTCAACAAGGACGTGGTGCTGTCCAGCCAACAGGACGCACTGGTCAACAAGGTAAAACTCTCCGCTCAGGAGAGCGGCCAGTCCCTGCCTGACGATGCCACCCTGCGCAAACAGGCGCTGGATCGCCTGATCCAGGAGAGCCTGCAGTTGCAACTGGCGGAGCGCCAGGGGCTGAAGATCAGCGACACCCAGCTGGAACAGGCTATTCAGGGCATCGCTGCCGACAACAAGATGACCCTGGATCAGCTGCGGGCCCAGCTCGCCCGTGAAGGGATGACCTATGCCCAATATCGGGAAGAGGTTCGCCGCGAGATCCTGATGAACGAGGTGCGCCGCAACCAGGTGCGCCGCCGTATCAACATCTCCGAGCAGGAGGTGAAGCAGGTGGTGGAGATCCTGAAGAAACAGGGTCAACAGCAGAACGAATACCACGTCGGCCATATCCAGATTGCCCTGCCGGACAACCCCACTGCCGCCCAGCTGGATGCCGCCAAGAGCAAGATCGAGCGCATTCTGGCCGCCCTCAAGCAGGGTGCCGACTTCCGCAAACTGGCCATTGCCGAGAGTAACGGTCCCAAGGCGCTGGAAGGGGGCGACTGGGGCTGGATGAGCCCGCAAGAGATGCCGACCCTGATGGCGGAAGCAGTACAGGGTGCCAAGAAGGGCGACATCGTCGGCCCGCTGCGCTCCGGCGCCGGCCTGCACATCGTCAAGGTGTTCGACACCAAGGGTCAGCAGCAAGTGATGCAGACCGAGGTGAAGGCACGTCACATCCTGATCAAGCCATCCATTATCCTGAGCGAAGAGAAAGCCAAGGGGATGCTGGATGGTATTCTGCACGACATCAAGAGCGGCAAGGCCAGCTTCGCCAGCATGGCAGAGAAGTACTCCGAAGATCCGGGCTCTGCGGTGCAGGGTGGCGAACTGGGCTGGTCTGATCCCAACGTCTATGTCCCCGAGTTCCGCGACATGGTCAACCGTCTGCAACCGGGCCAGATCAGTGCCCCGTTCCGTACCAGCCATGGCTGGCACATAGTGCAGGTGGAAGATCGCCGCAGCCAGGATGCGACCGACAAGGCTCAGGAGCAGCGCGCCTACCAGCTGATCTACAACCGTCGCTTCGTGGAAGAGTCCCAGGCGTGGCTGGATGAGCTGCGTGACGAGGCCTACATCCAGATCGAAGGAGCCGGTAGCTGATGAGCTGCCGTCGCCTTGCCGTTACCCCGGGCGAACCGGCCGGGATCGGCCCGGATCTGGTGCTGCAGATTGCCCAGCAGGATTGGCCCCACCAGTTGGTGGCGATCGCCGATCCGGCGCTGCTGCGCGAGCGTGCCGCCCAGTTGGGGCTCTCTGTCGAGCTTGAGCCCTATGACGCAACAGCCCCTGCCCACCCGCAGCGGGCGGGCACCCTGACCGTCTGTCCGGTCACCCTCGGCGCCCCCGTGGTGCCGGGCGAGCTGAACGAAGGCAATGGCGCCTATGTGCTGGCAACCCTGCAGCGTGCCTGTGATGGCAACATGAGCGGCGAATTTTCCGCCGTGGTGACCGGGCCGGTGCACAAGGGGATCATCAACCAGGCCGGGGTCTCGTTCAGTGGCCACACCGAGTTCTTTGCCCAGCAATCCAACACCGCCGATGTGGTGATGATGCTGGCAACCGAGGGGCTGCGGGTCGCACTGGCGACTACCCATATTCCGCTGGCCTATGTAGCGATGGCCATCACCGAGGATCGCCTCGGCAAGGTGATCCGGATCCTCAACGAGGATCTCGCCACCAAGTTTGGCATCGCCAAACCCCGTATTTACGTCTGCGGCCTCAACCCCCATGCAGGGGAAGGTGGCCATCTTGGACGTGAAGAGATTGACGTGATCGAACCCGCCCTGGCCACGCTGCGTCAGGAAGGGATCGATCTGGTCGGCCCGTTGCCGGCCGACACCCTGTTCCAGGAGAAATACCTCAAGGATGCGGATGCGGTACTCGCCATGTACCACGACCAGGGGCTGCCCGTGCTCAAATACAAGGGCTTCGGCAGTTCGGTCAATATCACCCTGGGGCTTCCCTTCATCCGCACTTCGGTGGATCACGGCACCGCGCTGGATCTGGCAGGCAAGGGCCTGGCCGATCCGGGCAGCCTTGTCACCGCGATTAACCACGCCATCAAGATGGTAGAGAAAAAAAGATATGAGCAGTAAGGTGCACATGGGCCACACGGCCCGTAAGCGTTTCGGTCAGAACTTCTTGCACGACCGGTATGTGATCGATCAAATCGTCGCCGCCATCAACCCGCAGCCGGGTCAGAATCTGGTGGAGATCGGTCCGGGTCTGGCCGCGCTGACCGAGCCGGTCGCCGCCCAGATGGACAAAATGACCGTGGTCGAGCTTGACCGGGACCTGGCAGCTCGCCTGCGCGAGCACCCGACCCTCAAAGACAAGCTGACCGTCATCGAAGCGGACGCCATGCGTTTCGACTTCGGCACCCTGATGGGTGAAGGCAAGGGGCCGCTGCGAATCTTCGGCAACCTGCCCTACAACATCTCCACCCCGCTCATCTTCCACCTGTGCGAGTTTGCCGACCGGGTTGAAGACATGCACTTCATGCTGCAAAAGGAAGTGGTATTGCGTCTGGCCGCCGGCCCGGGCAGCAAGGCTTATGGCCGTCTGAGCGTGATGACCCAGTACTACTGCCAGGTGGTGCCGGTGCTGGAAGTGGGCCCGGGTGCCTTCAAACCGGCGCCGAAAGTGGACTCTGCCGTAGTTCGCCTGATCCCGCACAAGAATCCGACCATAGTTGCAAAAGATATCCGTTGTCTGAATCGCGTCTGTACCGAGGGCTTTGGCCAGCGTCGCAAGACCATCCGCAACAGCTTCTCCAACTTCATCACCGACGCCCAGCTGACCGAGCTTGGTATCGATGGCAACCTGCGCCCGGAGAATCTCTCCCTCGAGCAGTTTGTCATGATCGCCAACTGGCTGGCGGATCAGCAACAGGCCTGATCCTGTGGCACTCCCGCACATCGAGATCCGCCCATACCCCGTGTATGTGGCGGGCTCCAAAGACCCTTACCAGTTTCACTATCTGATCGAGATTGAGAATCTGGGGCCCGGCCCGGTGCAACTGCTTCATCGGCGCTGGCTCATCACCGATGCCAATGGCAAGATGCAGGAAATGGCAGGCCCGGGCGTGGTCGGAGAACAACCCGTCATTGCCGAAGGTGAGACCTACCGCTACCAGAGCGGCGTGCCGCTGGCGACCCCGCTCGGGGTGATGGAAGGGAGCTATACCCTGCAAGATGGCTCTGGCCAGCAGTTCGAGGCGCCTATCGCCCCCTTCACGCTGGCCATCCCCAATATTATCAACTGAGGTTTCATGGCGAACTGTTTTGTCGGTGACATCCAGGGCTGTTACGACGACTTGCGCCGTCTGCTGGATCTTGCCGCGTTCGATCCCGACCAAGACGTGCTCTGGCTCTGCGGCGATCTGGTCGCCCGCGGCCCGGACTCCCTCAATACCCTGCGTTTTGTCAAAGGGCTGGGCAACCGTGCCGTCAGCGTGCTCGGCAACCACGACCTGCACCTGCTGGCTGTCGCAGATGGCGTTGCACCGCTCAAGAAGAAAGACAAGCTGCAAAGCCTGATGGATGCCCCTGATCGGGATGAACTGCTGGAGTGGCTGCGCCACCGCCCGCTACTGGCCGAACATCCGGATCTCCCCATCATGATGGTGCATGCCGGGATCTCCCCCGCATGGAATGTCCGCACCGCGCGCAACTGCGCCCGCGAGGTAGAGAGCCTGCTGCGCGGTGACCAGTACAGCTGGCTGCTGCACAACATGTACGGCGACCAGCCCGATGGCTGGAAAGATGATCTGGTCGGGATCGACCGCTACCGCTACATCATCAACACCTTCACCCGGATGCGCTTCTGCTACTTTGATGGCCGGCTCGACTTCAAATGCAAGAAGGGGCCGAAGGAGTCGACCCCGGGCCTGCGCCCTTGGTTCGAGCAGCGCGAGCATCACGTGGATGACCCCATTCTGGTGTTCGGCCACTGGGCGGCCCTGATGGGCAACACCGGCAAGAGCGATATCAAGGCACTCGATACCGGCTGTGTCTGGGGCAACAGCCTGACCCTGTGGCGCTACGAGGATGATGCCCTGATTGCCACCCCCTGCCCGGTTCACGCCAGCTAGGGGGGACGCAGCAATCTGGCGGTCGCTGCCGCACGGATGGCCACAACCCGCTCCAATAACAAAGCCCGGCAGGTTGCCGGGCTTGCTGTTTTGTGTTCTCTGGTTCCCTGCGAATAAGGTTACAACTTGCGCCCCAGCCGCTTCTCGATTTGGCGCCGCTCCCACTCGGGGCCAAACAGCTTGAAGGGCTGAAACACCCGAACAGCATGGGAGGCAAGTCCCAGCCCCCAACCCAGGGTTGGCCACCAGGCCCAGATGTACTCCGGATTGCTCAGGTAGTTGATGACAAACAGCCCGCAGATCACCACCACGTAGCTGGCGACATGGTGATAGAAGCCCTTGAGCTCCTCCACATAGCGCATTGCCGCCCGCTCCTCTGCCGATACCTGCACCGCATCCTGCCCCATAGTGTCACTTCCTCTCATCTCGCGCTCCTGTTGCTCTGATCCATCCAGTTGAGCCACATCGAGTTCAAAGACGGCAGCCAGGGCCTTGAGAGATTCCAGTCCGGGTTGCTGCCCCTGCTCGATCCGCTGGATAGTGCGGACACTCAAACCAGTCAACGTTGCCAACTGATCCTGAGACCAACCCCGTTGCAATCTCAACTTCTTGACGATCATCTCGAACTCCTTGTGGTAATTGACAGGGCCAGCATAGGGCTAACGCCGCGAAAGGTGACACGACAGATGGCCGACATACATCTGACAATCCTTTAAAATCAGATGGTTAAGATTTTTATCTTGTCAGTCAGCCGCTCGTTCCCCCAGATATTGCACAAACCGTAACAGATAACCATCGGGATCCTGCAGCAAAAATTCGCGCTGCCCGGCCAGCATCTCGCCCACTGGATACCAGACCTCAGTAGGCTGCCGGAAAAGTGCAATCTAGGCGGCCTGTAATCGGTCGAGTAGCGGCTGGATCTCGGTCAGCTCCATCTGCAGATTGATCCCCCGACCGAACGGTGGCTCCAGCGCCCCGACCTGCCAACCCGCCGGATGTACCTGCTCCAGCATCAGCTGTATCTGTTGCTGCTCAAGATAAGCAAAAGGAGGGTCATCGCGCCGATAGCGGACTGAGAAACCCAACAAACCGGTATAGAAAACCAGAGCTCGAGTCAGATCGGTAACCGACAGCTCCGGTACCATGGGATTCCAATACACCTCATCCACCGCGACAGTAGGGTTCGTCATGGCTTACAGGCTCTGCATCAGCTCGGCGGCAATTTCAAAGGAGCGCAGTCGGGCCTGATGATCGACGATGGGCCCATTGAACATCAGCTCATCGGCACGGGTTTCCGCCAGCAGGGCCTTGAGGCCGTGACGAACCTGCTCAGGGTCGCCCACCAGAGAGCGAGCCAGGGTCTGCTCCATCGCCATCAGTTCACGGGGCGCCCACTCGTCACCAAGCTGGACGACCGGCGTGGGCAGCTTGCCCGCATCACCGCGATGGAGGCGCAAGAACTGCTGCTGCACGGTAGTAAACTGGAAGCGGGCCTCCCGCTCGCTGTCGGCGGCGATCATGTTGATGCAGACCACCGCATGGGGCTTGGGCCAGCGCGCAGAGGGGCGATACTGGCTGCGGTAGATCTCCAGCGCCTGCAGCAACATGGCGGGCGCGAAATGGGAGGCAAAACCGAACGGCAAGCCCATCGCCGCCGCCAGTTGCGCGCTGTAGAGGCTGGAGCCCAGCAGCCAGATGGGCAGATGCAGCCCCTTACCGGGCACCGCCTGCACGGCGCCGATCTCGTCGCCAAAATAGCTCATCAGCTCGCGCACATCGGCTGGGAAATCATCCACCTCGCCACTGCGCATACGCCGTAGCGCCCGCATGGTGCGCTGATCGGTACCGGGGGCGCGACCAAGGCCCAAATCGATGCGGTCGGGATAGAGAGAAGCCAAAGTGCCAAACTGCTCGGCAATCACCAGCGGCGAGTGGTTCGGCAGCATGATGCCACCCGCGCCGATCCGCAGAGTGGTGGTGGCTTCGGCCAGATGGCCGATCAGCACCGAGGTAGCGGCACTGGCAATGCCCGGCATGTTGTGATGTTCGGCCAGCCAGTAGCGCTGGTAACCCCAACCCTCGACATGGCGGGCAAGATCCCGTGAACGGCGAAACGACTCGGCAGGCACGGAACCTTCGGCAACAGGCACCAGATCGAGCACGGAATAGGGGATGGCAGACATGGGTCACTCCATTGATTTACAGGCCAGTAACAAGTAGGGCAATGTAGCACGGGATACCTGAATGAATCACTATCTCCTGCCACACTCTGCCTGCCAAGCGGCAGCAATCGAACGGAACAAATCTCAGGCAAGTATTGTTTGAACGCTCATCCTGCTGGCCGCACAAGCCCGTGGGTGGATCATATTTTCTTACATTTGCGGGCTGGCCTGAGCACCCCCGGCTGGTTATAACGGTGCCCCTATAGCGAAGGGGGAGCAATAGACTCCCCCTCACTTTTTGTCACACCACACTGTTCAGGTTATCTATGTCAAAACATCTCGTTCTGCTGGGCGCACTGATGCTCTCCGGCTGCGCCCTGTTGTCTCCCCCCGTCCCCACCGTCACCCCGGTGCACCTTGCCGATACCAGCCAGCGCGGCTTCTACATCGAGTGCAGCAGCATGAAAGCCTGCTTCCAGCAGGCCAACCAGACCTGCCCGCAAGGTTACAAGGAGACCGACCGCCGCCAGCAGACGCTCTACAGCACCCAGTATCTGGGGGGAAGCTATGACGACGAGAAGAAGGTCTACAAAGCAGCCAAGCCCTATCGCATCGCCAACACGGTCCACTCGTTAACCATCCAGTGTCCGATCTGAGCATAACGTCACGCAAACGCATACTGCGGCCGGTATGGGATACCAAGGCCCAAGCCGGCACGCTACCACCCTTTTCTTGTTCCACTGAGCACAAACCTCTTATGTCACAGAGAATTGTCCTGCTGGGCAGTATATTGCTGTCCGGTTGCGCCCCCGCCACTGTCACTGAGCTCACCTCCGCAGATTCCTCGCAGCAACGATTCCAGATCGAGTGCAGTGCGCCGGATGATTGCCAGCAACAGGCAAGCTTGAGCTGTCCGCAGGGCTATCAGGAAACCGATCGCAGCCAGCATACCTTCACCAAAGTTCAGATGAGCATGGGGGGCTCCGACCCGATGAGGGGATTTAGCCCGAGCTTCCCCCAGATCAGCACCTTCACCATCCATACCCTGCTGGTGCAGTGTCCCCGCAAGCCAGCACAACCCCATCCGCAGGGACACTGATGAGCAAGGGCCCGCGTCATCCATCAAGCCCGGAGAAAAGAGGAAAAGCCATAAAAAAAACGGTCAACCGAGGTTGACCGTTTTTCACTCCGTTGCGCCCTTAGAACAGCAGGTGTGCTACCCCGGCGATAACCGGCAAGGTAACCAGAGTGCGCAGCAGGAAGATAACGAACAGTTCCCACAGCTTGACCGGGATCTTGCTGCCCAGCAGCAGGGCGCCCACTTCCGACATATAGATCAGCTGGGTTACCGACATGGCGGCAATCACGAAGCGGGTCATGTCGCTCTCGATGGTCGAGGCCAGCACCGCCGGAATGAACATGTCGGCAAAACCGACCATGATGGTCTTGGAAGCCGCTTCCGCCTCCGGCAGTTGCAGCAGCTCCAGCAAGGGGACAAACGGGGCGCCAAGCCAGTTGAAGATAGGGGTGTGCTCGGCCAGCATCAGGGCACAGGTACCGATCGCCATCACCACCGGCAGCACGCCAAACACCATATCCAGTGCATTCTTCACCCCTTCCCGTGCGACGGCGCCGAGATCAGTCATGCTGTCAGCCTTGGTGAGGGCACGCTCGAAACCATAGCTCATCACGCTGTGCTGGTGCGGCACTGCTTCCTGCTTGCGGCACAGGGGAGTGCCATCGGCATAGATGTCCTTCTTCCAGCAAAGTGGCGGCAAACGCGGCACCACGATGGCGGCAACCACGCCCGCCAGACAGACGGTCAGGTAGAAGGGAACGAACATGTGCTCCAGCTTCACCTGGGAGATCACCACCAGACAGAAGGTGATGGAGACTGCAGAGAAGGTGGTGCCAATCACCGCAGCTTCACGCTGGGTGTAGAACTTCCCTTCGTACTGCTTGCTGGTCAGCAGGATGCCGACGCTGCCATCGCCAAGCCAGGAGGCAAAGCAGTCCACTGCGGAGCGACCCGGCAACCGGAACACCGGACGCATGATGCGGGTCATCATGGTGCCGACAAATTCCAGCAGCCCGAAATCGAGCAGCAACGGCAGCAGCAGGCCGGCAAAAATGAAGACCGAGAACAGCACCGGCAGCAGATCGTTGAGCACCAGTCCACCGGTTGCGCCGGAGTAAAGCACCTCAGGCCCCACCTGGAAGAAGGTCAGCAGCACGAAGATACCGCCCAATACCCGTACGCAGGCCCAGAAAGGGGAGACATTGAACAAACTGTTGAGGAAAGGACGACGCACCAGAATCGCTGGCTTGAACAGCCAGGCAATCACCGTCATCAGCATGGTGGTGGTGATCACCGCACTGACCATGGCGACCAGATAATCGGCAAAAACGCGCTGCACCAGCTTGGCCAGCACGGCCACCGGGATGGTGACGTTACCGTCATAGACGACCGGCGTCATGAACAGCAGGATCCCGATAAGTGACGGAACCAGAAACATCAACAAATTACGGCGAGTATTGACCGCAGGTGCTTCGAGACTCTTTTCCAACATGATATGACTGCCCTAATGTTACTTTTCCCTAGCCCGGCCAACCTGCGTATTCATGCATTAACCGGCAAAACGGGCGCAAGAATACTCTAAAAAAATGCACAAACAAGCCCTTAAGGCAGAAATCTGCGCATAAATATTTCTACAGGCAAACCTTCCATTAAAACAATAAGATACAGATGCGCATATCGATTCAATCGACATCGCCAGATGATTGTTTCGCTATTGTTAATTTTGGTGGGCAGTATAATCGGTTATCAGTGGCAGGCAATAAGTGACATCACAAATATATCTAATGAGTTGCTGCTCGATAGACATAAAAAAACCGGAGCCTGTTCAGGCTCCGGTTTTCAATGAGAGTGACGGGGATCAGTCACGGACGTAGATGACTTCAACGCCATCATCTTCGTCGTCATCCCAATCGTCATCATCAAGCCCTTCATCGAAGGCAAGAGAGGCAGCCAGTGCTTCCGCTTCAGCCTTGGCCAGCTGGTTCTTGTGGTAGTCGTCCCACTTGAACTCCACCTTCTCGATGGCGTCTTTGGCATCTTCCGCCAGCTGACGGGGCATGGTATCCAGCAGATCCAGAATGTCGTAGCAGACCTTCTTGGTGCCTTCCTTGCTGATGGCAGTGATGGCATAGACCGGACCTTCGTGGTTCAGGGCCGCCTTGACGCGATCCATCACCTCCTGGGCTTCTTCTTCCAGGATCAGGTCCATCTTGTTAAACACCAACCAGCGCGGCTTTCCAGCCAGTTCCGGGCTGTACTTCTCCAGCTCCTTGACGATGGTCACGGCATTTTCAGCAGGATCGGAGCCATCAACCGGGCAGATATCCACCAGGTGGATCAGTACGCGGCAACGCTCGAGGTGTTTCAGGAAGCGGATACCCAGACCTGCACCTTCGGCAGCACCTTCGATCAGACCAGGGATATCGGCGATCACGAAGGAGCGGGAGTTTTCACCACGCACCACCCCCAGGTTCGGCACCAGGGTGGTAAAGGGATAATCTGCCACTTTCGGGCGAGCCGCAGAAACGGCGCGAATAAAGGTAGACTTGCCTGCGTTGGGCAGACCCAGCATGCCGACATCGGCCAGCAGCAGCAGCTCCAGCTTCAGGGTACGCACTTCACCCGGAGTACCGTTACTCTTCTGGCGGGGAGCACGGTTGACGGAGCTCTTGAAGCGGGTGTTGCCCAGACCGTGGAAACCACCTTTGGCAACCAGCAGCTTCTGCTCGTGGTGGGTCAGATCCCCCAGCAGTTCACCGGTATCTTCATCGGTCGCTCGGGTACCGACCGGCACACGCAGGATCTTGTCCTTACCGCGGCGACCGGTACAGTTGGCGCTCTGGCCATTCTCACCGCGCTCGGCAGCATGGAAACGCTCGAAACGGTAGTCGATCAGGGTATTGAGGTTCTCGTCGGCGATCAGATATACGTCGCCACCGTCACCGCCGTCACCGCCGTCCGGACCACCGTTGGGAATATATTTTTCACGGCGAAAGCTTACACAACCGTTACCACCGTCACCGGCATCGACTCGAATCTGGACTTCATCAACAAACTTCATAGGTAACCGTCACCTTAATTCGAAAAACCGATACGCAATTATAGTGGTACAGACCCCTGCGGGCGATACGCATCTTGCCAATCATGCCCGTCAGAGCCAAAGTCAGCTGCGTTCCGTTTTTTCGTCAACGACATCAGAAAGATGTCATAAAAACAAAAGCCCCGCCTGTTGGCGGGGCTTCGGATCCTTGTGGTCCGTAATTACTCAGCAACGATGCTAACGTACTTACGATTCAGAGGACCTTTAACTTCGAACAGGATTTTACCAGTCGCGGTAGCGAACAGGGTGTGATCCTTGCCCAGACCAACGTTGGTGCCAGCGTGGAACTTGGTACCACGTTGACGAACGATGATGCTGCCAGCCAGAACTGTTTCGCCGCCGAAACGCTTCACGCCCAGGCGTTTAGCTTCAGAATCGCGACCGTTGCGGGATGAACCGCCAGCTTTTTTGTGTGCCATTTATCGGACTCCTCTAATTAAGCGCTGATGCCAGTGATTTTGACTTCAGTGAACCACTGACGGTGGCCCGCTTGCTTACGATGGTGCTTACGACGACGGAACTTGACGATAGTCACTTTCTCGCCACGGCCGTGAGCCACAACTTCAGCTACAACCTTGCCACCTTCAACGAAAGGAGCACCTACTTTAAAAGTGTCGCCTGCAGCAACCATCAGAACTTCGTTGAAGTCGATGGTAGCGCCAGTCTCAACGTTCAGCTTTTCCAGACGAACGATTTGACCTTCGGCCACACGGTGTTGTTTTCCGCCGCTTTGGAATACCGCGTACATTTGATTAACTCCGTAAAGGCATGTCTTTTGCTCAAGGCTAGACATGCGCAAAAACCTATAACAATGGGCGGGCATTCTACGCAAATCGATCTGCTCAGGCAAGGCCAATTTAGCAAAAAGTTTATTTTGTGCGCATATCTGCCGCCGTGGATAAACGCCTAACTGTAACCCATTGTGAAATCGTGTAGAATCCCTGCCATTACTAAAATCGCAGTTATTGCTGCTGTCACGTTACGAGACTTATGGACCAACAGACTATCCGTGCGCTCTGTGCCGCCGACATGACGGCGGTCAATGAACTGATCCTGGCCCGACTCCAGTCCGACGTTAGTCTGATTAATCAGCTGGGTTTCTACATTGTCAGCGCCGGCGGGAAACGGATGCGCCCTATGCTGACCGTGATGGCTGCGCGTGCGCTGGGCTATGAGGGTGAGGATCACCTGAAACTGGCCGCCATCATCGAATTCATTCACACCTCTACCCTGCTGCATGACGACGTGGTCGACGAATCCGACCTGCGCCGCGGCCGGGAGACCGCCAACGCCATGTTTGGCAATGCCGCCAGCGTGCTGGTCGGTGACTACCTCTACAGCCGCTCCTTCCAGATGATGGCCGAACTCTCCAACCTGCGGGTGATGGAGATCCTCTCGGATGCCACCAACACCATCGCCGAAGGGGAAGTGTTGCAGCTGATGAACTGCAACGATCCGGATACCACCGAAGAGAGCTACATGACGGTCATCTACTGCAAGACCGCCAAGCTGTTCGAGGCCGCCACTCGCCTTGCCGCCGTGCTGACCCATCAGCCCGAGCCCGTCGAGCAGGCCATGACCGATTACGGCAAGTATCTGGGCACCGCGTTCCAGATCATCGATGACGTGATGGACTACTGCTCCCAGAGCGAAGAGATGGGCAAGAACGTCGGCGACGATCTGGCCGAAGGCAAACCGACCCTGCCGCTGCTGCGCGCCATGGAAGTGGGTACGCCGGAAGAGCGCCAGCTGGTGCGCGATGCCATCGAGCACCGCAACGGCATGGAGCATCTTGAGCAGATCCTTGGCATTCTCGACCGTACCGGCGCGCTGGAGTACTCCCGCATGCGAGCCAGGGAAGAGGCCGATAAGGCCATTGCCGCCCTCGCCATCCTGCCTGACTCCCCGCACAAACAGGCGCTCGAAACACTGGCCCACATGGCCGTGCAGCGCAGTGCCTGAGTAAACGACATGCATGAAAAAAGAGGCCTTCGGCCTCTTTTTTATTGTCTGCTATCTGCTGGACAGTGCATTGCGCCAGACTCAGCGACTCAGCATCCAGAGGATCACGCTACCCGCAACCACTAGCGAGCCGCCGATACGGCGCAACTGCTCCGGTGGCTGATCGCTCAGCAACCGTAACATCTGCTGCCATGCCTTGGGCATCAACAACGGGCCTAGCCCCTCGAACAACAGCAGCAATCCCAACCCCATCAGCATGGATGTCAGCATCCGACCTCCTTCAATGCAACCAGCCCCCTGGGTCGACGGCTGGCGTTGGCACCAAAAACAAAAGGGTCTGACAATGCAGACCCTTTGAATGTAACCTCGTGGCGATTACTGCTTGGTGCCGTGAGGAGACTTGAGGTAACGGAAGAACTCGCTGTCCGGCTTCAACACCATCAGGTCGTTGCCACCGGCAAAGCTCTTGCGATAGGCCTCCATGCTACGCACGAAGCTGAAAAACTCGGGGTCTTTCTTGTAGCTGTCGGCATAGATCTTGGCGGCTTCCGCATCCCCTTCACCACGCAGTTGGCGAGCGTTACTCTCGGCGTCGGCGATCATGACGGTCACCTTGCGGTCGATATCGGCACGCAGGATTTCAGCCTTCTCGCGACCCTGAGAGCGGTGCTCACGGGCGACTGCGGTACGTTCGGCACGCATCCGTTGGTAGATGGAGTTGGAGACTTCCACCGGCAGGTTGATCTGCTTGATCCGCACATCCACCACCTTGATGCCGAGCTCGGAGGAGCGCGCCATCTTCTTCAGGGCATCTTCCATTACGGTACTGCGCTCACCGGAGACGATGTCCTTGATGGTGCGGTTACCAATCTCGGAACGCAGGCCGTTGTTGATCTTGCGCTTGAGCAGATCTTCAGCCTGCAGCTTGTTGCCACCACCGGTTGCCAGGTAGTACTTGGAGAAGTCCTCGATCTTCCACTTCACGTAAGAGTCGATGATCAGGTCTTTCTTCTCGGAGGTGACAAAACGGTCGGCCTGGCTGTCAATGGTCTGGATGCGGGCATCCATCTTGCGAACCTGGTCGATGAGCGGCACCTTGAAGTGCAGGCCCGGCTCATAGAGGCGGGGTTCACCGGAGTCAACCCGCTTCACCTTGCCAAACTGCACCACAATCCCCTTCTGACCTTCATCAACGATAAAGACAGAGGAGAAGCAGACCATGGCCGCGACAGCGATTGCACCAATAGCTAGCTTTTTCATCTATCAGTTTCTCCCTGAGCTGAAGCGGTCACCGCTACGCAGCGGCATTGTCGGGGTAGAGTTGGCGCCCTCGTTGGAAACGGGGACCTGCTCTGTGACCGGGGCGACAGTGGCACGATCAGACTGGGCAGCCTTCGGCTTGCCAGACAGCTTGTCGAGCGGCAGGTAGATCATGCTGTTGTTGCCAGCCGGCATGTCGACCACCACCTTGTTGGCCTGCTGATAGAGCTCTTCCATCGTTTCCAGATAGATACGCTCACGGGTCAGCTCGGGGGCAGCCAGATACTGGGGCAGCAGCTCGTTGAAGCGAGCAACTTCACCCTGGGCTTTCAACACGATCTGGGATTTGTAAGCTTCCGCTTCCTGCTCCAGACGCTTCACCTGACCACGGGCCTTCGGCTCCACTTCACGGGCATAGGCTTCTGCTTCACGAATGAAGCGCTGTTCATCTTCCTGAGCGGAGATGGCGTCATCAAAGGCGTCTTTCACCTCTTCCGGCGGACGCGCCGGCAGGAAGTTGACGTCGACGATCTGCAGACCCATCTGGTAAGGCTCGATGATGCCATCGATCACCTGCCAGGTCTCCTGACGCACCTTCTCACGACCGGTAGTCAGCACATCATCCATCCGGGTATGACCCACCACGTAGCGCAGGGCGCTATCGGTGGCCTGACCCAGACTCTCGTCGGCATTGGTCACGCTGAACAGATACTGCTCGGGATTGACCACACGGTACTGCACGTCCATCTCAACCCGTACCACGTTCTCATCCTGAGTCAGCATGAAACCGGAGGCAGGCAGGGAACGCACGGACTCGACGTCCACCGGGATCACCTGATCGATAAAGGTCGGCTTCCAGCGCAGGCCCGGCTCGACAATATGGGAAAACTTGCCAAACCGCAGCACGGCACCACGCTCCGCTTCGCGAATGGTGTAGAAGCCGCTGACGACCCACACCACCACAGCCACAACCAGCGCGATGGAGATACCAAAGCGACCTACATCGCCGCCAGATTTGCCGCCACCAAACAAGCCACCGAAACGGCGACTCACTTTGCGCAGCATTTCATCCAGATCAGGGGGTCCCTGATTCTTGCCGTTATTCCCCCAAGGGTCACGGTCTTTGCCGTTGTTACCAGGCTCATTCCAAGCCATCAGCGTCTCCATTAATACATGCGGATGGATATCATCTCTATCGGGCCATCATACGTTGAGAAGCCCCTAAGGGGTCACCTTCATCGACGAATCAATGCCTGATAAAGCGTTGTAAACTCTCACCTTCCTGTTTCACGAGGCGGTTCCAGTCGGCCACTTGCAAGCGGACTTCCAGCACGAAATCACCCTCCTCGCTAAAACCTTCCTGCTCAATCCCTTTCAGCTGATAGAGCGCACTGCGCAATCTCGCGGCAGAAGGAGGCAACTGCAGGGTGTGATGCACCATGGAGCCAGCCAGCAATTCGGTCAGCGCCGTAAACAGATGCTCACAACCTTCACCAGTCTGGGCCGACAACCAGACGCGCAACGGGCGCCCCTCGTCATCTCGCTCCAGACCTGCCGGACGATCCGCCAGCTTGTCGATCTTGTTGCAGATCATCAGCTGGGGCCTGTCATCGGCTTCGATCTCGGCGAGCACCTGCTGCACGGAGTCGATATTCTCCTGCATCTGCTCATCGGCACAGTCCACCACATGCAGCAGCAGATCCGCTTCACGGGTCTCCTGCAGGGTCGCCTTGAAGGCCGCGACCAGATCATGGGGCAAGTGTCGAATAAATCCAACTGTATCCGCCAAAATCACATCACCCACATCCCGGATCACCAGTTTACGCAGGGTGGGATCCAGAGTTGCGAACAATTGGTCGGCAGCATACACGCTGGCAGCTGTAAGTTGGTTGAACAAAGTGGACTTTCCGGCGTTGGTATAACCAACCAGTGACACCGTCGGCACTTCGTTGCGGTTGCGGGCGCGGCGTCCCTGCTCCCGCTGCTTGGCCACCTTGTCGAGCCGACGCAAAATCGCCTTGATGCGTTCCCGCAGCAGACGTCGGTCAGTTTCAAGCTGGGTTTCACCCGGGCCACGCAGACCGATCCCGCCCTTTTGACGCTCAAGGTGGGTCCAGCCTCGCACCAGACGAGTGGAAAGATGGCGCAACTGGGCCAGTTCGACCTGCAGTTTACCTTCGTGGGTACGGGCGCGCTGGGCAAAGATATCGAGGATCAGGCCGGTTCGGTCCACCACCCGACACTGGAACAGACGCTCCAGGTTGCGCTCCTGGGCAGGGGTCAGGGCATGGTTGAAGATGACGACGTCGGCATCCAGCATCTGGACTTGGGACGCGATCTCTTCAGCCTTGCCACTGCCGACAAAAAATTTGGCACTGGGCGCACTGCGACTGGTGGTAATTACCCCCAGCGCATTGACTCCGGCCGAGCTCACCAACATCTTGAGCTCTTCCAGATCCTCCCGCTCACCCTCATCACTGAAGTTGACATGCACCAGAACGGCCTGTTCGCCAGCTTCATAACGGTCAAACAAGCGCTTGCTCCTTAACAGGAATCATGATGAATCTGAGTTGGCGAGTCGACTCGCCCAGGGATATCACGCCTCGGCATCACCCTGTTCATCAGCCGCGCCACCCGGAGTGGGCTGGTGATGATTGACGGCACGGGCCGGTACGACAGTCGAGATGGCGTGCTTGTAAACCATCTGGCTCACGGTGTTTTTCAGCAGGATAACAAACTGGTCAAAAGACTCGATCTGACCTTGCAGTTTGATGCCGTTCACCAAATAGATAGAAACAGGAATCCGCTCACGGCGCAGCGCATTCAAAAACGGGTCTTGGAGAGATTGCCCCTTAGCCATTTTTCTTTTCCTTATAGTTTGTTGTTTTTAAACACCGAATATCAATATAACAACCTGATTATACAGGGAGTGTCAAGCCGCACCAGCGCGAGCAAGCACGCGGTCGAGATTGCCAGACTCACCAGATTCCAACCAGGTCACATCGGGCCAGCCGCGCAACCAGGTCATCTGTCGTTTTGCCAATTGGCGTGTGGCAACAATGCCACGATAACGCATCTCATCATACCCCACTTCACCGCACAGGTAGTCCCACATTTGGCGATAACCCACACAGCGAATGGAGGGGAGATCCGGGTGCAGATCGCCGCGCGCCATCAGCGTACGAACCTCCTGTTCAAAGCCACCTTGCAGCATCTTATCAAAGCGCTGTTCGATACGCTGATGCAGCACGGCACGATCGCTCGGAGCGATGGCAAACTGCTGCACCCGATAGGGCAAACCCTCCCCCTGCACTTGTGTCAACTCGGTAAGGGTCTTGCCGCTGATACGGTAGACCTCCAGCGCCCGAGAGAGTCGCTGCGGGTCATTGGGGTGGATCCGCGCCCCGGCCACCGGGTCGATGCGTACCAGCTCATCGTGCAGCGCTTGCCAACCGAGGCGGGCAGCCTCTTCCTCAATCCCGGCACGAATGGCGGGATCGGCAGAGGGCAGCGGGGACAATCCCTCCAGCAGCGCCTTGAAATAGAGCATGGTACCGCCCACCAGCAGAGGAATGCGGCCACGGTCGGCGATCTCTTTCATCTCCCGCAGGGCATCCTTGCAAAAATCGGCTGCCGAATAGCTCATGGCAGGGTCAAGAATGTCGATCAGCCGGTGCGGGGCACGTACCAGTTCATCGGCGGTCGGCTTGGCTGTGCCTACATCCATGCCGCGATAGATCAGCGCTGAATCGACGCTGATGATGTCGCAGGGCAGCGCCTGGCACAGTTCAATGGCGAGATCCGTCTTGCCGGAGGCCGTCGGCCCCATCAGAAAAATTGCGGTCGGCAAGTCACTCGCCATGTTCAAACTCCTCCAGCACGGTCGCCAATGAAAGCGGGCGTACCATGCGAATATCTGTCAGTTGGTCAGCGTGAGCGGCCACAAGTTCCGTCAGCAGACGACTGGCAGTTGAAAAATCGTATATCTTCTCGCGGCTTATCCCCTGCTCCACCAGCCATTGGCATAATACTTCAGCCTGCTGACCAGCATCACTGTCAGATCCGCCCTCGATAATTTGCAGCAATTCGGGTAACAGACGCACCAGATCGGTCTGGCGCAGCAGAGCAGGCACCCGAGTCAGGATCATGGTGTCGCGCCCCCCGCTTTTCAACTCCAGCCCCATCCGTTTCAGCAAACGTTCCTGCTCGGTCACCAGCGCGATCAAATTCTTCGGCAGCTTGAAGGAGACCGGCAGCAACAGTGGCTGGGCCGCCAGCCCCTGACCCCAGGTCTCCAGCAACCAGTGGCGTAGCAGCACCCGCTCGGCGCGTACCAGCGAGAGCAGGGCCAGCTGATTATCCCGCTCAATCAACAGGTAGGCCTGCTCCACCAGTGTCAGGGCGCGACATCCCCCCTGTTTGGGTGACGGCACTGGATCAGTGGGCTGCGCAGGAGCAGCCTCAGTTGCGATAGGCAGCGTAGTGAGCAGAGCGCCCATGCCGCGCATCGCCTCCCGACTCGGCGGCTCAGGTGGTTGATAATTGCTGGCTCGGCCAGCCCCACCGCCCCCCTCCCGCACCTGTGCAGGTGCCCGGTAGCTGTGCTCGGCACCGTACCACTCCGGGCGTGGCGCCTGACCGGGATATTCAATCTGCGGACTGACCGGCAACTCGACCAGAGTTTCGGCCAGCGGAGTGTCCTGATGAGCGGCGCTCATCCCTTCGCGGCGCAGCGCGGTAAACAGCGCCTGAAAGATAAAGTCGTGGATCAGCCGCGCCTGATGGAAGCGCACCTCATGCTTGGCCGGGTGGACGTTGACATCTACCTGACGGGGATCCAGCTCGATATAGAGCACATAAGCGGCGAAGCGATCGGGAGGCAGCAGCTCGTCATAGGCCTGACGAATGGCGTGGTTGATGAGCTTGTCGCGCATCATCCGGCCGTTGACATAGGTGTATTGCAGATCGTTTTGCGGTCTTGCCCCCTCCGGAGTCGCCAACCAGCCCCACAACCGCACGTCGCTATGCTCGCTCTCCACCGCCAGCGCATGGTGCATGAAGGGGGTGCCGCAAACGGCGGCGAGGCGACGCTCCTGCTCCGGCACGGTATTGGCGGCCTTGTACTGGCGCACCACCTTGCCATTGTGGCGCAGGATCAGGGTGGCATCGAAGCGGGAGAGCGCGATGCGGCGCACCAGCTCATCGATATGGGCAAACTCGGTCTTTTCGCTGCGCATGAACTTGCGCCGCGCGGGGGTATTGAAGAAGAGATCCACCACCTCCACCGTGGTGCCTACCGGATGGGCCGCCGGCTTGATGGTGACGCTCATCTCCCGCCCTTCCGCCTGGGCTTGCCAGGCTTCGGACTGCTCGGCGGTACGGGAGGTGAAGGTGAGACGGGAAACCGAGCTGATGGAGGCGAGCGCTTCACCGCGAAAACCGAGGCTGTTGATCCCTTCCAGATCGTCCAGCGTGGCCACCTTGGAGGTTGCATGACGCGACAGCGCCAGTACCAGCTCATCTTTGGCGACACCGCAGCCGTTGTCACGGATGCGGATCAGCTTGGCGCCCCCCTTGTCGATGTCGATCTCGACCCGGTCGGCCCCCGCATCCAGGCTGTTCTCCACCAGCTCTTTCACCACAGAAGAGGGCCGCTCCACCACCTCTCCGGCTGCAATCTGGTTGGCCAGAATGGGTGGCAAAATACGGATCGGCATCATTTACTCCTGAATTTCTATCTTGCGGATGGTCAGTCTCTTAAGGCTCCAGGAGGGCCGCTCCACCACCTCTCCACCAACCGGAATCTGGTTGGCCAAAATCGGGGGTAATATACGGATCGGCATCACTTACTCCTGAATTTCAATCTTGCTGATGGTATTCGCTAACAACGGGAGTGGCATCGCCCAATCCCGCGCGTCAGTTTTGCGGAATGTAGAGCACCTGCCCTACCTGAATATTCCGCGACTTGAGCTTGTTGATCTCTACCAGCCGTGCCTGACTCACCCCATGTTTCTCGGCAAGGCGGGAGAGGCTCTCGCCCCGCTTGACCACATGGCGGATCATCTGCGACTTGTCGTCACTGCGAACGGGGGCAGCAGCGCGGCTCTGCCCCTGCTGAGGGATATAGATAGTCTGACCAATCTGAATATCCCGGCTGCGCAGCTGGTTGATCTCCACCAGAGTGGACTGACTCACTCCATGCTTCTCGGCAAGGCGGGAGAGGCTCTCACCCCGTTTGACCACATGGCGGAGCATCCGCGATTTGTCATAGTCCCCCACACTGCTGACCGGTGCACCGCTCTCCTGCGCTGCCGCCGAGTAAGGCTTGATCACTCCGGCGCCAGAGCCGCTCCCAGCACCGCCGTCGCGGGCGGTGGCGGGCATCTTGTTGGTCACTACCGGCTGCGACTGTGTCTGCCTGGGCTGGCTCACCGGCTGCTGGGCTACCGGTGCAGGGCGAGTAGCGGCAGGTTGACTCACCTGCCCCTTGCCGGTCAGCATGGCCCCCTTGGTCGGGTGGGCGCGGTAGTAGTTGCGGATCCCCTCGAAGATGGCGCGGGCCAGCTGGTCCTGATAGCTGGCGGTGGCCAGCAGCTTCTCTTCCGCATGGTTGGAGATAAAACCGGTCTCCACCAGCACCGAGGGAATATCCGGCGCTTTCAGCACCGCCAGACTGGCATGCTCCGGCGCCTTCTTGTGCAGTCGGGCGACCTTGCCCATGGAGCGCAGGATCTGGCGGCTGACGTCGTACCCTTCGGCACGGGACTTGTCCATGGAGAGGTCGAGGAAGGTCTGTGCCAGATAGGGGTTGGGATCGGATTCCGCCAACACCTTGCCGACACCGCCCAGCAGCTCGCCCTGCTTCTCCTGCTTCTCCAGCCAGCTGCCCATCTCGCGGTTGGCGCGGTTGGTCGACAAGACCCAGACCGAGGCACCGCGCGGGGTCGAGTTATGAAAACTGTCTGCATGGATAGAGACCAGCAGATCCGCCTTGGCCTTGCGGGCGATCTCGGAGCGCTTGTTGAGGTCGACGAAGTAATCGCCACGACGGGTCATCACGGCGCGCATCCCCGGCTCACGGTCGATCAGTGCCGCCAGCTTCTGGGAGACCGCCAGCGTGACCCGCTTCTCGTAGGTACGGCGCGGGCCGATGGAGCCCGGGTCTTCCCCGCCGTGGCCCGGGTCGATAGCAATCACCACTCCCTTGCCCTTGCCACCGACAGGCGTGGATTGCACTGCTGCCGCCGAGCGCTTCTCTTCATAAGGAAGGTCGATGACCAGACGGTGACCATAGGGCCCGGCTGGCGCCAGCGGAAAGACCACCGGCTTGATGGCGGAGCTGAGATCCATCACCAGCCGCAGACCGCCCTTCTCCAGCGGAGTGCTCTGGCGGATCTTGCGCACCAGTTCGCTGTTGTTCTCGATCCGGGCCAGATTGGCGGCGTTGCTCGCCCCTTTCAGATCGATCACCAACCGATCCGGGCCGGTGAGGGTGAAGTAGTTGTAATTGGGGGCGCTGCTCATATCGAGCACCACCCGGGTGTTATCCGGTGATGGCCAGATTCGTACGCTCTTGAGCTGATTCGCCCAGGAGGGTAACGCCATCAAAGAGAGAGCAATAACAAGGATCAAGCGCACGTAGATGACAACCGTTCCAGAATGGCTTCGCCAATAGCAGTGCGAGCCTCTATCAGAACCTCGCGCTGCTCGCCTACATAAGTGAGGGTAATTTCCAGGTCGGGAGCCGGTAACCAGCCCTCACCCTTCTCGGACCACTCCACCAGACAGAGTGTGTTGGCGGCAAAATAGTCCCGAATGCCCATGAATTCCAGCTCTTCCGGACCAGCCAGGCGATAGAGATCAAAATGGTAGACCTGCCAGCCATCGAGCTCATAGGGTTCGACCAGGGTGTAAGTCGGGCTTTTTACCTTGCCCTGATGGCCAAGGCCCTGCACCCAGCCACGGGTCAGGGTGGTTTTACCGGCGCCAAGCGTGCCATGCAAAAACACTGTGGTCGCCTGCTGGCAGGCCTGTGCCAGACGGCCACCCAGTGCCACGGTTGCTGCCTCGTCCGGCAGTGTCATCATCAACTGTTTTGCCATGTTCTTCTTTTTAACTTGTAATGGTGTCGGGATTAACCAGTTTGCGGATCAGCGGCAGCAGATCTGACGCCAGCATGCCCCGCTCTCCGTCAGCGGCGGCCTGATCTGCAGCCTCGCCGTGGATCACGGCGCCCAGCCAGCTTGCCATGGTGGCAGACCAGCCCTGGGCCAAAAGGGCGGCGATTATACCAGATAACAGATCGCCCATCCCGCCACTTGCCATGCCGGGATTGCCTTCACAACAGAGAGCGACCCGCTCGCCGTCATAAATAAGTGTTCCCGCCCCTTTTAACAACACCACACCGCCATAACGCCGCTGCAGCGCCTGCACGGCGGCAAACCGGTCGGTTTCAATCTCGGCAATGGTGCATCCCAGCAGGCGCGCCGCTTCGCCGGGATGGGGCGTGAGCACCCAATTATCCTGATGGCGGGGAGATTGCGCCAGCCAATTCAATCCATCGGCGTCCAAAACCAATGGCAGCCGGTCGGTGAGATAACGGGCGATTTGCGCGCTTCCCCACTCATCCTGACCGAGGCCGGGGCCGATGACCCGCACCGACGCCCACCCCTCGTCATCAGCAGTAGTGAGACTCATCAGTTCGGGTTGATAAAGGCTGACCGGCGAATGTTCCGGATGCTGACACACCCTCACCAGCCCGGCCCCCGCCCGCAGGCAGGCGCGGGCAGCCAGCACGATGGCCCCCTGCATGCCGCGATTGCCCCCCACCAGCAGTACCTTGCCATAAGAGCCCTTGTGGGAAGCGCGCGGGCGCGGGGTCAGCTGCGTGCTCAGCTGCGGATAATCGATACGCCAGGCGGCGGGCAGCATAGTGTCATCAGGCGTGACGCCAAGGGGATCACAGTCGAGTTGGCCGACGCAATCCACCCCGTCGCCGGTGAGCATCCCCTGCTTGATACCGATAAAGGTGAGGGTGCGAGTGGCCTGCACCACGGCCCCCATGGCACGGCCGGTATCGCCGTTGAGGCCGGAGGGGAGATCCACCGCCAGCACGGGCACAGCCAAGCCATTGATTGTTGCGACGATCTTTGTCAGTAGTGGCGAGAGGGGCGTGTTGACACCGGTGCCAAACAGGGCATCAACCACCAGATCCGGGGCGGAGTGCTGGTCCTTATCAAACTGCTCGGCCAGCCAGACCCGGCCACCGGCCGCCAGCCACTCATCGGCGGCCCGTCTGGCATCCCCCTTCAGCTGGTCGGGTGCTCTGGCGGCAATCACCACCACCTCAATGCCAATCTGGCGGGCAAGGCGGGCCAGCACATAGCCATCACCGCCGTTATTGCCGGGGCCGACGAAGATCCACCAGCAGCGACTGTCGGGCCAATGCAGGGTGGCATAGGTGCGCAGCGCGGCACCGGCTCGCTCCATCAGGGCATAGAGAGGTTGCCCCTCACGCGCGGCCCAGTTGCGCTCCAGTGCGCGGATCTGTTCAGTCTGCCACAACCCCTGTGGTAAACTGCTCCCCTCTTTTGTGCCCAACGCGCCCCTGATGATCTCTACCATGACGGCTCCCGCCTCTTATCAATCGACCCACGCCAGCAAACACCGGCCAGGCCAAGCCGCATGAGCGCACCTGACTTCCACCAGCTGGCCCACGATATCAAGCTCTGGGCACGGGAGCTAGGATTTGACCAGGCGGGCATCACCGACACCGACCTGCGTATCGAAGAGCCGAGATTGCAGGCCTGGCTGGATGCGGGCTATCACGGCAGCATGGATTACATGGCGCGCCACGGCATGATGCGCGCGCGCCCCCACGAGCTGCTGCCGGGCACGGTGCGGGTGTTGTCGGTACGGATGAACTACCTGCCGTTCGAGGCGGGTTTTGCCGCCACCCTGCGCGATCCGACCCTCGGCTATATCAGCCGCTATGCCCTCGGCCGCGACTACCACAAGGTGCTGCGCAACCGGCTCAAACAGCTGGGTGATCGCATCGAAGCGCGCTGCGCCGAGCTGTTTCAGGGCACCGAAGATACCTTGGGTGAGTGGCGCCCCTTCGTCGACTCCGCCCCCATCCTAGAGCGGCCGCTGGCAGCCAAGGCGGGCCTCGGCTGGGTTGGCAAACACTCACTGCTGCTCAACGAATCGGCCGGCTCCTTCTTCTTTCTCGGTGAGCTGTTGCTCAACCTGCCGCTGCCGCTCGACCAGCCAGTGGAGAAGGAGCAGTGCGGCAAGTGCGTCGCCTGCATCAACATCTGCCCGACCGGCGCCATTGTCGCCCCTTATGTGGTGGATGGCCGCCGCTGCATCTCCTATCTCACCATCGAGAACGACGGTCCTATTCCGGAAGAGTTCAGGCCCTTGATGGGCAACCGCATCTACGGCTGCGACGACTGCCAGCTTATCTGCCCCTGGAATCGCTACGCAGATGCCAGCCCGGAACCCGATTTTAGCCCCCGCCCCAGCCTGCACCGCCCGCCCCTGCTGGCGCTGTGGTGCTGGAGCGAGAGCGATTTCCTCAAACAGACCGAGGGGAGCCCGATCCGCCGCATCGGCTATCAACGCTGGCGCCGCAATCTGGCAGTCGCCCTTGGCAATGGCCCGGCGACCCCCGAGGTGATCGCGGCTCTGCAACTGGGGCTGACCACCGCCGATCCCATGGTGGCCGAACATATCGAATGGGCGCTGACCACCCTTGCCCGGCGTCAGGATGAAGAGAACAAGAAGACCCGTTTGCTGATCCGCTGCATCGAAAAAGGTCTGTCGGATCACGCATAAGTGATCTGCCCCTTGCCGGATTGCAGCACTTTTTTCATGCTCTGCCGACCTGCAGTGCCCATAACAGCGTGGTCACTGCAAACTGGTCGGCACACAACAAGGACAACACAGATGCATATGTTGGGAGTGGATATTGGAGGCTCAGGGATCAAGGGCTGTCTGGTCGATACCAAAACCGGCGAATTGATTGGCGAGCGCCATCGCATTGCCACACCGCAACCGGCCACCCCGGCCGCCATCGCCCATACCCTCAAGGCGCTGGTCGAACATTTCGACTGGAAAGGACCGGTGGGTTGCGGCTTTCCCGCCACCATCCACAACGGGGTTGCCAAGAGTGCCGCCAACATCGACAAGAGCTGGATCGAAACCGATGCCGAGCATCTGTTTGCCGATGTCACCGGCAAGCCCTGCTATGTGCTGAATGATGCCGATGCCGCCGGTCTGGCCGAGATGCGCTTTGGTGCCGGCAAGGATCGCAAGGGGGTCATCATCCTCATCACGGTCGGTACCGGCATCGGCACCGCCATCTTCGTCAACGGCCATCTGCTGCCCAACACCGAGCTGGGCCATCTGATGCTGGAAGGAATGGTCGCCGAGCACTACTGCTCCGATGCGGCGCGCAAACGGGAAGATCTCTCCTGGAACCGCTGGGGCAAGCGCTTCAACAAATATCTGGCGCGCCTCGAGTTTCTCTTCTCCCCCGACCTCTTCATTCTGGGGGGCGGCAGCGCAGCCAAGCTGGATAAGTTTGTCGATCGCATCGAGACCCGGGCGCCACTGATTCCGGCGGCCAGCCTCAATCAGGCGGGCATTATCGGGGCCGCCCTCTACGCGGCCGAGCAGCAGGGCTAACCGACGCTCACTGCAAGTCAGCAGATATCCAATGGAAAGGGCCCGGTACTGCTGCCGGGCCCTTTTGTTTGGCCGTTATCTTGCGTGTTTGGCACTTATCACCCGTTACATGTCGTCGAGTCGATGCACCCCGTGCACCAGTCGGGTCAGGCGGGTCTGCTCCAGCCCGGCCAGATTCTCGAGCAAAGCGGTGGTGGCCGGTGTCGGGCACTCCCGTGCCAGATGGCTCAGCTCGCCCACCAGCTGCTCTTCCCAGCGGCATACCTGAGTGACGATATCCTGGGTCTGGACTGATGCCGGCAGCTCGAAGCGGGTAATGGCAGGCAGCATGTCCTCGCTGAAACTCTGGTTCAGCCAGGTCTCCCTGACCGCCTCTCCCAGCTGAGCGGCATATTCGTGCAGATGGGCACTGGCCGCATCCTCACGCCCTTGCAGATAGACCAGCAACATCCGGCTCCGTTCGTTGTCCACCTGACTGGTCAAACGCCCGTAACAGAGCCCGAGCTGGTGATGAACCTGTTCAAGATAGTGCAGCAACTCTTTGATCTGTTGGAATCTCATCGCACTGCCCTCCATGCTTGTCGGCATCATCAGTATAAAAAACAAGCGCAACCGACCCAATCCCTATCCGAGCCCCCCTTGCGCTGCATCAAGGTTGACGCCGACAAAGTGGCGATCAGGTGATCCGGTCACGAATAGGGAACGATTTGTGCAGCAATTTGTGCAACGATGGAGGAACATTAAGCTCGACAGCAGATGTAAACAGAAACGGGCTGGCACACTAATAAAACCAGCATATACCCGATATAAACCATCTTTAATTCGGTCATATCCCGTAGGGACGAAACAGGATCTGGAAGAGCAACAATACCATCCTGATCGTTATCCGCCTGACAGAAATCCTTATCACTTTTTTAGACGTCTAGACGTAAAAACATGCGTTGACATGGCCATCCAGACATCTTAGCATCATCCTCCATGATGACAGAGTAACCCAGTGGAACCTCTGCCCAATTTCCCCGCCTGTAGCGCCCTGTGCTTTAAGGCTGTTAGCACGGAAGAATCCATGATTAAGTTGATCGGTCTCAACAAAGTCTACGGTACAGGCAGTGACGCCGTGCACGCCCTGCGTGATGTGAGTCTGCATGTACCCCAAGGCAAAATTTTCGGGGTGATCGGTGCCTCCGGTGCCGGCAAGAGTACCCTCATTCGTTGTGTCAACCTGCTGGAGCGCCCGACAGAGGGCCAAGTCATCGTTGATGGTCAGGATCTGGTCGCCCTGAGCGAACGGGATCTGACCCAGGCTCGCCGCCAGATCGGGATGATTTTCCAGCACTTCAACCTGCTTGCCTCCCGCACCGTCTCCGCTAACATCGCCTTTCCACTGGAGCTGGCGGGCTGGAGCAAAGAGAAGATCCAGCAACGGGTTGCCGAGCTGCTGGCACTGGTCGGGCTGGAAGCCCGTGCCCAGGCCTATCCGTCCGAGCTTTCCGGCGGTCAGAAACAGCGCGTCGCGATTGCTCGCGCACTGGCACCGGCCCCCAAGGTACTGCTCTGCGACGAGGCCACCTCGGCCCTCGACCCGCAGACAACCCGCTCGATCCTGACCCTGCTCAAGGAGATCAACGTCAAGCTGGGGCTCACCATCCTGCTCATCACCCACGAGATGGACGTGGTGAAGGGGATCTGTGACGAAGTGGCCATCATCAGCGACGGCCGTCTGATCGAACAGGGCGAAGTGGCCTGGTTCTTCAGCAATGCCAAGACCCAGCTGGCTCGTGACTTCATCCACTCCACCATCCATCTGGAGGTACCGCAGGAGTATCAGGATCGGATGAGCAGCGAGCGGGTGCCAGGCAGCTACCCGCTGGTGAAGCTTGGCTTTACCGGCAGCACGGTCGATACGCCGCTGATCTCCGAGGCGAGCCGCCGTTTCAATATCGACATCAGCATTCTGAGCGCGGACATCGAGTACGCCGGTGGCGTCAAATTCGGTTTCCTGCTGGCCGAGCTGTTCGGGGATGAAGCCCAGTGCGAGGCGACCCAGCAGTTCCTTATCGACAACCACATTCAGCTGGAGGTAATGGGCTATGTCCGAAGCCATGATTAATCTGCTCATCACGGCCCTGGGCGACACCCTGATCATGGTGTTTGCCTCCGCCCTGTTCGGCTGCCTGCTGGGCCTGCCACTCGGCGTAGCGCTGCATGTGACCAAGGCGGGCCAGATCCTGGCCAACCCCTTGCTCAACCGTACTCTGGGCATGGTGGTCAACGTGGGTCGCTCGGTGCCCTTTATCATCCTGCTGGTCGCCATCATTCCGCTGACTCGGCTGATTGTCGGCACCAGTATCGGCACCATCGCTGCCATAGTGCCGCTGACTGTCGGTTGCATCCCTTTCATCGCTCGTCTGGTGGAAGGGGCCCTGATGGAAGTGCCGGACGGCCTGCTGGAAGCGGCCAAGGCGATGGGCGCCAAACCGCTGCAAATCATCACCAAGGTGCTGCTGCCCGAGGCTCTGCCCGGCATCCTCAACAGCGTCACCATTACCCTCGTCACTCTGGTGAACTACTCGGCCATGGCCGGGGCCATCGGTGGCGGTGGTCTGGGGGATGTGGGTATTCGTTATGGTTATCAGCGCTTTGACCCGACCGTCATGCTGGTGACCGTGGTTATCCTGGTAGTACTGGTTCAACTTATCCAGAGCGCGGGTGAGCGCCTGGTCAACAAATGTGATCATCGTTAATCGTCGATTTCTGACAGGAGGTTTTATGAAATTTGGCATCAAATCCGTTGCGGCTGCGCTGCTGGCTGGTCTGGTTCTGGCCGGTTGCGGTCAAAAAGAAGAGAGCAAGGTTCTGAAAGTGGGCGCTATTGCCGGCCCGGAGACCGAACTGGTTGAAGTGGCTGCCAAGGTAGCCAAAGAGAAATACGGTCTGACAGTCGAGGTGGTCAACTTCTCCGACTACGTCACCCCGAACGTGGCGTTGAACGATGGCAGCATCGACGTCAACGCCTTCCAGCACAAACCCTATCTGGATGCGCAGGTGCGTGATCGCGGCTTCAAGCTGGTGCCGGTTGGCAACACCTTCGTCTACCCGATTGCCGGTTACTCCAAGAAGATCAAGGCGCTGAGCGAGCTGCAAGATGGCGCCCAGATCGCGGTACCGAACGATCCCACCAACCTGGGCCGCTCGCTGATCCTGCTGGCCAAACAGGGTCTGATCACCCTGAAGGATGGCGCCGGTCTGGAAGCGACCGTGCTGGATATCGCCAGCAACCCGCGCAACTTCAAGATTGTGGAACTGGAAGCAGCACAGCTGCCCCGTTCGCTGGAAGATGTGGATCTCGCTATCATCAACAACACCTTCGCCGGTCAGATTGGTCTGACCCCGACTGAAAACGGCCTGTTTGTTGAAGACAAAGAGTCCCCGTACGTCAACCTGATCGTCGCCCGCGACAACAACAAGGATGACGAGAAGGTCAAACAGTTCGTACAAGCTTTCCAGACCGATGATGTTTACAAGAAAGGTCTCGAGCTGTTCAAAGGCGGCCTGGTAAAAGGTTGGTAATTGCTCACTCGGCAAAAAAGGCCACGCAATGCGTGGCCTTTTTTATTGGCGCCGCTATCATATCCGCGAGCACGGCAACACGAACATACTCATAACATGAAAAAATGGTATCTGGCCTACTGCAAGCCAAAAGAAGAGGCCCGCGCCCGCGCCCACCTCGATGCCCAGGGTATCGAATCCTATTACCCCATGGTGGAGATCGAGAAGCTGCGCCGGGGCAAGCGAGTTCCGGTACGGGAACCCATGTTCCCCAACTATCTGTTTATCTTTGTCGATCTGGAAGAGGTGACACCGGTCACCCTGAAATCGACCCGCGGCATCAGCCGGATCATCCACTTTGGCAGTGAATGGACCCCCATCAGCAGCAAGCTGGTCTATCAGCTGATGAGCCGCGATGACAGCGACGAGGCGAGAGCCAGCTACGCCAGCCTGCCCTGCTCGGGCGACAAGGTGCTGATTGAAGAGGGGCCGTTAGCTGGATTCGAAGCCATCTATATGGAGCCGGATGGAGAGAAACGGGCAATTTTGCTGGTCAGCCTGCTCAACCGGGAGACCACCAGCAGCTTCGACAACCACACCTTCAGACGTCTGGACTAAACCCACGGGCCAGACGGCCCAGTGCATGGCATTAGCAATGGCGGGATAATCCCGCCATCTCACGCATCAAGATCAAAGCGGGCGATGACCGCCTGCAGCTTGCCGGTATCGCCAGCCAGTCTGGCTACGATCTCCTCCCCCTGCTGACTACGCTGACAGGATTGCCGACTGAGCGCGGCAATGTCGTCGACCGTCCCGGATACCTCGGCGGCCACCCGCGACTGCTGCTCGGTTGCCACCGAAATGGCCTCCAGCTGGCCCGACAGCGACTGCACCAGCTCGTTCATGGCACTCAGGGTATCTGTCACCAATCCAACAGCATCCCGGCCTTGCTCTACCAACCGGGTACCGCTGCTGACGGTACTCACCGTCTGGCGAGTCTGCTGGGAGATGGCCGCAATAGTCTGGCTGATCTCGGCGGTGGATTGATGGGTGCGGGTCGCCAGCTGGCGAACCTCATCGGCCACCACCGCAAAACCACGCCCCTGCTCGCCTGCCCGCGCCGCTTCTATCGCCGCATTGAGTGCCAGCAGATTGGTCTGCTCCGCAATGGTGGCGATCACCTCGGTGATCTGCCCCACCTGTTCACTCTGATGCTCCAGCAGCCCCATGGCTTCGTTGGCCTGTCCAATCATGGCGGCAATCTGCTGCATGGTATCGCTCATTCGTGCCAGCGCGGCCTCTCCCTGACGGGTCTGCTGCCGCACTTGATGGGCTCCATCCGCCACACCGGCAATGTTGCCAGCCACATCACGAGCACTCACTGACATCTGATCGATAGCCGCCGCCACCGCATCGACCCGCAGATCCTGCTCCGTCAGATCCGCCACTATGGCTCTGGTGGTGCTGCCCACATCGAGACAGGCCACCTCGACCTGCCCCACTGCGCCCTGCAACTCCCCGACCAGATGATGTAACTGGGCAGACATCCGGTTGATGGAACCAGTCAAGTCTCCCAACTCATCCTGCCCTGTGATTGGCAAGGGCTCGGCCGCCAGCCGACCATCTGCAACCTGCCCCGCCCGGTTCACCAGACAGGCAATGTCACGGGTCAGACGGCGACTAAAGAGCCATGCGACCACCATACCAAGCACGATGGCGCTGCCGGTAGCCAACAGCAGAGTCTGGTTAATAGCCCTCCCGGCTCCTGTCATCTGCGCCGAAATCTGATCCACCTCGGCACGGGTTTTCCCCACCTGCTGGACCAGCTGCTCGCTGAGGCTGGACTGCATCGGCTCGATGTCGGTGGCCATCAGGTAGTTTGCCTGATCCCAATCCGGCGCCTGGCGTTTCTCGATCACCTGCCCCACCAGCTCGGAGAAGGGGGTCGCCATCTCTTCAAACAGCTGCCAGAGGCTCTGCTGCGTGTCGGTAAAGAGCGCGGCTTGTTGCTTCACCTCAGCCACCCGCTGCTGGTGAAACTGGTAGTAATCCTGATACTTGCTGCGGTATTCGGGATCGCCTGAGATGAGAAAATCCCGCAATGCGGAGAGGGAATTGGCGAGGCTGTTGTAGGCATCTCCCACCTGCTTGAGCAGCATGCGGCGATCGCCGGAGAGTTGATCCTGCGGGGTGCCAACTTCTTCATTGGCAAAGGATTGCAGCTGATCGAGCGCAGCCTCCGCCAGCGGACCCGCCTCCTGCAGCATCAGGGTGTGAGCGGGCAGATTCTCTTCACTCTGGGCGATGGTCCACACCTTCTCCTGATGGCTTTTGAAGGTCTCGAGAGACTTGGCGAGCGCCGGACTGAAGGCCTGATGGGCGATGGCCTGCCAGGCCGACTCCCACTCCTGCTTGAGGCGGGAAGCCTGAGCCGGATCCTTGCCGAGGATCAGATAGCCACGTAAGGCAGAAACGGTGGCAACCAGCGCCTTCTGGCTCGCCTCATCCCGCTGCAAAGCGGGCAGCGCCTGCTCCAGCAGGGTGTGTTGGGCCTGATTGATCTGGGTCAGCCGGTAATAGACCAGCGTGGAAGAGAGCAGGATCAGCAGGTTGATAAAACCGAAGCTGAGCAGCAACTTGCTTGAGATTTTCATGAACATCCTTGTTCAAACGGAGGGATCCAGCCAACAGAATCAGATAGATATCAGTGTAGGCAATCTATCTTGCCAAGTCCGGTGCCAATTAGCCAATTCACTGCGTAATGACTTGACGGCCCACAACAACATGGACAGATCGCCGAGCATAGAGCTACGGCACAGCAATCCAACCTCAACGTTTATACTTGCCTGACCCTCAGGGGACCAAACAAAAATGGCAGACCGGAGTCTGCCATCAATGCCAAGAAAGGGGCCATACAAGCCCCTTTCATCAGGTTATTCGATTCCCGAGGCGGAAGCCGGTTTGATACTCCCGCTCGCGAACGAGGGCGATTTGACCCTGATATCCTTCCAGCCCGATATCCCTGAGCAGGGCGGGCGACAGATTGACCTGCACGAGACGACGCTCGACCCGGGCAATCCTTCTCTGGACCAGGGATTCAACACTGCGCAGTAAAACCAGTTCGATAGACATGACATTCTCCAGTTGAACATGCGGTTCTCCCGGAGAAAGTGGATATCACCCTGCGGGACGAACCGCGGGTGATAAAAAGACAGGGGTTACCTGTTTACGCCACGCGGTAAAAGAGCACGAGATTTCACGCCGCACGCAGTGCCGCGAGAGAATGCAATATTGAGCATCAGATGTTGCATTTTCGTCTCCTTACCGGATAAAAGTTGAACAGGTTGCAGAAGTCTAAAAAATATCCGAATTTAAAACAAGCCTCTTGCGACTCCTTTTTAAACGTTTTTACGGCATTTTATGCTGCCCGACAGGGAGCCTGGGGCATCAGATCCCCGAGAGTAGCCGGTACTCTTCCAGTACATAGGTATCCGTCATGCCGCTGACATAATCGAGCAGCAGCCGCACCCGGTAATACCACTCCTGCTCGTTCTGGCAGGCAAAGCGCGGATCCGGGGTGGCGATCGCCAATCGATAGGCCTTGAGATGGCGGGCCGAGAGACGGTGATAGAGGCGGCGCGCAAAGAACAGCGCCTGACTCCCCTCCCCGGCCAGCAGACGGGCAAACTGTGGTGCTGGCAGCGCCAACAGGCAGGCATAACTGGTCAGCACCCCGCGCAGCGCCGCATACCCCTCCAGCTCAAGCGCTTCCACCTCGGGGCGCATAAAGACCAGCTCGCGGGCCACCTGCTTGAGGATATCGAGCACCCGCGCCGCCGGCGCCTGACCGTGCAGCAGCGCTTGCGGATAGGATCCCTGCAAAATGGCCTGATGTTCGCTGACATAGCTCTGCGCCGCCAACGCTACCAGATCCCGGGTCAGCTGCTGGCGAAAATGGGGGAAAAAGCCCCGCCCACTGGCAAGCGCGTCATCCAGCAAGGTGCCCATGTAGTCACTCTGGTCAGCAGCTCGTAGCGCAGCCAGCAGTTCACCCTGAGTCAGGATCCGCCGGTCTACCGCATCTTCCAGATCGGCGATGCAGTAGGAGATGTCATCGGCCGCCTCCATGATGTAGACCAGCGGATGACGGCAGCCGGGGGCCAATCCCAGGCTCTGACCGAGGGCGCGGTAGAGCGGCTGCTCACTGAAGAAGATGCCCCGTTTGCTGCTCCAGCCATGATGCTGGCCGTAACTCACACCGGGTTGCGGCTGCTGCGGGTATTTGCAGAGTGCCGCCAGCTGCCCAAGCGTCAGATTGAGCTCGTGCAGACTGTGCACCAGCCGCAAGCTCTGGGCGTTGCCATCAAACAGTTGCAGATCCTGACGCAGCTCAGCCCACTGGGTCGAGGGGGGCTGCGCCAGCGCCTGCTGATAGAGGGGATCCAGCATCTCGCCGAGCCACTGACTCATCACCTGCTCACCAAAGTGGCCAAACGGCGGGTTGCCCACGTCATGAAGCAGGCAGGACATCTCCACCAGATTGATAAAGGCCCCTTCGCAGACCATCCCGGCTGGCAAGGCGGCCAGAATACGGCGGCTGATCTGGCGACCGGTCTCCTGCACCTCCAGCGAGTGGGTGAGGCGACTGCGCACCGAGGCCTTCACATCGAGCGGAAAGACCTGGGTCTTCTGCTGCAACCGGCGCACCGGCGCCGCCTGCACGATACGGGCGCGATCCTGCTCGGTCGCCTCCAGCAAATCCTCGTCCCCCCAGGGGTGGATGCGCGCAGGGGTAATCAAACGGCTATACATCTTGCAGCTCCTTGCCAGCAACTTCCATCCGACTCAAGACAACCTCCAGCCTCAAGACAGCAACCAGCGCCGCAGACGGGCGATATCGCCCGGATATTCCCGGCGCAGCGTCTCAATCCAGTCTTCCACGTTTTCCCACCAGGCGGGGTGATCCGGGCTCTGGATCAGCTGGGCCGTCTGCTGCAATCGGCGCAAACCGATAGAGCCCGCGGCACCCTTGATCTTGTGAGCCTCTTCCACCACCCCCGCTTGATCCTTGGCAATCATGTTGGAGTCAAGCACTGCCATGTAGTCTGGCATCATCTTCTCGAACAGATCAACGCTGGAGAGCAGCACCGGTTTACCCACGGTATCGGCGTAATCGGTGAGGAAGGGGATATCCAGCAGGGCATCCTGATTGCCCGCATCTGCTTGCTCGTCCGCTTCATCCTCGGCCAGATCGGCAAACAGGTGACCAATCACCTCCCGCACCGCTTTGGAGCCAAGCGGCTTGTTGATCACATCCTGCATGCCGTGATCCCGGTAGTACTGGCGATCGCCGGTAGAGTTGGCGGTGAGTGCCACCATGGGTGGCAGGCTGTCGCCATAACGCTCCAGCAGGGTTTTCGCCACATCGAAGCCGGTCATGTCCGGCAGCTGGATATCGAGCAAAATGAGGTCGAAATCATCTGGGTTGGCCATCGCCAACGCCTGGGTGCCGTCCCGTGCCACCTGCACCTGATGACCCAGCTTGCCCAGCAGGGCGCAGGCCACCGTCACGTTGAGCTCCACATCCTCCACCAGCAGGATATCGAGGGAAGGCATCTCCTCCTCCTGCTCTGGCAACACGGGCTCGGCGCAAGCCACTTCCAATTCGGCGGTAAAGCAGGAGCCTTCGCCCGGATCGCTGTCCACATAGAGTTGCCCCCCCATCGCCTGCACCAGCTGACGAGAGACCGCGAGGCCAATGCCGGTGCCGGTGGCGTGCTTCTTGCCCTGCACCTGATAGTACATGGCGAAGATCTTCTCCTGCTGGGCGCGCGGGATACCGATACCGGTATCCTCCACCTCGAAGTGCAGGGCCAGCTTGCCCGGCTCGTCGGCGGGATGGGATAGGCAACGCACGGTGACGCCCCCCTCATCGGTAAACTTGACCGCGTTGCCCACCAGATTCCACAGCACCTGACGCAGGCGGGTGCCATCAGCCATCACGAATTGCGGCATGTCGCCATCGCGATCGAAATGGAGATAGAGCCCCTTCTGCTCCGCCTGAATGCGCGACAGGGTCTCCAGCTCGTCGAGGAAGGCGGGCAGATCGATACGGGTCGGCGCAATTTCGAGACGACGGCGATCCAGTTTGTCCAAGTCAATGATGTCGTTGAAGATATTGCCAAGGGTCACCGCACTCAGGTGAATGGTCTTGAGCTGCTGGTGCTGCTTGGGATCGAGGGGGGTATCCATCAGCATCCGGCTTAAGCCCACGATGCCGTTGAGTGGAGTACGCAGCTCGTGGCTGATGGTGGAGATGAAGGTGGTCTTGTCGCGGCTCGCCTTCTCCAGCTTGTCCTGATACTGCTTGCGCTCGGTGATGTCACGGCCAAAGCCGAGCAGGCCGAGTCGCTTGCCGAAGCGGTCGAAGAAGGGCACCTTGCGCAGCTCGAAGTAGGCTTTACGGCCATCGGGATACTCCAGCCACTGCTCGTAGGTGAGCGGCTCGTTGCTGGCAAAAACCTGCTTGTCGGTCTCCACCACCTTGTTGGCAATCTCCTGCTTGTAGACATCGAACGGGGTCAGACCGATCAGCTCGGCCTCCACCTTGCCGGTCAGCTCTTCCATGGCGCGGTTGCAGCCGGAGAACTGCTCATCCTCGTTGCGGTAGTAGACCAGATCGGGAGAGCAGTCGATAAAGGAGCGTAGCAGAGCGGTGCGCTCCCCCAGATGAAGCTGGGCTTTCTCCCGCTGGAAAACCTCGTTCTCGAGATCCTCGATGGCCTGCAGACGCAGGCTCTCGGCCCGGTTGGTCTCGGCAATCTGGGCGTTGAGGCGGCTGATGTTTTCCTGCAGCTGGGTATTGAGCTCCAGATCCCGCTCGCGCATATCTTGCAGCTTGCGCACCATCCGGCTCAGTCGCTGACGGGAATCCTCCAGCTGATCCACCACGATGGAGAGAAAATAGACCGCCCAGGGGGTCACCAGCAGGCCAAAGAAGACCGAGCGAACGAAGTCGATCACATCGATGTTGCCGCGCAGGAACAGGGTCACCCCCATCTGGATGGCGACCGCCAGCACGATAATGCCCGCCGCCAGGAACATGCTAAAGCGCACCAGTCCCAGCTTGGTCATCAGATCGACATAATATTGCGCCCAGGATTTAATCTGTTTCATCTTATTGTTTTCCCCCGATATTCGCGGTACAGAATACCAGCACAACCGAGTGAACTCTTCTTAATCTCGCACAATTAATTAACGATTCGCCGAATGAAATGAGTGGGTTAGGATAATTGGCAATATTGAGTCAGTTGCCATTAAGGTTTTTTCTTTATACTCACCGGCCGAAAAAATTCACCACCATTTAATTTAGGAGTTATCCGATGCGCAACACCACCTTGCTGGGCCTGGGCCTGCTGGTCGCAAATAGTGCTTATGCTGATTTGGGTGAAATTCCCAAGGAGTCTGGCTGGTCCGGTTTCCTGCTCGGCGGGGTCAGTGTCATCAATTACGAATCGAATTTTTATAGCGGTGATGATGAAAACCGCCGCCTGAGCGGACTGGGCAGTGCCGAGAGCAGCTCCGCCGTTGCCCCGCTGCTCAACGCCGATATCCGCTACACCTTTGCCGATACCCGCACCCAGGTCTTCCTCGGTAACCTGATCCAGGATGCCATCCGTTTCGACTTCACCCAGCAGCTCGGTATCCGTCAGGAGATGAGCGACAAGGGCATCGTAGCTGGCTCCGTGGTCTTTAATGCCATGCCGACCGAGCAGTGGAGCGATCCCTTCGCCGTAGGCGTTGATCGCCAGTCGACCGATATCAAGTCAAAAGGGGTTCGCTTCGCCTGGGACAGCATCTGGGGTAGTAACTTCAATGGCAGCCTGACCACCCGCAACATCGAGGTGGATGAGGAGCGCAGCGGTCAGCAATACGATAAGGATAACCAGACAAACTATGCAGCCAAGCTGGATCGCAACGGCAAGATCCACGCCCTCGACCTCTCCTACAAATGGCAGCTGGCACCCGGTCAGATGCTGGAGCCAGCCTTTATCTACCGCCAAGCTGATCTGGATGGCAGCGCCCAAAGCTACAAGAGCAACGGCCTCCAGTTAACCTACGGCATGCGCGCTTCCCAGTGGTCTTTCGTCAGCAACGCCTATCTGGGCCAGACCAAATATGATGAGGCCAACCCGATCTTTGGCCAAAACGCCGACTCCGACGAGTTTGCCCTGACCGGTACCTTCTTCTGGCACCGCCTGTTCGGTATCGCGCCGCTCTCCGCAACCTTTACCGCTGGCTACGCCAAGTCCGATTCCGACATCAACTTCTACGACTCCGAATCCATGGTGTTCAACACCGGTCTGCTCTACAACTTCTAACGACAGTTGTGCGCACCGATACAACAAGGCCACCCGAAGGTGGCCTTGTTGCTATCCGGCGTTTGCCTCAGATACCCAGAGAGTCGAGCAGATCGTCGTGATCGTTGCCGACCGGGGCCGCAGCCTGAGCCGGCTTGGCGGCATCCTGCTTGGCCTGGGCGATCAGCGCATCGGGATCCAGCTCTTCATGCTCCATCCCCTCATTGTGGATGCGGATGAACTCGGTTTTGTCCATCGCCAGCTCCAGATAGAAGATATTGTTGCGGGCGGTGAAGAAGGTGACGCGGCGGGACTCCGGGCTGTCGAGATTGGTATCGACACTCAGCATCACCTGCTTGTTTAGCGCCAGCATCTTCGGCTGGTTCTGGGTGATGTGGGTCTGCAGATCCCGGCCCACCTTGACGGTGAAGCTGCCGACGATCTGGTTCATCAGCTCGCCCATCACGTTGCTCACCTCGTCAGAGGTGTGGGAGATGGCGAGATCCTCCTTGGAGAGTCCCATGCTGAGCATGTAACTCTCGTACAGCTCCATGGCGGCAGCGGCGGAGAAGTTGATCACCACCAGACCGGAAAAACCGCCATCGAACAGCACGAAGCAGCCGATATCCGGTTTTAGGCAGGTCTTGCTGATCCGCTGCACCATGCCGGAAAACCGCACCTGACTCATGGTCGCGGCACTCAAAACGTCCGTCACCGAGTTGCACAGGCTGAGCAGCACATCCTCTGTGGTCAATACGGCATCGTCATCGGATCTTGTCACTATCATGGGACCTTCCTGAACATCGAAAATGGGCTTATCTATACCATAACTCTAACAGATGGCGCGGCCCGGAGACTGAAATAGCGACACGCCTCTCAGTTGACTCCGTTATCAGCAGCCACAGGGGTGAAACCGCTCAGCTTGGCGAGCCGGGCACGCCATATATCGGCCTGCTGTGCCAAAACTTGTGGCTCGTAAGGCACGACCGGATGAGCGCCCCAGATGGGACCGGGCCAGGCACGATCCGTTGCAAAGCGGGCGACATGGTGAAGATGGAGTTGCGGCACCAGATTGCCCAGCGCACCTATGTTGATCTTGTCCGGGCTGAGGGCCTGCTCCATCAGGGCGGCGACGGCGCAGGACTCCTGCATCAGCTGTTGCTGCTGCTCCGGCGCCAGATGGTGAATTTCCCGCAGGTTGGGTACTCGCGGTACCAGGATCAGCCAGGGATACTGGCTGTCTTTTGCCAGCAAGACACGGCAGAGGGGCAGATCCCCGAGCCACCGGGTATCTGCCTGCAGGCGTGAATGCAATTCAAACATGAAAACCTCGTTGAGTACGATGAACAGAGCGCCTGAAAAAAGGAGTGTCCACGTTACTGCAACGGGCAGAAAACTTAAAGCTGTGGGACGGCCCAACCGATAAAGCGCTTGCGCAAGGCAGGATCGGCCTGGAGGAACAACTGCTGCAACTGCCCTTCCAGCTCGCTGGCAGCCACAACGGGTTGCGCCCCGCTGGCGATCGTGGCAGTTGGCTGCGTAGCAACGGCGCCAGCCGTCAGCGCCGCCTTGCCGCCGCTGCGGTTGTATTCAGCCAGTTTCCCGTTCCAATCCACCCCAAGCAGCATGCCGCTGGTCACCAGCGCGTCCCGCTGGATGGCAAGCGCGCGGCCATTCTCCTGCAACGCCACCACAGGAGCCTTGGCATACGCCTGCATCCCCCGCTCGTCTCCCGGTACGCTGGCCGTCAGCTGCAAATGCTGATTGCTGCCCTGATAGCGCACCACCTGCGGCTCGGAGCGTACCTGCCGATCATTCTCGCTGCTGCTGCGACTGGGGATCACCCCCTCGAAGCGCACCAGCAGTTGCTGCTCGCCATCCGCCAGGGTGGCATGCTGCTCATCCTGCAAGGTACCGTTGCTCACCGCGAGGATGCGGAAATTCTCCGGCACCTTCACTTCCACCATGGCCTGTACACTGCCGGCCCCCAACACTGCACAGAGCAGTACAAAACCGGTCAACCCTCTATTACTCTTCATTCCCGCTGATCTTCCTGATGCCGATGATGGGCGCAGGGTAGCAGCCGAAGATGACAGAAAAATAACGCCGCTCAGAGCAGGTAGTGGGGTCGCTCGGCAAACCACTGGGCCAGCACCTGCTTGAACAACCGGATCTTGCGTGGCACCCGTCGCTGCTGGGCATGCAGCACATGGAGCTGATGCAGCCCGCTCTGCCACTCATCTAGCACGGTCACCAGCTCCCCCGCCGTCAGCTGCGATTCCACCAGCATCAGCGGGCACTTGGCATAGCCCATACCGGCGCGCGCCAGTTGCAACACGGTACTGTAGTGGTTGGCCCGCACCTTGCCCTGCACCAGAATGTGGGCCTCCTCCCCCTCACGGATAAAGTGCCACTGCTCCCAGGCCGGATTGTGCCCCTGCAACAGACAGTTGCGCCCGCTCAGCTCATAGGGAGTGGCGGGACGCCCCTCCCGCGCTACAAGCGCGGGGCTGGCCACCACCACATCCTTGAGCCGCCCCAGCGGCAGGGCCACCAGATTGTCCGGCACCTCGTTCATGGCGCGCAGGGCGATGTCGTTCTCCCCCTGACTCATGTCGACCATCTGGTTGGTGAAATTGAGTTCCACCTCCACTCCCGGGCAGAGCGTGGCAAAGCTGGTCAGCAGCTCGCTCACCATCCGATCGCCGGTGCTGACCGGGCAGGTAAAGCGCAGGCGACCGCCATCCTCTTCGGTCAGCGCCTGAATATCCTGCTCCGCCTGCCGAGCCAGCGCGAAGATCTCCCCCGCCTGCTGGTAGAGGGTCTTGCCCGCCTCGGTCAGACTGAGGCGGCGGGTGGTGCGCTGCAACAGTTGCGCATTGAGGGAGGACTCTAGCGCGCTGACGTGGCGACTCAGCATCCCCTTGCTGACCCCCAGCGTATCGGCCGCAGCCGAGAAACTGCCGCGCAGCACCACCTCATAAAAGCTGGCCAGATGGGCGATATCCATCATTAGCTCCAATATGGAAACAATGGGTTTATTTTACGCGCTTTTTCGCATTTTCTGTTGCGCTAGAATCGATACATCCCAACCAGGAGTGATGCAGATGAAAATTGTGATTGTGGGTGCCTCCGGCACCGTCGGCTCCGCGGTCAGTGAACTGCTTGCCAAAGATCATCAGGTGATCCGGGTCGGCCACAGCCGTGGCGATGCCACGGTCGACATGCGCGATCCCGCCTCCATCAAGGCGCTGTTTGCCCAAGTGGGCCAGTTTGATGCACTGGTTGTCGCCAGCGGCAGCGTGGCCTTCAACGGCCTGACCGAGATGACCGACGAGCAGTGGCAGGTGGGACTGGAGAGCAAGCTGATGGGCCAGATCAACCTGACCCGAGCCGCCATTCCCTATCTAACTGACAAGGGTTCCATCACTTTGATCAGCGGTATTCTAAGCGAGGAGCCGATCAACTGGGGGGTGAGCGCCAGCACCGTCAACGGCGCCATCGATCACTTTGTGAAAGCGGCCGCCTGCGAACTACCCAGAGGCCTTCGCATCAACGTGGTAAGCCCGACCGTGCTGGCGGAGTCGATGGACAAATACGCCGACTTCTTCCCGGGGTTCGTGCCGGTGCCAGCCGCCAAGGTGGCGCAGGCTTACAAGAAGTCGGTGTTGGGCATTCAGACAGGTCAGGTGTTCAGGGTCAACGGCTGATCGCCGCTCGCTTGCCGCCAGACCAGCAATAAAAACGGGCCCCGTAGCGGGGCCCGTCTGTTTCTCTGCCTATCTCCTTCGCTATCAGCAAACGTTTGTTTGTTGACGACAAAAAAAGAGAGCAACCCTTAGTCGATCAGACCGTACTGATCGCGCAGCACCTCGATGATCTCCTGCTTGGGATTGGCAGAACGCGCCAGCTTGTGGCCGATGATCTTCTCTGCGATCCCGACATAGGTGTTGGAGATATCCATCATCACTTCGGTCGGCAGCTTGTTGTCGCGGGCCAGGGCAAAACGTTCCGGCATGCGGTTCTTGTTGAGCAGGATGTCCGGATCCGGGAAGTGGTTGAGCAGCCACTGACGGAAACCCTCTTTGGACTTCTCGACAATCTGACCGTCGCGCAGGGCCGCGCCATCCCAGATACGGGAGCTGTCGGGGGTGCCCACTTCATCCATGTAGATCAGCTTCTCGTTGCCTGCCGCATCGTGGACGTAACCAAACTCGAACTTGGTATCGACGAAGATCTGATCCAGCCCGGCCAGCGCGTCGCTGATGACGTTGAAGCCCTCTTTGAGCAGCACTTCGTAGCGGTCGATGTCGGCCGGTTTGCTGAAGTTAAAGCCCTTATAATGGCGCTCGATATCGGCACGGGAGACGTTGACGTCATCGGCTTCCGGCACGCCATCCAGCCCTGTCAGCACGCCCTTGGTGGAGGGAGTGATGAGGATCTCCGGCAGTTTCTGATCCTTTTTCAGCCCTTCCGGCAGGGTGATGCCGCAGAACTCGCGCTCGCCATCCTTGTAGGCACGCCACATGGAGCCGGTGATGTACTGGCGGGCAATCGCCTCGATCATCACCGGACGGGCTTTTTGCACGATCCAGACGAAGGGGTGCGGAATATCCAGAATGTGGCTGTCGGCCAGTCCCTTCTCCTTGAACAGCTTGAACCAGTGGCTGGAGATGGCGTTGAGCGCCGCCCCTTTGCCCGGTACGCCGTTCAGGCCATCCTCACCTTGCCAGATGCAATCGAAGGCCGAGATGCGATCGCTGATCACCATGAGGGCGAGGGGCGCATCGGCCGGCACATCATAGCCTTTCTCTTTTATGAGCCGGGCACTGTCTTCGGGGGTCAACCAGTAGACGCTGCGCACTTTGCCGGAATGGACAGGTTTATCGGTACGGATCGGCAAATCGTCATTCACCGCCAATACTTGATCTGCAAGACTCATGGCTAATAACACTTCCTGTTTGTGGGGGGTAAACATCGCGAGTTACTCACCTGCGCGCTCTGTTTGCAACGGGCTGGCAAGGGGGCTCGCATCATCGAAAACCGCTCGGAATCCCCGCGTTTTCAGGGGGATTTTGATAACAAAACAGGGGCACAAGGCCCCTGTATTTATTCTGCTTTTGCTGCTGCCTGATCGGCCAGCCCCTTGGCGAACGCCTCGGACAGGCTGATATACATCTGGGAGATAATCCCGGACGATACCGGCTTCTTGTCCTTGTCGAACAGGGTGATGGAAGTCTTGCCTCCCGCCATTTCGCCAAGCTGGAAGCGGTATTTCTCCTCCTCCAGTTTGAACGGCTCGCTCCCTTTCGCCTTCCAGAACTCGGCACCCGGCTCTTCGTACTCGACGTCGATCCAGCCCAGTGACTGCTGGGTATCCTTGATGGTGAAACCATAAGCGGGCAGTACCTGATTAAGGCGACGCCACACCTGATCAAAGGAGCCTTCGGCAATCCAGGCGCTCAGCTCGTTGTTGTCCAGACCCAGTTGCAGACCCATGCCATCGTTGAACTTGTGCTGCTCGCGGGCTTTCAGCTGGCTGTCGTAATAGAGCGAGAACTGGTTCAGCACTCGCGCGGCATAGCGCTGAGCATCGGCAGGGGTCAGCTTGTTGCTGGTCTCACCGTCGATGGTCTCTTCGTGATCCAGTACACGGACCGACATGTTGACGGCGTGGCGCTGGGCGTCGTTGCGAACGGTGAACTGGTAACGCTGACGGATTTTGAAATCTTCGTCATCTTCACCCCAGCCATCGAGAGCGACCGTGTTGTCAAACCAGCCGGTCTGCAATACGCCATCCTGCTGATCCAGCTTCTCGGTGGTGACCTTGTATTTGGCCAGGAAGTTCATCAGGAACGACCAGGTATCGCGCTCCACGCTCTGGCTGGTGCTCAGGGCATAGAAGGCAACGGTCGGTTCGGTTGCACTCTGCACCACCTGACTGCCCGGTACCACGGTCAGCAGTTGGGCGGGTGGGCGCACATCGACCTGGGCGCCGAGGGCACCTTCACGGCTGCTCTCGGGAAGCGGCGGGATGTCGTACTGGCTGTTGAAGGTGGGGGCACTCAATCCTGCGGGGATCAAGAACGCGCGGCCCTCGAGGCGGGCATCTTCATAACCGAAGTCGCGGTTGGCCATTTTGCGATCCTGGGGGGTGCTGCAACCGGCCAAGACGGCCACAGTCGCAACGCTCAGCACCAGACGGGCTCTATTTCCCTTTCCATTAGATTTAAACACTCGCCATCAACTCCGCTGTGGTCAGTGCTCGCGCCATCAGCTGTTCGCCCTCGGGGGTGAGGTCAACCAGCGGCAGGCGCAAGGTGGCTGTTGCAATCAACCCCAGTTGGGCACAGGCCCATTTCACCGGGGTGGGGCTCGGTTCGCAGAACAGAGTCTTGTGCAACGGCATCAAGAGATTGTTGATGTCATGCGCCTGCCCGGCATCACCGGCCAGCGCAGCACGACACATGTCGGCCATCTGGGCCGCTGCAATATTGGTGGTGACAGAAATCACGCCATCGCCACCTTGCAGCATAAAATCACAACCAGTGGCATCGTCGCCACTGTAAAGGGCAAACTCCGGCCCGCACAGCTCGCGCAGCAGCGGGGTGCGGCTCAAATCGCCGGTTGCCTCTTTCAAACCGATAATGCCGGGAACCTTGGCCAGACGGGCCACGGTCTCCGGTTTGAGATCGCAACAGGTGCGACCGGGCACATTATAAAGAATTTGGGGCAGACCACTAGCCTCGGCGATCGCACAATAGTGGCGATAGAGACCTTCCTGAGTGGGCTTGTTGTAGTAAGGAGTCACCGAGAGGCCTGCCACCACGCCGGTTTTGGCCAGTCGTTTGGTCAATTCAATGGCATGGGCAGTATTGTTGGAGCCGCAACCGGCGATGACGGGAATGCGTCCGGCGGCATACTCAACGGTCTTTTCAACGACGGCGATATGCTCCTGCTCGCTCAGGGTCACCGATTCCCCTGTGGTACCCACCGCAACAATGGCGCTGGTCCCGGCGCTGACATGATAGTCGACCAGTTTGGCCAGACTGGCCCAATCGACTTCACCTGAAGCCAGCATGGGGGTAACGAGCGCAACAATACTACCGCGTAACATGGACTTTTCTCCCGATTTTCAGGGGCGTAATGGTAAAGCTGACCCCTTTGAAAAACAAGGGAGAGAGGGGGCAAGCCGTGATACCATCCGGAACAAAAAGTAATGGACGAAAGTCGGCAGCGTCCCTCAGGGAGTGGTCATCAGGGCCGGAGGGTTGGCTTGCCAGCGCGGCTTTCGCAACGAAATAACGGACGAGAGAAGATTTATGACTCACTACCTGGTCGTAACGGCCATCGGCACGGACAGGCCTGGCATCGTCAATGAAGTGACCCGCCACGTCAGTGGCTGTGGTTGCAACATTGTGGACAGCCGCCTTGGCATCTTCGGCAATGAATTTACCTTTATCATGCTGCTCTCGGGCGACTGGAACAGCATGATGCAACTCGAAATCAGCCTGCCCCTGCGCAGCCAGGAGTGGGATCTCATCACCATGATGAAACGCACCGAACGCCACCAGTCCCTGCAGTATGACGTCCGCGCCAGTGCCGACCTGTTGATCCGCGACGAGCCCGGCATCGTAAGCCAGTGCACCCAGTTCTTCAGCGAACATGGCTGGAACATTCAGGCGATGCAATCCATGACCTTGGAGCAGCAGCCGTTCAACCTGCTGAAGATCAGTTTTCAGCTCAATCTGGCCAGAGAGGGTGAAGTGGAAGGTTCGCAAACCGCCTTCGCCGAATTCTGTCGTCAACTGGGTGCCGAATCGTTCGAGTTTATCGTCAATCGCAAACACGCCTGAGGGCGTTTTACCCGAGGAGACCCCATGCAACCACTACAAGCTGGCAGCCCCGCCCCCGATTTCTCCCTGCCCGACCAGAATGGCAATCAGGTCAGCCTCGCTGGCCTGCGCGGCAAGAAGGTGCTGGTCTATTTCTACCCCAAGGCGATGACCCCCGGCTGCACCACCCAGGCCTGCAGCCTGCGCGATGTGAACGCCGAGTTGGCCGCCCTCAATGTGGTGGTGCTTGGCATCAGCCCTGATCCGGCCAAACGGCTGAAAAAGTTCGAAGAGCGGGACCAGCTCAACTTCACCCTGCTGGCTGATGAAGACCACGCCGTCGCCGATGCCTTTGGCGTCTGGGGCCCGAAGAAATTTATGGGCAAGGAGTATGACGGCATTCACCGCCAGAGCTTCCTGATCGACGAAGAGGGCAAGATTGCCCACCACTTCGACAAGTTCAAAACCAGCGATCACCATCAGGTGGTACTGGATTTCCTCAAGGGATAACCCTCCCCTGCGTCATTGAAAGGCCTGCCATGCAGGCCTTTTTCGTCTGCTCAGCCGCCCCTTGCCAGCGGATTTTTCTCACCAACTCCCCCGCCCAGATCAAAAAATTCATTTTATATATGGGTTAACGTGGCCCCAGAATCATCTTCCAGCGAGATATCCCATGAACATGAGCAACACTGAGCGTTTGATCCTGAGCAACCAGTACGAAATTCTGGCGAAACTCAATCCGGAGAAAGCGGACGTCTACCAGCGCGCCAGCACCATCATCGAGCGCGGCTACTGCCTGCAGATCCTCGAGTTGGAGAAGAGCTTCGGCCATCTGGATCTGGCGACCTGCCAAGAGGTGATCGACACCCTGGAGCTGCACCACGCACTGGCCATCTCATGGGGCAATCTGGATGCAGCCGATCAGGGCGAGATCAACGCCAGTAGGCTGGAGTTCAACGGCTACAGCCGCAGCCAGGAGCGTGAGCTGGCTGACTACGTCTGCTTCCTGCTGGAGGTGGACAAGCGCTTCCCCGAGCTCAAGTGCCCGTGCGACGAGCTCTCCAGCGACATCGCAATGCGCGACAAGTACCAGCGGATGCTGCAGGTGTGGCGTCAGTGCCCCCGCCAGTACAAGCTCTCCATCCAGGAGATCCGCAAGGTGCTGGCGGCCTGATCCCTCACGCCGACCGCAACAAAAAAGGCGCCACTGGCGCCTTTTTGCATCTGAAACGGGTTATTCGTAGAGAAAGGATTTATCGAGCTGCTGGAAGGCGGCCTTGAGGGTATCGGCCAGCTCTTCATAGCGCGGTTGTGACACCAGCTGACGACGGCCACCCTGCTCGTTCATCTTGCCGTTGATCTCCCGATACCAGCTCGCTAGCGACGGAGGTAAACGGGTGTCGGCACGCTGGCCGAGCCAGTAGTAGCCTTGCAGCGGCAAGCTGAGCAGAAACAGCACCGAGGTGATGACAGAGGGCCAGTAGTGCAGCTCGCCAAACTGGAACTGCAGCATCACGCTCAGCACCGCCAGCGCGGGGATCACCTTGAGGGCGAACTCGGTCGCCTTGATCACCCGATTTTCAGGAAACATCGAATTGAGCTCGGGACGGCGCGGCCAAAGCGTCATATAATGGCGGCCTTGCTGTAACTTAGTTCCAAAAATGTTCATGCTCATACTACCTCCGAGCGCTTTTTGAACGTACCAACGGCAAAACCTCGACAAAATTTGATGCAAAGTAACAAAGGTTGAGGATGACTTTGTTATTTTTCAACAATCGGGTTATCCTTTGTACGCCCATTTTTGCGTCAAAAGCTTCTTGCTATTGACCTGTCAGGGACGTCTGGATTTCGGGTCTTGTATCACTATACAAGGGGCAAGCAACAGATTGCCAACCCTCATAAGGATAAGTTGAAAGTTTTTGGCCGCACCGCGTCCAACGCATCCGCCTACACAACCCAATCTGCGATAGGATTTATTCATGAGTAAGCTGGTTCTTGTTCTTAACTGTGGCAGCTCTTCCCTGAAGTTTGCCGTCATTGACGCAACCACCGGTGATGACCTGCTGTCCGGCCTGGCCGAGTGCTTCAACCTCGACGATGCCCGCATCAAGTGGAAACTGAATGGCGAGAAAGGCAGTGCCGATCTGGGCGCGGGTGCCGCTCACCAGGAAGCGCTGGACTTCATCGTCAACAAGATCCTGCCGCTCAATCCGGAACTGTCCAAGAACCTGATCGCCATCGGTCACCGTGTTGTTCACGGTGGCGAGCGCTTCACCTCTTCCGTTGTCATCTGCGAAGACGTGATCGCCGGCATTGAAGCTGCTGTTCCGTACGCACCCCTGCACAACCCGGCTCACCTGATCGGTATCCGTGAAGCTCGCCGAGTATTCCCGGCGCTGGCTGACAAGAACGTGGCCGTATTCGATACCGCGTTCCACCAGACCATGCCGGAAGAAGCCTTCCTGTACGCCCTGCCGTACAAACTCTACAAAGAGAACGGCATCCGTCGCTACGGCGCTCACGGCACCAGCCACTACTACATCAGCCTGGAGGCTGCCAAGCAGCTGAACAAGCCGGTTGAAGAGCTGAACATCATCAACTGCCACCTGGGCAACGGCGGTTCCGTCTGCGCCATCAAGAACGGCAAATCTGTTGATACCTCCATGGGCCTGACTCCGCTGGAAGGTCTGGTGATGGGTACCCGTTCCGGTGATCTGGATCCGGCCATCATCTTCTTCCTGCACGACAAGCTGGGCATGAGCGTTGCTGATATCAACACCATGCTGACCAAAGAGTCCGGCCTGCAGGGTCTGACCGAAGTGACCTCCGACTGCCGTTTTGTTGAAGACAACTACGACAGCAAAGAAGAAGCCAAGCGTGCTATGGACGTTTACTGCTATCGCCTGGCCAAGTACATCGGCGCCTACGCTGCCGCCATGGACGGTCGTCTGGACGCCGTTGTTTTCACCGGTGGTATCGGTGAAAACTCCGCCCCGATCCGTGAAATCACCCTGAACAAGCTGGGTCTGCTGGGCTTTGACGTTGATCACGACGCCAACCTGAAGGCTCGTTTCGGCAAGGGTGGCGAGATCACCAAGGCTGGTTCTACCAAGGCCCTGGTTATCCCGACCAACGAAGAGTGGGTTATCGCCCACGACGCGCTGGAACTGGTCGGCGCTTAATTGACGCAGTAACTCGAGGCCGCCCACCAGGGCGGCCTTTTCCTGATCCCAAAAAATGAACAAGGGGTATAAAGTGGCACGCACTATTATGCTTATCCCGGTCGGCACTGGTGTCGGCGTAACTTCCGTGAGTCTGGGCGTTGTTCGCGCCATGGAGCGTCACGGTGTCAATGTCAGCTTCTTCAAACCGGTTGCCCAGCCGCGTCCGGGTGAAACCGGTGCCGAGCGCTCAACCGCCGTTATCCGCGCTGCTGCCAACATCAATCCGCCCGAGCCCTTCACCCTCTCCTACGCCGAGAACATGATCAGCTCCAGCAACACCGACATCCTGCTGGAAGAGATCGTTGCCCGCTTCGAAGAGCACGTGAAATCCAGCGGTGCCGAAGTGCTGGTTGTCGAAGGTATGGTGCCGACCGACAAGCAGCCCTTTGCCAACAAGCTGAACTACGACGTTGCCAAGGCGCTGGATGCCGACATGGTATTCGTGACCCACCCTGGCCATGACTCCAGCCAGAAGCTGAAAGAGCGCATCGAACTGGCCTGCTCCAACTTCGGTGGTGTCAACAACCCCCGTATCGTTGGCTGCGTGATCAACAAGGTTGGTGCGCCGGTTGACGAGCATGGCGTAACCCGCCCTGACCTGACCGAGATGTTCGAAGCCCATCACCACGCTTCCGACGCCGCCCACAACCTGGAAGTGCTGCAAGTGTTTGGCAAGAGCCCGCTGCGCATCCTCGGTTGCATCCCCTGGAACACCCAGCTGATCGCCCCGCGTGCCAAGGATCTCGCCAAGCATCTGGCTGCCAAGATCCTGCACAAGGGTGAGCTGGACAGCCGTCGTCTGCAGACCGTGACCTTCTGTGCCCGCTCCATCCACAACATGGTCGAGCACTTCCGTCCGGGCAGCCTGCTGGTGACCTCCGGCGACCGCTCTGACGTCATCGTCTCTGCCTGCCTCTCCGCCATGAACGGCGTCAAGCTGGGCGCCCTGCTACTGACCGGTAACTATCATCCGGAGCCGCAGGTAATGGCGCTGTGCCAACAGGCCATGGCCACCGGCCTGCCGATCATGATGACCGGTACCAACACCTGGCAGACCGCCGTCAGCCTGCAGAACTTCAACGTCGATATTCCGGAAGATGACCGCGAGCGTATCGAGCTGGTACAGGACTACGTCGCTGGCCACATCGACAAACACTGGATCGAGTCGCTGACCATCAGCTCTACCCGTTCCCGTCGTCTGAGCCCGCCGGCATTCCGTTATCAGCTGACCGAGCTGGCCCGTCAGGCCAACAAGCGTGTCGTGCTGCCGGAAGGCGACGAGCCGCGCACCATCAAGGCTGCCGCCATCTGTGCCGAGCGTGGCATTGCCCGTCCGGTGCTGCTGGGTAACCCGGAAGAGATCCGTCGTGTTGCCGAGCAGCAGGGTGTAGTTCTGACCGATCGCGTCGAGATCATCGATCCGGCCGTTGTACGCGAGCGCTATGTGCCGCGTCTGGTCGAGCTGCGCAAGAACAAGGGCATGACCGAAGTGGTTGCCCGCGAGCAGCTGGAAGACAACGTGGTACTGGGTACCATGATGCTGGAACGCAATGAAGTTGACGGCCTGGTATCCGGCGCGGTGCACACCACTGCCAACACCATCCGTCCGCCGATGCAGATCATCAAGACCGCTCCGGGCTCTTCCCTGATCTCCTCCATCTTCTTCATGCTGCTGCCTGACCAGGTGCTGGTCTACGGTGACTGCGCGATCAACCCGGATCCGACTGCCGAGCAGCTGGCCGAGATCGCCATCCAGTCCGCCGACTCCGCTGCCGCTTTCGGCATCGAGCCGCGCGTCGCCATGATCTCCTACTCCACCGGTACCTCTGGTGCCGGTGCCGATGTAGAGAAAGTGCGTGAAGCGACCGAGCTGGCCAAGGCCAAGCGCCCCGACCTCATCATCGACGGCCCGCTGCAGTACGACGCGGCCATCATGGAGAACGTGGCCAAGTCCAAGGCACCGAACTCACCGGTTGCCGGTAAAGCCACCGTGTTCGTCTTCCCTGACCTGAACACCGGTAACACCACTTACAAAGCGGTACAGCGTTCCGCTGACCTGGTCTCCATCGGCCCGATGCTGCAAGGCATGCGCAAGCCGGTCAACGACCTCTCCCGTGGCGCCCTGGTTGACGACATCGTCTACACCATCGCCCTGACCGGTATCCAGGCTGCCCAGGCTGACGAACAAGCTTAATCAGCATCAGCCTGAAAAAACCGATCACAAAGGCTGCTCATCCCAGGTGAGCAGCCTTTTTTATTGGTTCTCTCTTTGAAGACCAGTGAAACATGCCATCCGCACTTTGTTGCGCAGAATAATTCCATACGGCACCTCCACAACGGTTTGATCAGAGCATCTCGGAGAAGTTTGCTCGTCAAATCAAAGACGCATCTGAAATACATTCCAGATCATAAGGTTGGCTATACGGCGGCATTCATGGCTAAGCGCTTATAGCAAATCCGCCACCATCGGCATGAGAATTTGACCTGTTAGAAATAGCAGTAAAAAAGACCCGTTCGATACGCTATTTCTCAAACTGCCTACTCGGCAAAATCCAACATCATGGAGGAATGGAAATGCTGATGAAGAAGCTCTCTGCAATCATGCTGCTGGCCTGCTTGCCCCTGTTCAGCCAACCTGTGTTGGCCGCAGATAAGGCAGCACCCAAGCAAACAACCACAGCCGAGGTCGCCAAGGAGACCGGCAAGCTGAACATCAATACGGCCACCCTTGCCGAACTCACCAGCCTGAAAGGGATTGGCGACAAGAAGGCACAAGCCATCGTCGACTATCGGGAAAAACAGGGAAAGTTCACCTCGGTCGATCAGCTGGCAGATGTCAATGGCATTGGCCCGGCCACGCTGGAAGCCAACCGTGACATGATCATCGTCAAATAACGTCCGAGCTCTGCATATACGAATGGGGTAGCCTGTGGCTGCCCCATTTTTCTTGGAGTATCATGGCCGCACTTTAATCCCGCTGGATAGTTTTCCATGAAAAAGACTCCTCTGACAGTTCGCAAGGCCGTGCTCCCGGTAGCCGGTCTGGGTACCCGTATGCTGCCAGCCACCAAGGCCATCCCGAAAGAGATGTTGCCGGTGGTCGACAAACCGCTGATCCAGTACGTAGTGCGCGAAGCCATCGCCGCCGGGATCAAGGAGATCGTGCTGGTCACCCACTCGAGTAAGAACTCCATCGAAAACCACTTCGACAAGAGTTTCGAACTGGAAGCGACCCTCGAGAAGCGAGTCAAGCGTCAGCTGCTGGAAGAGGTGCAACAGATCTGCCCGAAAGACGTCACCATCATGCACGTCCGTCAGGGTGAGGCCAAAGGTCTGGGCCACGCTGTGCTCTGCGCCCGCCCGCTGATCGGTGACAACCCCTTCGCCGTGCTGCTGCCGGATGTACTGATTGATGAAGTGGCCAGCGACCCGAAAAAAGACAACCTGGCCGAGATGGTGCACATGTTCGAAGAGAACCAGATCAGCCAGATCATGGTGGAAGCGGTTCCCGAGAGCGAAGTGGACAAGTATGGCATCGCCGACATCAAGGGCGAGGCCCTGAGCGAGGGGATGTCCCTGCCGATGCAGGCCATTGTCGAGAAGCCGCCCCGTGACGAAGCCCCCTCCAATCTGGCGGTGGTGGGTCGTTACGTCCTCTCCTCCAATATCTGGCCGCTGCTGGAGAAGACCCCGGCCGGTGCCGGTGACGAGATCCAGCTGACTGACGCCATCGCCATGCTGATGGAACAGGAGCAAGTCAACGCCTACTTCATGAAGGGCAAGAGCCACGATTGCGGCAGCAAGCTCGGTTACATGAAAGCCAATGTGGAATATGGTGTGCGCCATCACGAGCTGAATGGTGAATTCATCGGCTGGCTGAAGCAGTTCGTCAAGCAGTTGTAATCGCTGATAAATCTGTTTTTTATAGACGTATTTAAGGGGCATCAAATGATGCTCCTTTTTCATTTTTGCAACAAAAAATCAATCAAGAGTAAATAAACTCTCAGCAAATCATAATGTTGTAATTTATTCACACATGCTCTATAAGGATTGAGGCGTGTTTCTCGCCCTTGCATAAAAAACTCAAAAAAATATAAGACACAGGTGGAAGTTCCAATGAATAACCCGTCAAAAGGGACCTTTTTAGGTCACCCTAAAGGGCTTTTTTTGCTCTTTAGTACCGAACTGTGGGAGAGATTCTCCTATTACGGCATGCGTGCCGTGCTGGTGCTCTATCTGACCGACCTGACTGCCAACGGCGGTCTGGGCTGGAGTCAGGCAGATGCCCTCAAACTCTACGGTATCTATACCGGTCTGGTTTATATCACTCCGCTGATCGGCGGCTGGCTGGCTGACACCTTCCTGGGTCAACGTCGCGCCATCCTGATCGGTGCCGTGCTGATGGCCGCAGGTCAGTTCACTCTGGCACTACCCCACGCCATGTTCCCGGATATGGTCAACACCATGTTCTACGCGGGCCTCGCGTTGCTGATCGTGGGTAACGGCCTGTTCAAACCGAACATCTCCACCATGGTGGGTGACCTCTATGAAGAGGGCGATCATCGCCGTGATGGTGCTTTCACCATCTTCTACATGGGTATCAACCTGGGTTCCCTGCTGGCAGGCGTGATCTGTGGTGCTGCCGCTACGGCCTACGGCTGGCAAGCCGCCTTCGTCGGCGCCGGTATCGGTATGCTGCTCTCTCTGGTGATCCAGGCCACCATGGCCCAGCGTTTCCTGGGTGACATCGGTCGCGTCACTGCCGCCCAGCGCGCAGCCGCCCTGCGTACTACCGAACAGAAAGCACCGCTGACCAAGCAGGAAGTGGATCGCATCAAGGTTATTCTGGTACTGGGTCTGTTCACCATCATCTTCTGGGCCGGTTTCGAGCAGGCCGGTGGTCTGATGAACCTCTACACCCAGGAGTATACCGACCGCATGATCGGCAGCTTCGAAGTGCCGACCGCCTGGTTCCAGTCCCTGAACCCCTTCTTCATCATCACTCTGGCACCGGTCGTTGCGGCCATCTGGATCAAGCTCGGCAAGAAAGAGCCGAACTCTCCGGTGAAATTCGCCATGGGTCTGCTGTTCCTGGCTATCGGCTTCCTGTTCATGGTCGGTGCCGTGCTGCAGCAGGGTGGTGACAACACCGTCAAGACCTCCATGTTCTGGCTGGTAGGTGCTTACCTGTTCCACACCCTGGGCGAGCTCTGCCTCTCCCCGATTGGCCTCTCCATGGTGACCAAGCTGGCTCCGCTGCGTCTGGCTTCCCTGATGATGGGTGCCTGGTTTGGCTTCGTTGCCCTGGCCAACTACGCTGCGGGCTTTATCGGCTCCTTCGTGGGTGAAGCCGGCCCGATCGCCATCTTCGGTGGCATCGCCCTGGCGGCGGTACTGAGCGCACTGATCCTGCTGACCATGGCCAACCGCCTGGTTTACTGGATGCACGGTGCCGAAGGCCCGGCCAAAGAGCCGCAAGCTCAAGAGAAGAAACTACAATCCGCCACCGTCTAAACGGTCAGGATTGTAAACAACAAACAGGGCGCCAATAGGCGCCCTGTTTGTTTTGGCCTGTTTATCAGGCGGCATCAGTGATGACGAACCTGCACATCCAGCGAGCCGCCGCTGTCGCTGCGAAACTGCAGGGCGAACGGTTCATGCCAGCTGCGTTTGTGCAGGGCGTAGTGGCTACTGCGCATCAGGCCAAGGGGCAAGCCGCCGGAGCGCATCAGCCAGTGGGGAGAGGTAAGCCCGGCGTTGGCAAACACCAACCCATCATGCTGATCAAACAGCAGCGCCGCCATGGCAAAAGAGTGGCGAAGCCCGGACGCCATCAACTGATGGTTGAGGTAGTCGAGCAACCGGTGCGGCTGGCTCAGCAACCGGCTCTCGTTCTGCTGAAACTGGCGATAGGGGACGTTCATCAAGGAGCGCACCAGTGCCCCACAAAATGCCGCATCCGTCCCCATGATCGGCAGCTCCATCACCAGCACCAGCAGCTTGTCTTCCACCTTGAAGGTATCGGGAATAAACAGCTGCCCCAGCCCCTTGAACGTGACCTGCCAGGGGCCCCACTCCTGCAAGCCCGGCGGCTTGAGCCCCGCCAGCAGACGGCTGGCCGCCTTGTCGTGGGCACTGAAATAGTCGATGTGATCCATCAGCTCCAGTTGCTGCGTCCGGTTGGCGCTGCCGTTGAGACACTGTTCGATACTGCGCTCGACCAGCGCGTAATCCTCAAGGGGTTTGAGCAGATAGTCCCGCGCACCGGCACGCAAGGCGCTGGCGACCGCCTCCATGGTGCTCTGGGCCGAAATAACGATCACCGGGATATGGGGATAGCGCGCAGAGAGGCAGGCGATCACCTCGTGGCCATCCATATTGGGCATATTGAGATCGCAGAGCACCACATCGGGATGGTAGAGGGCCGCCGCCGATAGCCCCTCAATACCATCTTCGGCCTGAAAGACCGTTGCCCCGTCCCGTGCGAGGTAACTCACTAACGAGTGGCGAAAAACAGCTTCGTCCTCCACCATCAGGATCCGTAGCCCGGCTCTTAACATCTTGACAAAGCTCTTATTAGTCAATTGGTTATTTAGGTATTAAGACTAGTTCAAAAGTCCGGTATCCGCGGAAACGATGTGTCAAAAATAGACCTTGGTCAGATTCTGAAATACAGATAGCTCTATTAACAACCACATAGCAGTGCCGTATCTCCTCGTTATGTCGCAACCCCATCCGAATTGTGCAAGTTGGCGCCATAAGGGATAATGCCCCCCACTCCAGCTCGTGAAGAAGACCATGACCCCAGCCGAATACAGCGCCCTTGCCCACCCCAGATTGTCCCATCCGGCTCGTAGTCTCTATACCCTGCAGCTGCGCCGACTGGTGCTGGAAAATCAGGCGGCAAGGCTCAACTATCCCGAGCTGGGTCGGGCGCTGGCAGTGGTCGATCCGGGTGATCCCTGCGGCTTTTCGTTTCAGGTCAATGCCCGCCAACTCACCGAGCTGTTCGATGAACTGATGGAGGCGGGCCTGCTGCAGGTCGAGGCTCAGCCCGAGAGTGAGCACTACCATCAGTGCCCGTTCCAATTGCCATTGCTGACCCAGAAGTTGCGCAGCCCGCTGCCGGAACGCCCCTTCCAGATGCATCTGCAATGGCGACCGGACGAGGAGCTGCCCGCCCTCGCCCGCCTGTGCGGGGTGATCGATGCCAGCTATAGCGAAGAGGATCTGGGGGAGTTTATCGCCTACTGGCTGGGGCGCCCCGAGGTGTTCGACTCCCAGCATCAATGGATGCTCAAGTTCATTCGCGCCCTCAAGACCCGCCGCTATACCCGTCGCAAACCGATGGAGGTGCAGGGCTACCAGCAGGTGACTCCGGCCCCAGCAGAGTCGGGCCCCAGCAAACGGGCCCAACAGATGATTGAAGAGGCCAAGCGACTGGCCCAACAGCAGACGCAAGAACCCGCAGCGCAGCAGGAGCCGGATAATGATTGATAGCGGCCCCCGCCTGCAGGCAGAATCAACCCCTTGTCTACCCATCCCTGATCGAGCAGAAGGAGCATTCCATGACTGACCCGCAAGATCCCCTGCGCCAGGAGCTGGAAGAGATCGAAGCCAAGCGCCAGAAGATCGCCAAGGCCAAGCAGGATCACCGCATTCACGACCCGGAATTGAGCCGCCATGTGGGTGGCCTGCTGGAGCGCATTCGTCGCCTGCAACAAGAGACCGGTGGCGGCCAGTATGACTACGAGACCCTGCGCAAGGAGTACGACGCCAAGGCCAACGCCGAGGTGCGCGAGCTGCAGAAGGCGGCCCGTCAGGAGCGGATCCAGAAGCTGATCGCCCAGGCCGACCTCAACCCCGACTGGGTATTTGACAAGATGGATGCCGGTGACCCGGCGCTGCAATATCCCATCGAGACCGCCCGTTACTTTATCAGCGGCTTCGAGCACTGGGAGAAGAGCGGTGGCGGCTGCATGCTGATCTACGGCGACTACGGCACCGGCAAGTCGACCCTCGCGGGGGCGGTAGCGCATGAGCTGATCGCCCGTCACCAGAAATCGGTGATCTTCCAGCAGTGGGCCTCCATCGTCGATCGGCTGTTCTTCAACGTGATCCCCGATCAGGACGAGCGCAACCAGTACCGCCGCGCGCTGGAAGAGGTGGATCTGCTGATCATCGATGAGGTATCGGCCAACCGCGCCAAGATGGCGGAGAGTCAGTCCAGCTTCCTCGGCCACCTGCTGCGCCGCCGTCGCAACCTGTCAAAGAGCGTCATCATCATCACCAACCACACGCCCCAGAGCCTGCATCAGGCGATCGGTGATTTCAGCTATGAGGCGATCAAGGCGTTCAATCCGGTGGATATCCACCTGAGCGGCCCCAGCCGTCGCCCCAGCATCGGCAACTACAGCGGCTGATGCCTCTCAAAGAGTGCGAGTCGCTGGCGGCTCGCACTCTCTCCTCCCTGCCAGCTCACAAATAGAAACAACTCTCATTTACAGCAAGCGAACAAGCCACTAGGCTAGCCCCTTTTGCCAAGGGAGCTCATCTATGCCAACCACACTGATTTTCGGAGCCAGCCGCGGGCTGGGCCGCGCCTTTACTCATCACGCCCTGAACCAAGGGCACCGGGTCGTTGCGCTGGTGCGCAGCCTCGAGATGGCTACGGAACTGGAGACGCTGGGAGTTGAGGTGATCGAGGGGGATGCGCTGGATCCGGCTGCGGTGCAGCAGGCCTGCATTGCGGCAGGGCAAGATGCCCAAGTCGTCTCAACCCTCGGCAGCTTCCGTCAGACAGCGCCAGTGGACTATCAGGGCAACCGCCATGTGATCGATGCCATGGAGCAGGCAGGCCTGAAACGGCTGCTGCTGGTCACCTCCCTCGGCTGTGGCGACAGCTGGCAGTATCTGCCGGAGCGGGCCCGCGCCGCCTTCGGTCACGAGGTACGTCTCAAGAGTCTGGCGGAGAGCTGGCTGCAGACCAGCTCCCTCGCGTGGACCATTCTGCGCCCGGCGGGCCTGCAGGATGGCGATGCCACCGGCCGCGCCGAACTGAGTCAGGACAAGGAGGTGCACGGACTGGTGCGCCGCGCAGATGTGGCCGCCCAAGGGCTGCGCCTGCTGGCGGATGAGACGGCGGTAGGACAGATCTACGCCATCGGCGATCCCGAACTCCAGCGCGGCTAAAGCAGCAGTAAAACTGCTTAACCCCACCACATAACAAAACGGTCAGCCCAAGAGCTGACCGTTTTCGCTTTACCGCACACGCTATCTCACGCGCGCTTGCACCATCCAGCTTAACCGGCGGTCATTTCACTCTGCACGACTGACGGGCGAGCAACCGGCAACGACAGCTGCCGCCAACGCAGCAGCAGGCAGGCCAGCACACCGTAGAGCAGCGCCAGACCCCACAGCTGCCACCAGTAGCGGGCAACCTGCGCGAAGTCGGCCCCCATCTGGTTAAGGCGCAGAAAACCCTCGATGGCGGGGATAGTGGGCACCCACTGAGCCAGCCAGTTGAGAGGCGCCGGGATCAGCTCGAGCGGCCAGATAAAGCCCGCCAGAAAAACCAGCGGCAGGGAGGAGATCAGCACCACCTGAGTCGGCAGATCCCGCCGGGTAAATATCGCGCCGAGCACCACGCCAAACCAGCAGGTCGCCAGCAGGAATGGCAGGGCGAACAGCCAAAGCTGCACAGGGTCAGCATGGCGAGCGATGTTGTAGTGATCGAAGCAGAAGCCGAGGAAGTAGCTCACCGGTAACAGGAACAACCCCGCCAGCACCAGGGTTCTGGCCAGCAGCAGCGGCAACACCGGCGCGCTTTGCCAGTAACCATGCTCGCCGCGGCAACTGCGCTGGTTCTGGGTCGCCCCCAGGATCCCCGCCCCCATCAGCAACACCTGATGGAGGATCAGCACGAACACCGCCGGCACCACGTAATTCACATAGCCCATGGTGGGGTTGAACACCGGTACCACGTTGAGGGCCACCGCATTCCAGCCCATGGCCGCTTGTGGTAGCGCCTCGCCGTGGCTCAACAGCCGCGCCACCTTCACCTGCGCGGCGAGAGTGCCACCGGCCTGCGCCAGTCCTTCGGCAATGGTGCCGTAGACCAGAAAGTAGGAGGCATCACCGGCATAGCTCAGGGTGACGCTCTTGCCCAGCATCAGATCCCGATAGAAGTGGTTGGGGATATGCAGGATGCCGCTCGCCTCCCCGGCCATCATCAACTGACGCGCCTCGGCCAGCGAATTGGCTCGCGCCACCAGCTTTACCTGCGGCGTGGCATCGGCCATAAACTCCAGCTGACGCGACAGCTGACTGCCATCGTCGTTGACCACCACCACCGCCTCTTCCCGCGGCAGCTGATGCAGATAGGGCTGGGGATAGAGAAACGAGTAGAAGATCACCCCGCCAAACAGGGTCAGCATGATGGCGCGATCCGCCAGCAGGGTGCGCAGCTCTAGGCGCAACAGATCGACAAATCCCAGCATCACTCAGGCTCCTTTTCGGCGATCGCCACTGCGGCTGATTGACGGGCCAGCTCGGCCTGCTGCTTGTAACGTCGTACCACCAGCAGCAGGGGGAGCAGGAACAGCAGCAGCGCCCCCAGTTGCGGCAGCGCCGATGAGAGGGGCAGACCGTAGTTGCTCTGACCAATCTGCAGCTCCACATAGTGAGAGACCGGCAACAGGCTGCGCCAGAAGCGGGCGAAATCCCCCATGGCACTCACCGGAAAGGTGACTCCCATAAAGGCGAAACCGGGCGCCGTGTAAGCCCCCGCCAGCGACAGGGCGCGCGCCGGATCCCGAATGATGCCGTAGAAAAAGGCCCCCATGGTGACGCAGGCCGCCGAGGCGAGCCCCAGACCCACCACCAGCACCAGCCAGCTGCCGTGCATGGGGTAGGAGAAGCCCTTGAACAGCAGCAGTGTCCAGACAATCCCCCAGCCCCAGCCAATCAGCGCATGGGGCAGCAGGGTGCGCCAGAGACCAAACCAGACACCGCGAGTAGTCCAGTCCAGCCCCAGCCGATCGGTACGGGCCAGCGCATTGAGGCCGAACAGCACCACCAGGATCTGCCACACCGCGGGCAGAATGGCACTCAACAGAAATTGGGCGTAGCTGGAGTTGAGGTTATAGAGCGCCGTCACCTGACTGCTGATGGGCACCGACTGCCCGAGTGCACCGGGCAGCGCCTTGCCATCGGCCATCGCCTCCAGCACGCCTACCTGACCATTGAGAGTGCCTACCACCTGCGCCAGCGCCGAGTTGACCAGCTTGGCGATCAGGATGAACTGGCCGTTGTTGAACACAGTCACCTGCGGCTGGGTGCCCTGACGGGCATCCCGCTCCAGATGGTTGGGGATCACCACCAGCGCATAGATGTCGCCACCGCGCAGGGCTCGGGCGCCGGCATCGATGGAGTCAAACTGTTGCGCCACCTTGAGCCCGGCCGAGCCATCCAGCGAGAAGGCGAGCTGGCGCGAGAGCATGCTGTGGTCGAGATCCACCAGCCCCACCTTGAGGTCGCGGGCCAGCCCTGCCGAGAAGATCCAGCAGAGGATCCCCATCAGCAGCAGCGGCACCCAGCTCATCAGGGCACGGCTGAACGGATCCTGCCACAGCAGCCGAAATTCACGTCCCATCAGAGTTCAACCAGCACACTCATGCCAACCCGCAGCCCCTCAACCGGTTGCAGCGGGCGAGCCTCCACCTGGAAGCTCTTCATATCGAAACCCTGACGGGTATCGGTAGCGCGCCAGGTGGCAAAATCACCCATCACGGCCACATGGGTCACCTTGAAGCGCACCATCTGATCGCCAAGGCCCGGGATGCGGGCATCAAACTCGGTACCGACCGGGAAGCGGGGCAGCAGATCCTCGCGAACGTGGAACTGAGCCCAGGCATCGTTCATGTCGAGCAGAGTCACCACAGGGAAGCCTTGCGGCGCCAGCTCGCCGCTGCGCAGCAACACCTGACTCACTTCACCATTGTGGGGGCTGGTGATTCGGGTATCGGCCAGATAGGCTTCAACCTCGGCCACGGAACCCGCCGCCATCTTGGCCTTCTCGCGAGCGGCGATCTTGGTCTCTTCCCGCGCCCCTTCCAACGCCATCTGGTACTGCTGCCACGCCATCCCTTCGCTGTAGCGGGCGGCTTGCCAGGCAGTCCACGCCTCGTCGCGTTTTTGCAGCGGCATTACGCCGTCTCGGTGCAGGCTAGCCACCCGCTCATAGGTCTTGCCACGCAGCTGGGCGGCGGCCTTGGCTTTTTGCCACTGATCCTTGGCGGCAGCGATCTGTTGGGCACGGGCCCCCTTCTCCGCCTCTTGCGCCAGCGCACCCGCAGCGGCCTCACCGGCCTTGGCCTGGCTCAACTTGGCTTCAATCTCGGGGCTCGCCAGGGTAAAGACCAGTTGATCCTTGGCCAGCTGATCGCCCTTTTTAACCAGCACCTCGTCGATGCGCCCCGGCACCTTGGAGGAGACCGAATATTGCTGCGCTTCAATCTGCCCTTGCAGATGCACCGGCTCCGGCTGATAAGCGAGCCAGAAGCGCCAGCCGAGCCACACCACCAGGATCACCAGCACCAGCGGCAACAACAGCGGTTTACCCTGGCTCATCTTCTTTTTGATGGGGGGATGGCTCATCACTTCACCTCGACAAACGGGCGACCCTTGGCGGTCGAAACAGACATGAAAAAAGGAACAGACAGGGCCGGGATCATGAGTTCACCTCGATCACCTGACCATGCTGATATTGATTGAAACTGTTCATCTGGCCGGAGAGGGCCAGCAGGCGGGCCAGAGACACCACATATTGATAGGCCGCCGCCGCACGCTGGGTCTTGACCCCCGCCAGCTGGTTCTGGGCATCCACCACATCGAGGGAGGTAGAGAGCCCCTGCCCGAAGGCTTTGTCCCGCAGCAGCACGTTCTCCTCTGCCAGCGCCTGGGTGGAAGAGAGGGATTGATACTCCTCCAGCCCCTGCGCCGCTTCACGCCAGGTCTTCTCAACGAGCAACTCCAGATCCTGACGGGTCTTGGCCTGCAGCAGATTGACCTGCAACTCAGCACTCTTGGCGGCCTGCACCGTCTCGGAGCGGCCATCGCGGCTCACCAGCGGCATGCTGACCCCCACCCCCACCAGCCAGTCCGGCGCTGTCTTGGAGGCGAGTGAATCATCTTCATAGAGGTTGTAGTTGCCGAACAGGAACACCTCGGGGGCATATTTGCCCTGCTCGACCCGGATCAGCCCCTTGGCCTGCTCCTTCTTGGCAGTGAGCAGCTTGAGACCGGGGTGCACCTCCAGGGTCTGGCTCACCAACCCCTCAAGGCGCGGCAGCTCCTTGTTGACGAACAGGCCGCTGCCCGGCTGGGCATTTGGCAACTTCAGCATGCGGCCAAGGGCCAGCTCGGCGATCTCGAGGCTGCGGCGCGCCTTCTGGGTATCGATGCGGGCCCGATCATAGGCCGACTGGGCGGAGAGGCGCTCCACCCTGGCTATCTGCCCCTGCGCTTCGAGCTTCTTGGCGTGATCCAGATGGTGGGCCAGCCCCTCTTCGATCTCCTGTTTGGTCTGCACCACCTGAGCAGCCAGCACCACGCCGAAATAGGTCTGGGAGAGGCTCTCGAAGGTGGATTGCTGCTTGAGCACCAGCAGTTGCTGCGCCTCGCTCACCTGCGCCTGGCGGATATCCTGCGCCGCATCGATGCGACCACCGGCAAACAGCGGCCAGAGCATCTTGACCGAGCTGGTCACCACATTCTGTTTGGTCAGGGGGGTGACAAATGCGTTGGCCCCGACCCCGAACAGGCTGCCGAGCGCCAGGATCAGATCTTTCTGCTTGGCCAGCGGATTGAGATCGAGGGCATCAAGTTCAATCGGCTGATCAAGATGGGTATAGCTGGCCCCCAGATCCACCTTGGGCAGATACATGTCCTTGGCCGCCTCGCGCAGTTGCTTGGCCCGATCGACCCCAGCCTGCTCGGCAGCCAGCCCTTCATCCTGCTGGATGACCCGGGTCCAGGCTTCACCGAAACTGATGGTTTGCGCCTGCGCCGACCCCAGCACGGCCCCCATCAGACACGGCCAGAGTGATTTAATGAACCTTGACGTCATAGATCCCCAATCCGCTTTTGTTGCATAAATGTTTGGAGCATTTGCTCGACTTAGGCCCGCTATCATAACGCAAAGCGGGCCTGCAAGTGGACTGACAATTATGCAGGCGTCCGACCCGAATGGTACAGCGATCAGTCTCCGGCAATCTGGCCGTTTTTCAATAACTCCAGAATTTGCAAGCCTTGGCGCGACGTTTTTTTCAGAAAAAAATGGCTGACGCTCAAATACTAACCTTTTCTCCTGCCTAAAAAATGCGTAATATACGCCGCCCTAAGCCGATGGTAACCGTGGAATGCAGATAGGTCCCCACACGCTTGAAACTCCCTTGATTGTGGCTCCCATGGCCGGTGTAACTGACCGACCATTCCGTGAACTTTGTTTGCGATTGGGGGCTGGCATGGCCGTTTCCGAGATGCTGCTGGCCAACCCGGATGTCTGGGATACCCAGAAAACCCGGATGAGGATGGATCACTCTGCAGAAGGCGGATTGCGATCGGTCCAGATTGCCGGAGCCGACCCCGAGATGATGGCGTTTGCTGCCCGCTACAACGTGGAGCAGGGCGCACAGATCGTCGACATCAACATGGGATGTCCGGCAAAAAAAGTGAATAAGAAGTTGGCAGGTTCTGCCCTGCTGCGTGCCCCCGATCAGGTCAAAGCAATTTGCCGGGCCGTGGTGGATGCAGTGGAGGTGCCTGTCACCTTGAAGATCCGCACAGGATGGGATCCGGATAACCGCAATGGCGTGGAGATCGCCCGAATCGCCGAAGATTGCGGTATCGCGGCCCTTGCCGTGCATGGTCGTACCCGTGCCTGCCTCTACAAGGGCGAAGCGGAGTACGACACGATCAGGGCGATTAAGCAGGCCGTATCGATTCCTGTTGTCGCCAATGGTGACATCAACAGCCCGGAGAAAGCCCGGTATGTCCTCGACTATACCGGCGTTGACGCCGTGATGATCGGCCGAGCTGCGCAAGGACGACCCTGGATTTTCCGGGAAATCCGTCATTTTCTTGAGACGGGCACCAAGCTGCCGCCTCCCGAGAGGGAAGAGGTTCGCACCCTGATGAACGAGCATGTAACCAACCTGCACCGGTTTTATGGTGCATATCTGGGAGCGCGCATAGCCCGTAAACACGTGGGCTGGTATCTGGATGAAGAAGAGACGGGCCGAGAATTCCGTAAGCACTTCAATGCCCTGGATTGCGCAGACGCGCAACTTGAGGCACTCGAAGCGTATTTCGATGGATTAGGTTAACAAGATAACTAAAGAGCCGACCGAATATGTTCGAACAAACCCTGACTTCTGATGCATTGGTAACAACTACTCACAATCACGCTGCCGAGCCGACCCAGCGCCCCCTGCGTGACTCTGTGCAACAGGCCCTGCGTAACTACCTGGCCCAGTTGAACGGTCAGGAAGTGATTGATCTGTACGATATGGTTCTCTCCGAAGTCGAAGCGCCGATGCTGGACGTGATCATGCAGTACACCCGTGGTAACCAGACTCGCGCTGCCGTGATGATGGGTATCAACCGTGGCACCCTGCGCAAGAAGCTCAAGCGTTACGGCATGAACTGATTGCTGGCCGCGAGCCGCGACGGCGGTTCAAGGCAGATGCGAAAGGCGCCAGGTAGCAATACCTGGCGCCTTTCCTTTATGCTCTCCCCTCCATTTCACCATGACGACCCCGATGAACCGCACTCCCCTGCTGCTGATGGTACTGGTCACCCTGCTGGCCGCTGCCGGCTGGCTCTTCTCGAAAGAGGCGATCCGCGAACTGCCCCCTGCCGCCTTTATCGGCAGCCGCTTCCTGCTGGCGGCGCTGCTGTTGCTCCCACTCGCCTGGCTGCGTGAACCGCCGCCGACTCGCGCCCAACTGGTGCGCGCTGCCGGTTGCGGCACATTGCTCGGTGCCAGCCTGTTACTGTGGGTCACCGCCATCAGCCAGAGCGATGCGCTCGGCAGCGGCGCCTTTATCATGAGCGTCGCGACCCTGATGGCCCCACTGGCCGCCTGGGGAGCCTTTCGGGCCAAGCCTGGCCGCCACTACTGGCTCACCCTGCCCATCGCCATCGCCGGTTTGCTGCTGCTCTCCAGCAGTACCCATTGGGGCGTGTCGCTCTCGCTGTTCTGGTTTCTGGCGGCGGCCACCACCCTCGGTATCCAGCTTGCCGTCCATCGCCACTTCGCCCAATCCATTGCCCCCACCTGGCTCACCTGCATCCAGCTGGCGATGACCGGCCTGCTCGGCACCCTGCTCTCCCTGCTGACCAAACAGTGGCCCGAGGCTGGAGTCAGCAACGGCATCTGGGGCTGGTTTGCGGCGAGCGTCTTGATCGCCACCACATTGCGCTACTGGCTGCTCACCCATGCGTTGAGCAAGATGACCACCGCCCACGCCGCCCTGATGATGCTGCTGGAGCCGATCTGGACTCTGCTGCTGAGCACCCTCTTCTATAGCGAACCCCTCGGCGGCGCCAAACTGGCCGGTGCCGGACTGGTACTCGGCGCCCTGGTGCTCTACCAGCTTCCCCTGCTGTTGCGCAGTCGCATGCTGAAACCGGCACGCTAGATACCCACGGCAAACACCTCAGCGCGGATGAAACAACCAACGAAAAGGGGCCTGCAGTTGCAAGCCCCTTTTGTTGCATTGCCACGACACGGCTGATCACTCCAGCAAGACAATAAGCCAATGACCCTAGTGCATCACGTTCATCGTCAATCAATCATCACGGTGGCGATATCAGGCCATTTTTTCATCATGTAACGATAGAGCTGGGGATGATTTTTAAGATGCGTCCCTGCAACTGGCGTTGCTTTTTCCTCCGGGTAGAGGGGTTTGCCATCAGCGACAAAATGTTCAACACCACGCAAGGCAAACTTTTTGCCATTTCTGTAAGCAAAATATTTCACATCACCGGGATCGAGCCCACCGCGACAGGCCATTGAATAAGAGAGCAGCAAATAATAATCCCCCTTGCCGGTGAGCTCGACGACCTCAAATCCGGCGGGGTTGATATTGATGAACATATCAAGGTTGCAGTTGGTGACGCTGTCATACAGGACCCATTCCTGCTCACCATTCAGGGTGCCCAATCCGGTAATAGCCAGAGAGCGACTATCTTCCTCCGTTGCCGGGATCTCATCTACCGACAGAATAACCTCATGCTTGCCCTTGTTATCAAGCCACAGCGCCTTGTATAGCTGTTGACTGCTATAAGCCGGTGCGGCACCAAGCAACCCGACAAGCACTATCCATTTCATAGCCACTTACCTTCTGTATTTATTATTGTTTCCTGTCTTGGAAAGCCCAAAAGGCACATCATCGACAAACAAGAAGGAATCGACAAGCATCCAAATCTCCATTTCGGAGCTTATTGATGATGACGATCAACATTGGCGCACTTCATAGTCAGTCCGGATTTAGTTGACCACTACATTCCCGCTTTGGTTGCTCGATTAGTCCGAATTTGAGCAGATAGGCCCTGGCCCAGCCAACTCGGTTACGCAGCGTGGTTTGGCTGCCACTGGGCAGGGTTTCTTTCATCAGGCAACCAGATCGAGATAAAACAGGGGCTTATCTTGCCACAGCGACCTGCTTGGGGCCATGTTCTCGGCTCGACCCTGTGCGTCAGATCCCTTCTTGAACGTCTCCTGGCCGCCAGTTAGCGGCTTGAAAAAGCCAGCTTGATCCCGAGTCCGACAAACAGGGTGCCAATGCCCCGGTTGAGCCAGCGACCGAGGCGCTGCGACAACCGTACCTTGTGGCTGGCATAGACGGTGGTAAAGACCAGCAGGTGACACCAGATGATGCCGCCCAGATTGAAGATGCAGCCGAGCAGGATAAAAGCGAGCGCCTTGTCGGGGGCATCCGGCGCGATGAACTGGGGCACGAAGGCGAGAAAAAAGAGCGCCACCTTGGGGTTGAGCACATTGGTCAGCACTCCCTGCCGGTAAATCTGGCCATAGGATAGGGCAGGCAAGGTGATCCCTCTCTCCATTGCACCCGTTGCCTGCTGGCGCAGCAAGGAAAACCCCAGATAGATGAGGTAGATGGCGCCAGCCAGCTTGATAAGGGCAAACAACTCGGCCGAGGCACTGAGCAGGGCCGACAGACCGAGGGCCGCCGCCAGCACATGCACCATGACACCTGTGCCGATACCCAACGTCGTGACTGAACCGGCACGCCACCCTTGCGAGCCGCTGCGCAGCATAACCAGCAGGGAATCCGGCCCCGGCATGATGTTGAGCAGCAGCCCCGAGACCATAAACAGTGCAAGATCATGAATACCGAACATCACCCCTCCCCTCGTAAAGAAAAACCAAACAAAAAGGGCTCCGCAGAGCCCTCTTTTCTTTCACTCTGCGGCAGCTGACGTGTCATCAGCTGTTCCGCCAGCCATCAGGGCCGCAGCGCCTTATCCGCCCGGGAGATACCGCAGACACCGGAGCGCACCACTTCGATGATCTCGTTGGTCTGGGCTGCGGTCTTGATGAAAGCATCCAGCTTCTCGCTGGTGCCCACCAGCTGTACCGTGTACTGCTCGGGGGTAACGTCGACGATCTGGCCGCGGAAGATATCTGCCAGCCGTTTCAGCTCGTCACGGGCCCCACCGGCGGCGCGCGCCTTGACCAGCGCGATCTCCCGCTCGATATGCTCCCCTTCGCTCAGGTCGCACACCTTGAGCACATCCACCAGCTTGTGCAGTTGCTTCTGGATCTGTTCCAGTACCCGCTCGTCACCCATGGTGACTATGGTCATGCGTGACAGGGTGGGATCCTCAGTGGGCGCCACCGTCAGGGTCTCGATGTTGTAGCCGCGCTGGGAGAAGAGACCCACCACGCGGCTCAGGGCGCCGGATTCGTTCTCCAGCAGTACTGAAATGATGTGTCTCATGATATTTCCCCCGCCTTGCTCAGCCACATCTCGTCCTTGATGGAACCAAACTTGAGCTCCTTGAGCACGACCGAAATAATATGTTCCATCGTCAGGTTCTCTCCGTTTTGCTCAGCCACATCTCATCCATGGCGCCAAACTTGATCTGCATCGGATAGACGTGCTCATCCGGGTCGACCGAGATATCCATGAACACCAGCCGATCCTTCATGGCGAAGGCCTTCTCCATGGCGCTCTCCAGCTCCGCCGGATCACTCACCGCGATGCCGACATGGCCATAGGCTTCCGCCAGTTTGACGAAGTCCGGCAGGGACTCCATGTAAGAGTGGCTGTGACGACCACCGTAGAACATCTTCTGCCACTGCTTGACCATGCCCAGCGCACGGTTGTTGATGGAGATGATCTTGATGGGCACCCCGTACTGCATGCAGGTAGAGAGCTCCTGAATGTTCATCTGCACCGAGCCATCCCCGGTGACGCAGCAGACCACCGCATCCGGATTGGCAAACTGGGCCCCCATGGCGGCCGGAATGCCGAAGCCCATGGTGCCGAGGCCCCCTGAGTTGATCCACTGGCGCGGTTTGGCAAACGGGTAGTAGAGGGCAGCAAACATCTGGTGCTGGCCCACGTCGGAGGCAACGAACGCCTGACCCTGAGTCACCTTGTAGAGGGTCTCGATCACCTGTTGCGGCTTGATCTGGGTAGCCGACTTTTCGTAGGCCAGACAGTGACGGGAGCGCCACTGGTTGATCTGGCTCCACCAGTCCGCCAGCACCTCCTTGTCGTTATCGAAGCCACACTCGCGGATCACTTCCAGCATCTGCTCCAACACGGTTTCCACCGAGCCGACGATAGGCACATGGGCCTGCACCGTCTTGGAGATGGAGGTGGGGTCGATGTCGATATGGACCACGGTCGCATTGGGGCAGAACTTGGCCACGTTGTTGGTGACGCGGTCATCGAAGCGGGCACCGACGGCGAAGATGAGATCCGCGTTGTGCATGGTTTTGTTGGCTTCGAAGGTGCCGTGCATCCCCAGCATGCCGATAAATTGCGGATGGACACCGGAGAAAGCCCCCAGTCCCATCAGGGTGGTGGTCACCGGCAGGTTCAGCAGCTCCGCCAGTTTGGTCACCAGATGGTCCGCATTGGCGTTGATGGCGCCACCGCCCACGTACATCACCGGGCGCTGGGCTTCTACCAGCAGCTTGGCTGCCCGCTTGATCTGCCCTTTATGGCCAGACTTGGTCGGGTTGTAGGAGCGCAGGGAGACCGTCTCGGGATACTGGTAGGGGAATTTTTCTTTCGGGTTCTGCACATCTTTGGGCAGATCCACCACCACCGGCCCCGGGCGGCCGCTGGCGGCAATGTAGTAGGCCTTCTTGATGGCCTCGGGAATATCGCTCGCCTTCTTGCACAGGAAGCTGTGCTTCACCACCGGGCGGGAGATACCGATCATGTCGGTCTCCTGGAATGCATCCTCACCGATCATGCTGGTCGGCACCTGGCCGGAGAGGATCACCAGCGGAATGGAATCCATATAGGCGGTGGCAATACCGGTAATGCAGTTGGTCGCTCCCGGGCCTGACGTTACCAGCACAGTCCCCACCTTGCCGGTGGAACGGGCGTAACCGTCAGCCATGTGAACCGCGGCTTGCTCGTGCCGCACCAAGACATGCTCCATCTTGCCGTTTTCGAAGAGAGCGTCATAGATGTCGAGCACTGAGCCACCAGGGTAGCCGAAGACGTGCTCAACTCCCTGATCTTCCAGCGCTCTAACCACCATCTGGGCGCCTGATAACATCTCCATGATAAAGCCCTCCAGGCTTTGCTCCGTTTAGCGAATCCCGCCGACGATGCCGCGCTTCCCGGCACGGCCCGATCCGTTTCTTGTTGTTATCTGAATGCAGATCGGCCCAATTCAGCCCCGTCGACAGTAGAAAAAAAGGATTTTTCCGTCATTCACCCGAAAATAGGGTGAAAAACCAACTTAACCCGCTTCATAACGCTTGTCCACGGCTTTATCTGACCAGAACAGTCATACATTTCAACCGGCTATTAACATTCAATGAGTTGCCGCAGCGACCATGAGACAAAAGGGAAGGGAGTCGGGGAATAGCCAGCGGATCATTCCGCAGAGGGGAAAAACAGCCACAAAAAAGCCCACCGCTCAGCGGTGGGCTTGATGCCGAATGATGACTCAGTTCTCCTGATCCGGCTCAGCCAGCCAGATCTGCTGATCCGGATCGGTCTCTTCACTGACCGAGATGCTGACACCCATATCGAGCAACTCGTGCAGGGTAAGATTGTCAGCCAGGTTCATGACTTCGCCGTTTTCATTGGTAAAGCGCATTTGCTCCATCCTCTCCTTGGTGGGATCGCCTTTCAGTCTAGTCAACAACGCTCACTTGCGATAACCAGCAACTGGATAAACAGTCGCCCCCATCCAGCTCGCTCAGGCGATCACTCACCTCCTCCGGAAACAGGGTGCGCGCCCAGAGCCGCCGCGACAGAGAGGCCACGCTCTCGTCAGCGCCCGCCGCCAGCCAGCGGGCCAGCTCCCCTGCTACATCGGGGTAACAGACTGCCCCCGGCGAGGCGCTGTCGAGCCAGGTACGCACCAGATTGGCATCGAGCACATCCATCAGGGTCGCCAGCCCCATCATCTCGAGGGTCTTGCCATTGGTCAGCTGCTCGAACTGGCCGCCGAGGGGCTTGACCAGCAGCTTCTTGCCGAGGGTGAGCGCCTCGGACGCCAGCTCGAAACCCGCGTTGGAGATGACGCCGCGACAACCGGCCAACACGGCGATAAACCCGTGCCGCGACGGTGGTTCGAAGCGCAGGTTGCGCCATTGGCTGGGGGTGCGAATGGCGGGGTGAAAGCAGACGAAGCGTTGCTGACCAAAGCGCGACAACAGGGCGGCGATCGCCTCGGTCTGCTCGAACGGCAGATAGACCAGGATCTCGCCGTTATCCGGTGCGGTGGCAATGGGGTCGATCACCGGTGGCAGCAAGGGGTGACCGAAGTGAAACCAGTGCAGCCCGAGCGGCTGATCCACCGGGGCAAAGTGGCGCATCAGCTGGCGGCTGATCCCATCCTCCCCCCAGCGCGGGATGGGCCAGTTGAAGCTGGCCTGATGACTGACGGTGAGGCTCGGCTTGCCATAGCGGCGGGCGGCGTGGGCGGTCAGCGGCTCAAAATCGCTCACCACCAGATCGTATTCGCTGCAATCGAGAGACCGCAGATCCCGCCAGAAAGTGAGCGGCGAGGCGGCCTGCAGGGTGCGCCACGGAGAAACTCGCCCCTCGTGGCTGACAAAAGTGAGGCCGGGAAAGGCGCGGTAGGCGCCGAACTCCTCCATGTCGAAGTAGCGGTCGGCAGGGCGGCCGCTAAAGAGATAATCCACCTCGACCCCTGCCGTGCGCAGCGCCCGCGCCAGGGTGCGACTGCGACTGATATGGCCGTTGCCGGTGCCTTGCACCCCGAACAGTATCCTCATGAGTGGCTCCAGCTGAGCGCCAGCACGGCGCAACCGCCACCCAGCAGGGCACCGGCTACCAGATCGCTCAGGTAGTGTACCCCGAGCAGCAACCGGGATGCCCCCACCAACGCAGCCCAGCCAAACAGCAGGGGCGCCCAGAGCGGAAAGCTGGTGGCCAGTATGGTGGCCATCAGAAAAGCGGCGGCGGTGTGGCCGGAGGGGAGACTGTAACGATCGGAAGGAGTGATAAAGACCGGCAAGCCGACCGGCCGTTGCCGTTTCAGGCTGTTTTTCAGCAGCAGATAGAGGGGCAGTTCGATGGCGAAGGCTAGCAGCGCCAGTCGCACCAGCTCCCGCTCTGCCTCCCCCTGCCACCAGAGCAGGGCGGCCAGCACAGCGTAAAGCGGGCCATCGCCGGTGCGGGAAATGAGACGACTCACCCTCGCCTGCTGCCGGTTGTAGCCGTGAAGCAGGCAGACCCGGCACACCTGCAGGTCCCATTGCTGGATCTTGTTCATATCCCCTCCTTCCCTGAATTCTGCTTGCAGAGTAAGAAAGCGGGATGACGTTACGTTGAACAAGGGATAACAGATTTATGAAAAAAGGGCCGAATGGCCCTTTTTAATCTCGATGTTTCGGCAAAATCAGTGGCTGCCGCGCAGACCGGTCTCCATCAGACGGCAGTTGTGGTCAGCCAGACGGGCCATGAAGTGCTCATCCACTTTCAGGCCAAACACCTGCTCGTAGAGATCTTTCATCACGAATGGCTGCCACATCATGCTGAGGAAGGAGATCTTCAGCATGTCGGGATCCAGGTTGTCACCCAGCTCGCCGTTGGACTTCATGGTTTCCAGCAGGGCATCGAACTGCGGCAGCTGACGTTCCAGCAGGCGGTTCAGCACAAAATCCCGGCCCGGGCTCTTCTCGGTTGACAATGCGCTGGAGATGGCCGAGGTCAGCTCGCTGTTGGGCGCCATCACCTGATAGTAGGTGTTGAGCAGCTCGTTGAGGCTGTGATTGCTGTGTTCATCTTGCCAGGCATGGTCGAGGGGCTCGGCGACATCGCCCAGCACCGCTTTGTAAAGACCCTCTTTACTGCCGAAGTAGTAGTGGATCATTGCCAGATTGGAGCCAGCAAGCTCCGCGATTTCGCGTGTAGTCACCTTGCTATAGGGAGTATTGAGAAAACGCTCACGGGCGGCAGCAAGCAACTTGTCACGAATGTCAGAACGTCCGACCGGACGACCAGGTCTACGTTTTTCCATTTAACACCTCAGATAATTCAGCCAATGCTGATAAGTCGATCTGGTTGTGCAGAGAATAGAGCACAGCAGGAATGACCAGATAATCGGTCATGGGCCGAATATGGGACAAGGAAATTTGCAATCCTTTACAATCCGATTAAATACGTCAGCAGATTGCCCCTGACCTTCCGTGTTGACACAGCATAAAAATCTCGATATTGGTAAAAGCGTTATCGACTGGAAGGAATAACAACGTCATGCGTATCGCCACCCCGCTACTACTAATCTCCCTAATCGCGTTAACTCGCGCGGGATCCTTGTAGCCGGGCTAAGGCATAGCCGGAATTTACAAAAACCCGTGCACCCTGCACGGGTTTTTTTATGCCGCCGCAGGATGCACGTTACCGAACTTAGGAAGAGGGAAGTCACATGTCAGATCGGGTCATCATATTCGACACCACCTTGCGTGATGGTGAGCAGGCCCTGGCGGCCAGTTTGACAGTCAAGGAGAAGCTGCAGATCGCCCAGGCATTGGAGCGGCTCGGTGTCGACGTCATGGAGGTGGGCTTCCCGGTCTCTTCTCCCGGCGATTTTCAATCGGTGCAAACCATCGCCCGCCACATCAAAAACAGCCGGGTCTGCGCCCTCGCCCGCGCCCTGCCAAAAGATATCGATGCCGCCGGTGAAGCCTTGCGGGTCGCCGAGGCGTTTCGCATCCACACCTTTATCTCCACCTCCTCCATCCATGTGGAGAGCAAGCTGAAAAAGAGCTTCGAGGATGTGCTGGAGATGGGGGTCGGCGCCATCAAGCACGCCCTGCGCTACACCGATGATGTGGAGTTCTCCTGCGAGGATGCGGGCCGCACGCCGATCGATAATCTCTGCCGCATGGTGGAGGCCGCCATCAAGGCTGGCGCCCGCACCATCAATATCCCGGATACCGTGGGCTACACGGTGCCGACCGAGTTCTCCGGCATCATCCACACCCTGTTCAACCGGGTCCCCAATATCGACAAGGCCATCATCTCGGTCCACTGCCACGACGATCTGGGGCTCTCGGTGGCCAACTCCATCGGCGCGGTGCAGATGGGGGCCCGCCAGATCGAGTGCACCATCAACGGCATCGGCGAACGGGCGGGCAACTGCTCGCTGGAAGAGGTGGCGATGATCCTCAAAACCCGCGCCGACCTGCTCGGGGTGCAAACCAATATCCGCCACAACGAAATTCATCGCACCAGCACGCTGGTCAGCCAGCTGTGCAACATGCCGGTGCAGCCCAACAAGGCGATCGTCGGGGCCAACGCTTTCTCCCATAGCTCCGGCATCCATCAGGATGGGGTGCTCAAGGCGAAAAATACCTACGAAATCATCACTCCCGAGAGCATCGGCCTGACCCAGAACAACCTCAACATGACCTCCCGCTCCGGCCGCCACGTCATCAAGCACCGGATGGAGTCCATGGGCTACGCCGAGAGCAGCTACGACCTCGACCACCTCTACGGCAAGTTCCTGACCCTGGCCGACAAGAAGGGGCAGGTATTCGACTACGACCTCGAAGCGCTGGCCTTCTTCAGCCAGATCCACGAGGAGCCGGAGCACTTCAAACTGGAGTACCTCGGGGTGCAGAGCGGCAGCTCGGTACTGGCCACCGCCTCGGTCAAATTGAAGGTGGGTCAGGATCTGATCTGCGAAGCAGCCACCGGCAATGGCCCGGTGGATGCGGTCTACCAGTGCATCAACCGCATCACCGGCTATGAGATCCGCATCGATAAATATGCTCTCAAGAGCAAGGGTGAAGGGGAAGATGCCCTCGGTCAGGTCGATATCGTCGCCGAGTACAAGGGGCGCAAATTCCACGGCATGGGGCTGGCCACCGACATCATCGAATCCTCGGCCCACGCCCTGCTCCATGTGATCAACAGCATCTGGCGCGCCGATCAGGTGGCCGAACAGATGGAACGCAATAACAGCATCAAATCAGAAACCGTCTGAACAGGGCTCGGAACCAAACAGACGGAATGGAATGACAGCATCACATCGGAAACCGTCTGAGCAGGACTCACAGCCACACAGACGGCATGGAATGACAACATCAGGACGGGGAACGTCTGAACCGGCAACCGCGCGCAGCGTCGGAGAAACCGGACAGAGGGATCTCAAAGACAATATCAGGATGGAGAGTGTATGAGCAGTTATCGGATCGCAGTATTGCCGGGTGACGGCATTGGCCCTGAAGTGATGGCCGAGGCCATCAAGGTGCTGGAGAAGGTGCAGGCCAGGTTCGGCCTCGCCTTCGAGTATGATCGCCATGACGTGGGCGGTATCGCCATCGATAACCACGGTACCCCGCTGCCGCAAAGCACCATCGCGGGTTGTGAAGCGGCCGATGCCGTGCTGTTTGGCTCGGTAGGCGGCCCGAAATGGGAACATCTGCCCCCCAACGATCAGCCGGAGCGTGGTGCCCTGCTGCCCCTGCGCGCTCACTTCAAACTGTTCTGCAACCTGCGCCCGGCCCGCATCTACACCGGTCTGGAACAGTTCTCCCCGCTGCGTGCCGACATCTCCGATCGCGGCTTCGACATCGCCTGCGTGCGCGAGCTGACCGGCGGCATCTACTTCGGCCAGCCCAAGGGGCGTGAGGGAGAGGGGGTGAACGAGAAGGCATTCGACACCGAGGTGTACCATCGCTTCGAGATTGAGCGCATCGCCAAGATTGCCTTTGAGTCGGCTCGCGTGCGCCGTGGCAAGGTCACCTCCATCGACAAGGCCAACGTACTCGCCTCCTCCATCCTGTGGCGCGAGGTGGTGACGCAGGTCGCCAAGTCCTATCCGGACGTAACCCTCAACCATATGTACATCGATAACGCCACCATGCAGCTCATCAAGGATCCGTCCCAGTTCGACGTGCTGCTCTGCTCCAACCTGTTCGGTGACATCCTCTCCGACGAGTGCGCCATGATCACCGGTTCCATGGGGCTGCTCCCCTCCGCCAGCCTCAACGAATCGGGTTTCGGCCTGTTCGAACCGGCCGGTGGTTCGGCCCCCGATATCGCCGGCAAAGGGATTGCCAACCCCATCGCCCAGATCCTCTCCGCCGCCCTGATGCTGCGTTACAGCCTAGGTCAGGAGGCTGCCGCCCAGGCCATTGAGCAGGCCGTGGCCCAGACCCTGGCCGAGGGTTACTTCACCGCCGACCTGCATCAGGCCAGCGCCCGCCATCCGGTGCAGAGCACGTCCGAGATGGGTAGCCAGATCGCCGCCCAGATCTGAGCCACATAACAGAGAACAAGGAAGAGAGAAGCAATGGCCAAGACCCTCTATCAGAAAGTATTCGACGCCCACGTGGTACGGGAAGTGGAGGGGGAGACCCCCCTCATCTACATCGACCGCCATCTGGTGCATGAAGTGACCAGCCCGCAGGCATTCGATGGCCTGCGCGCCATGAATCGCCAGCTGCGCCGCCCGGACCTGACCTGGGCCACCATGGATCACAACGTCTCCACCACCACCAAGGACATCGCCGCCTCCGGCGAGATGGCCCGCATCCAGATGGAGACGCTGGTGGACAACTGTAAAGAGTTCGGGGTTCGCCTCTACGATCTCAACCACAAATATCAGGGGATCGTCCATGTGATGGGCCCCGAGCTCGGCATAACCCTACCCGGCACCACTATTGTCTGCGGCGACTCCCACACCGCCACCCATGGCGCCTTCGGCTCGCTGGCGTTCGGCATCGGCACTTCCGAAGTGGAACATGTGATGGCGACCCAGACCCTGAAACAGGGCCGCGCCAGGACCATGCGCATTTCGGTCAACGGCAAACTGGCCGAGGGCATCAGTGCCAAGGATGTGGTGCTGGCCATTATCGGCAAGGTCGGCCACGCCGGTGGTACTGGCTACGTGGTGGAGTTCGCTGGCGAAGCCATCGAAGGGCTCACCATGGAAGGGCGGATGACGGTGTGCAACATGGCCATCGAGCTCGGCGCCAAGGCTGGCATGATCGCCCCCGACCAGACCACCATCAACTACATTCGCGGCAAGGAGTTCGCCCCCAAGGGTGAGGCGCTTGAGCAGGCCATCGCCTACTGGCTGAGCCTCAAGAGCGATGAAGGTGCCCGTTTCGATGCCGAAGTGGTGCTGGACGCCGCCGATATCGCCCCGCAGGTCACCTGGGGGACCAATCCGGGTCAGGTGATTGCCGTCAATGAACCGATTCCGGCGCCGGAATCCTTCAGCGATCTGATGGAGCAGCAGTCCGCCCGCAAGGCTCTCGCCTACATGGACTTGCAACCGGGCCAGAAGCTCTCCGACGTTGCCATCGACAAAGTATTTATCGGGTCGTGCACCAACAGCCGCATCGAGGATCTGCGCGCCGCCGCCGCCATCGCTCGCGGTCGCAAGGTTGCCGCTGGCGTGCAGGCGCTGGTGGTGCCGGGTTCCGAGCAGGTGAAGGCGCAGGCCGAAGCCGAGGGTCTGGACAAGATCTTCATCGAGGCCGGTTTTGAGTGGCGCCTGCCGGGGTGCTCCATGTGTCTGGCGATGAACAACGACCGGCTGCAACCGGGAGAGCGCTGCGCCTCCACCAGCAACCGCAACTTCGAAGGGCGTCAGGGCCGCGCCGGCCGCACCCATCTGGTGAGCCCGGCCATGGCAGCCGCTGCCGCCGTCACCGGCCGCTTTGCCGACATTCGCGCACTGTAAGAGGAACCAATGATGACAGGATTCAAACAGCATAAAGGGATCGTCGTCCCCCTCGACAGCGCCAACGTCGACACCGACGCCATCATTCCCAAGCAGTTTTTGCAAAAAGTAAACCGCATCGGTTTTGGCAAGCACCTGTTCCACGACTGGCGCTTCCTTGACGATGCCGGCCAGCAGCCAAACCCCGAGTTTGTACTGAACCAACCACAATTCGCCGGTGCCAGCATCCTGTTGGCCCGCGAGAACTTCGGCTGCGGGTCGAGCCGCGAGCACGCCCCCTGGGCGATGGCCGACTACGGCTTCAAGACCATCATAGCCCCGAGCTTTGCCGACATCTTCTACGGCAACGCCATCAACAATGGCATGGTGCCGGTGCGCCTGAAGGAGGAGGAGGTCGATGCCCTGTTCCAGCTGGTGGCCGCCCAGCCGGGCATCGAGATCGAGGTGGATCTGGAGGCCAATCAGGTACGTGCAGGTAGCCTCTGCTTCGGTTTCGAGATCGATGAATTCCGCCGTTACTGCCTGCTCAACGGGCTGGATGCCATCGGTCTGACCCTGCAGCACGAGGCCGCCATCAGCGCTTTTGAGGCGAAGCAGCCCAGCTGGATTTAACGCGCCAGTTGCAGAAAAACGAGTAGAATCAACAGGGAGCTTCGGCTCCCTGTTTTACTGTCCGCTACGCTTCCCACTTTGGGCCACCGGAACTGGCCCGTGCCACAGGAAAGGATGATGAAGAGACCGACGGCAATTCCTCTGCTCTGTGCCCTGCTGCTTGCCCTGCCTGCGGGGGCCAATCAAACCAGCTTCAACAACAGCCTCGGCCAGATCAGCGTCGGCTGGCAGGATAGCGAAGGTAAACCCCAACAGCTCACCTACCGGCTCGAACAGGGCAAGTTGCCGCCCCTTATCGCCTATCGCCCGGCGAGAATGCAGGAGGAGGTGTTGCAGGTGTTGCTGCGGGAGGTGCGCCAGAACTACCCCGAGGTGCAGTTCACCCTCGCCCGTCCCTCGCTGGAGCTGCATCTGAAAAGCCGCAATCAGGACAAGGCGCGCGAGGCGATGGCCTTTCTGCAGTCCAAGCGGAGCAAAGAGGAGCAGGCGTGGCTGACCAAACACTACTTCCAGTACTTCAACACCCCGGACGGGCAGCTGGCGGTGAAGCAGGACCATGTGCGCATCGCGCTGGAGAGTCGCAGCGGGCTGGCTCCACTGGCGGATCAACTCAAGCAGCAGGGCAGTACCGAAACGGAAGCTCGCCAGAAGACCGTGGCCCATATGCTCACCTTTATCCAGAGCATCCCCTATCAGCAGCTCGATAGCCTGAATGGAAGACAGGGCAAGGGCTTTCTCCCGCCCCATCAGGTGCTGGAGCAGAACCGGGGGGACTGCGACAGCAAGGTAACCCTGATGGCCGCCATGCTGGCCCAGCTCTTTCCCGAGCTGAAACAGGCCATGGTGTTCGTCCCCGGCCATGCCCTGCTGGCCGTTGACCTGCCCGCCAAGCCGGGGGATGTGACCCTCAACTGGCAGGGGCAGAGCTACCTGCTGCTCGAACCTACCGGTCCCGCCACCTTGCCTGCGGGCCAAATAGCATCGACCAGCAAAACGCTGGTCGATAGCAAGCAGTTGAGTGTGCAGCCGGTTCAGGAGAAAGGCTAACTCCCTCTGCCGATAGGGAGAACAAGGATTAACCCTGAGGCAAAAACTCCACCGCCAGCAGCAACCCGCTCTCCTCCTCCAGCACCCGGATAATACGGGCATGGGCTTCAAAGGGAGGCAACAAGTTGTTGTTGGTGGCAAGACTGATCCGGATGGGCTGATTGATGTCAAGCTGGTGTTCAGAGACCGCAATCCCCATGCCGTTGGCACTGAGATCCCGGCAGATCCCCTCCAGCACCAGCTGCTGCTGATAGACGGTGACCGGAGCATTGATGACCATGCGCGCAAAGGCACGCCTTTCCTTGGTATTGGTAAGCACGCGAACATCCTCTGTTGGGTGGGCGTCATCTCATGGGTATTGCACAATTGTGCTGGTCTACCCAAAAGAACGTTAATACAATGCGGTTCGTTTCTCAAACGGGGTGCGGTTTACCGCTGAGATTATACCCGTGAACCTGATCCAGATAATGCTGGCGGAGGAATTTGAGGCATGGCGCTCATTTTTTGCGCCCTCACCCGCTGGCACCTCGTTATTAACAAGTAATTGGGAGTGCCACCCATGAAGACCCTGCTGCTGGTCACCACCGGCCTGCTGTCGGCCAATGTGTTCGCCGCCGACACCCTCACCGTCTACACCTACAGCTCCTTCACTGCCGACTGGGGACCCGGTCCCAAGATCAAACAGGCCTTCGAGAAAGCGTGCGACTGCACCCTCAATCTGGTTCCCCTCGAAGATGGGGTCGCCATCCTCAACCGGCTGCGGCTGGAGGGCAGCCACAGCAAGGCCGATCTGGTGCTGGGGCTCGACGATGCCCTCATCAGCGAAGCCAAGCAGAGCGGTCTGTTCGCCCCCCATCCTGCCAAGCTGGATGGCATCAAGGTGCCGGGAGGCTGGCAGGATGACACCTTCGTCCCCTACGACTACGGCTACTTCGCCTTTGTCTATGACAAGGACAAACTCAAGCAGCCACCCAAAAGCCTGAAAGAGCTGGTGGAGCGCCCCGACCTCAAAGTGATCTATCAGGATCCCCGCACCTCCACCCCTGGGCAGGGGCTGATGCTGTGGATGAAGTCTGTTTATGGCGACAAGGCGCCTGCCGCCTGGGCCGAGCTTGCCAAAAAGACGGTCACCGTCACCAAGGGGTGGTCAGAGGCCTATGGCATGTTCCTCGATGGCGAAGCGGACATGGTGCTCTCCTACACCACCTCTCCGGCCTATCACCTGATTGCCGAGAACAAGCCCCAGTATCAGGCTGCCGCCTTCGAAGAGGGTCACTACCGTCAGGTAGAAGTGGCCGCCAAGCTGAAGAGCGCCAAACAGGAGAAGCTGGCTGACCAGTTCCTGCAATTTATGGTGAGCCCCGCCTTCCAGCAGGAAATCCCGACCGGCAACTGGATGTATCCGGTTATCGACACGCCGCTGCCCAAGGGCTTCGAGCAGATGATCACCGTAGCCAAACCGCTGGCCTTCAGCAGCGATGAGGTGGCCGCCAATCGCAAAGGGTGGATCCGCGAGTGGCTGCAAGCCGTCACCCAGTGAGCAGTTATCTGAAACTACAGGCTCGTCCCCTCTGGTGGTTGCCGGGCAGTGCAGCCACCCTGTTGATCCTGCTGTTATCCCTCGGGCCGCTCGCGGCCCTGCTGTGGCAGGCCGGTTCGCTAGCACCCCGCACCCTGATCGCAGATCCTTATCTACGCCATGTGCTGGGCTTCAGTCTGGGACAGGCGTTGCTCTCCACCCTGCTCAGTCTCGGGCTGGCCATTCCGGTGGCCCGCGCGCTGGCGCGGCGCCGTTTCATTGGCCGAACCCTGCTGATCAAGATGTTCGGTCTCTCGCTGGTGCTGCCGGTCATCATCGCCATCTTCGGCATAGTAGCGGTACACGGCAAACAGGGGTGGCTGCCGCAACTGTTGCGCTCATTGGGGCTGGATCCCGGCAATTATCTCTACGGCCTGTTCGGTATCCTGCTGGCCCACGTCTTCTTCAACATGCCGCTGGCGGCCCGCCTGATGCTGCAGAGCATAGAGAGCATCCCCGAATCGAGCTGGCGCCTCGCCAGCCAGCTCGGCATGCGCTCATCCCACATCTTTCGGCTGCTGGAGTGGCCGCTTATTCGCGGCATATTGCCGGGGCTGGCTAGTCTCATCTTTATGCTCTGCTTCACCAGCTTCACCACAGTGCTGGCGCTGGGAGGCGGGCCGAAATCCACCACGCTGGAGGTGGCCGTCTATCAGGCGCTGCGCTTTGACTTCGATCTCGCCACCGCGGGCGGATTGGCGCTGATGCAGCTCATCCTGACCGCCGCCCTGCTCGCCCTGCAGCACAAGCTGCAGAGTACCCCGGCCAGCAGGGTGACACCCCGTCGCCCCTGCCTGCGACCGGATCGCCATCAGCCGGGCACGGCTGTGGTGGATCTGCTCTCGCTCAGCATCGGGCTCGCCATCTTTCTGCCACCGCTGCTGGCCATCGTGGTGGCAGGCCTCCACCCCGGCCTGCTGACAGCGCTCACCTCAAGCAAGCTGTGGCAGGCGAGCGGCCAGTCGCTGCTGATTGCGCTGGCGGCAGGCACCCTGGCGACCCTGCTCGGCAGCGGCCTGCTGCTCACCAGCCGTCACCTCAAGGTGCGCACCCGCCAGCGGCGGGCTGCCGCCCTGTGGGAGGCCAGCGGCTCGGTGATCCTGATGATCCCGGCAGTGGTGCTCTCCACCGGTCTCTTCATCCTGTTTATGCCGTTCGCCGATGTGTTCGCCCTCGGCCCCTGGCTGGTGGTGCTGGTCAACGCCCTGATGGCGCTGCCCTATGTGCTGCGCACCCTCTCAGCCCCCATGCAGTTGGTGGTACGCCAATACGATCGGCTGGCGGATAGCCTGGGGGTACGTGGCCTGCATCGCCTGCGACTGGTGGAGTGGCCACTGCTGCGCCGTCCGCTGGCACTAGCGATGGCACTGTCGATGATCCTCTCGCTGGGGGATCTCGGCGCCATCGCCATGTTTGGCAGTCAGGAGCTCACCACCCTGCCCTGGCTGCTCTACCAACAGCTCGGCAGCTACCGCCTGACCGAGGCGGCCGCCACCGCTCTGCTGCTGCTTACGCTCTGTTTCTCCCTGTTCTGGCTGGTGGAACGGGGGCTTGGAGGAAAACATGCTGAACATTGATACGCTGGTGACCAGCTACCCCGACTGGCGAGTCAGCTTCAGCGCGACCCTGCCCAAGGGGGAGATCACCGCGCTGATAGGCCCGAGCGGTGCTGGCAAGTCGACCCTGCTCGGGATGATCGCCGGCTTCGTGCCGGTGGAATCAGGCCGCCTCAGTTTCGATGGTGAAGACCTGCTGCCACTGGGCCCCGCCGAGCGACCGGTCACCACCCTGTTTCAGGATCACAACCTGTTCCTCCACCTGTCGGTGTTCGACAATATCGCCATCGGCTTGCACCCGGGCCTGCGCCTGAGTGCAGCCCAGCGTGCACAGGTGATCGATGCAGCCGGGCGGGTTGGCCTTGGTGAGATGTTAGACCGCCAGCCTGAACAGCTCTCCGGCGGCCAGCAGCAGCGGGTCGGGCTGGCCCGTGCGCTGGTGCGCGGCAAACCGCTGCTGCTGCTGGATGAACCCTTCTCGGCCCTCGATCCCGCCCTGCGCCGAGAGATGCTGGCGGAAGTGGCGAGGCTAGCCTGCGAGCAGGGCATTACCGTACTGATGGTCTCCCACAATCCGGAGGATGCCCAGCTCATCGCCGATCAGGTGCTGTTTGTCGACGAGGGACGCATCGCCCTGCAAGGCAAGCCGGATATTCTGCAAAACAGCGACCACCCGGGACTGCTGCGCTACCTTGGACAGTGACCCAAGGACACTGAACTGGTGACGGGCTCAAAAAAGGGAAGCCAAGTGGCTTCCCTTTTTCATATGAAGATAGTCAGCTAAATCAGAGATTTTCCTCGGCGAACGAAGCCAGTCGGCTGCGCACCACTCCATTGAGGAAAATGTTGGCACTGCCGTCAAAATCCTTGAAACGCTCGACGATGTAGGTGAGCCCCGAGGTCACCGGGCTCAGGTAGTTGGAGTCGATCTGGGCCAGGTTACCGGAGCAGACGATCTTGGTGCCCTCGCCGCAGCGGGTGATGATGGTCTTGATCTGGGATGCGGTCAGGTTCTGGCACTCATCCAGCAGCACGAAGGTGTTCTGGATGCTGCGCCCGCGCATAAAGTTGACCGATTTGAACTGGATGTTGGCCTTCTCCATGATGTAGCTGAGCGAGCCGCTCATGTTCTCGTCCTGCTTGTGCAGCACCTCCAGGGTGTCAGTCACCGCCGCCAGCCAGGGCATCATCTTCTCCTCCTCGGTGCCGGGCAGGAAGCCGATGCTTTCGGCAATTTCCGGGGTATTCCGGGTGACGATCACCTTCTCGTAAATGCCCTTCTCAATCACCAGCTCCAAGGCCGCCGCCATTGCCAGCAAGGTTTTACCGCAACCGGCCGGGCCGGTCAGGATCACCAGATCGATGTGCGGATCGAGCAGTGCATCCAGCGCCATCCCCTGATAGACATTCTTGGGATGTACACCCCACGCCTTGCGGGACATCAGTCGCTCGCGGCCCAGATCCTTGATGCGGATCTTGCTGCCATCGTGGCTGAGCACCCGGGCTGCGAAGAAATTCTCCTCATCCACCAGATACTGGTTTACGTGAACTCCCTCCAGCAGGTTGGCATCAATCACATGGATGGTGTCGCGGCCGTGGGTCTCGCTCTCGCACTCGCCAACCCGCTCCCAGAAGCTGCCGGGCACCACCTGAAAGCCCTTGGCCAGCAGGCGGATATCGTCGATCAGCTGGTCGCTGCGGTAATCTTCAACGTGAGCAAGCCCAGCCCCTTTAGCTTTGAGGCGCATGTTGATGTCTTTGGTGACCAGCACCACCTGACGCTTCAACTCGTGCTTTTGCAGATAGAGGGCCGCGTTGATGATGCGGTTGTCGGCCTCCTTGTCGGTAAAGACCTCGGCATCCTGCGGCAGATGGTGATCGCTGAAGATGCAGATATTGCCGCTCGCTTCGCCAGCCAGCGGAACGCCCTGGGTGATCTGATCCGGGGTTGCATCGCGGAACACATCTTCCAGCGCACGAATGGCAACCCGCGCGTCGCGGCTGACATCCTTGTTGCGATCCTTGATGTTATCGAGCTCTTCCAGCACCGTCATGGGGATGAGCACGTCGTGCTCTTTGAAGGAGTAGATAGCGAGGGGTTCGTGAAGCAGAACGTTGGTATCCAGGATAAACAGCTTTCGGTCCGTATTGTCCATAAGCATCCTCCTTGGCACTGAAGGGCCACGTGTGTGAATCTCAGATGTCATTGAAACCACACGGCCGTGACAGTTTTATTACCCTCAACGCTACGCCCGATTTTACTATCGCGCAACAAATCACTGGGCCGTCTGATTTGATTGAGCATAAAAACAGCAATAAAAAGACCGGCACTGTGGCCGGTCTTTTTTCTATCATTCAACTACTTGGGCCTGTCTGTCAGCCGCACTTGGAGTCGCCACAGTTGAGGCAGGTCATGCAGCCATCCTTCAGCACCAGCGCCTTGGTGTGGCACTTGTAGCAGAGCGCGGCATTGGCCGGGAAACCACTGCCAGCCTGCTGCTCTTCGGCCTCCTGAGCGGCTTTCAACTCGGCCTGTTTCTCGGCCAGAAACGCCTGCTGATGCTCATCCAGTCCCGGCGCCTTGAGCATGCCGATCTCGGTGAGATGGCTCTCGATCACGTTGCCAATTTCGGCGATCAGCGACGGCACATACTTGCCCTTGTTCCAGTAGCCGCCCTTGGGATCGAATACGGAACGCAGCTCCTCCACCAGGAAGGTGACATCCCCACCCTTGCGGAATACCGCCGAGATGATGCGGGTCAGCGCCACGATCCACTGGTAGTGCTCCAGACTCTTGGAGTTGATGAAGATCTCGAACGGACGGCGGGTTTCGTGCACCGTGCCCTCGTTGAGAATGATGTCGTTGATGGTGATAAACAGCGAGTGCTCGGAGACATGCTCCGGCGTCTTCAGCTTGTAGGTGGTACCCATCAGCCGCTCCGGGCGCAGCACGGTTTCGTGCATGTGCACCACGTCATCCTGCGCAGAGAGATCTTCTTGCGGCTCATCCTTGGTACGCACCTTGTAGGCGACGATTTTCTTGTCGATCTTCTTGACCATAATGTCGTTCTCAGAATTTACCGTAATAGCCTTCTTTCAAGGCATCGTAGAGGTTGGCGGCCGTATGCAGCTCGCCATCGTATTCGATCTCTTCGTTCCCCTTGACGGAGATGACGGAGCCATCCTCCAGGGTGAAATCGTACAGGGTGTTCTCCAGATCCTTCTCCTTCACCAGCACGCCCTGGAAGGCCTCCGGATTGAAGCGGAAGGTGGTGCAGCCCTTGAGGCCGGAGTCCGAGGCATACATGTAGATGTCCTTGAACTGCTCGAACGGGAAATCGGTCGGCACGTTGGCAGTCTTGGAGATGGAGGAGTCAATCCAGCGCTGGGCCGCAGCCTGAATGTCCACATGCTGGGCCGGGCTGATGTCGTCAGCCGTGATGAAGTACTCCGGCAGGCGACTGGCGTCATCATCCGTGTAAGGCATGGCCGCCGGATTCACCAGCTCGCGGTAGGCCAGCAGCTCGAAGGAGTAGACATCGACGCTCTCCTTGCTCTTCTTGCCCGGCTTGATAACGTTGCGGCTGTAGTGGTGGGCAAAGCTCGGCTCGATGCCGTTGCTGGCGTTGTTGGCCAGAGACAGCGAGATGGTGCCGGTCGGCGCGATACTACTGTGATGGGTGAAACGCCCACCCACTTCGGCCAGCTCGGCGACCAGCGCAGGATCCACTTCGGCAACCTGCTGCATGTAGCGGCTGTAGCGCGCATGCAGCACCTTGCCCTTCACCTTGTCGCCCACCTTGATGCCATCAGCCGCCATTTCCGGGCGCAGACGCAGCATCTTGCCGGTCACTTCAAACTCCTGCTCCATGATGGGGGCTGGGCCCTTCTCCTTGGCTAGACGCAGGGACTCCTGCCAGCCGGTCATCGCCAGCTCCTGAGATACCTGCTCGGTAAAGGCGACGGACGCGGCAGAACCGTACTTGATCTGCAGCATAGTCAGGGTCGAACCAAGCCCGAGGAAGCCCATGCCGTGACGGCGCTTGGCTGTGATCTCCTCGCGCTGTTTGGCCAGCGGCAGCTGGTTGATCTCCACCACGTTGTCGAGCATGCGGGTAAAGATGGCTACCACCTTGCGAAACGCCTGCCAATCGAATGCCGCGTTTTCAGTAAAAGGGTCGCGCACAAACTTGGTCAGATTGACCGAGCCCAGCAGACAGGCACCGTAGGGCGGCAACGGCTGCTCGCCACAGGGGTTGGTCGCGCGGATCTCTTCACAGAACCAGTTATTGTTCATCTGGTTGACCTTGTCGATCAGGATGAAGCCGGGCTCTGCATAGTCATAGGTGGAGGTCATGATGACATTCCACAGCTTGCGGGCGGGCATGGTCTTGTAGACCTTGCAGGCTACCTGCCCCAACTCGTTGAATACAACCCCTTCCTTGTTGGGCCAGTCGGCCCATAGCACCTGAGCGGGATCGTCCAGCCCAATGCCATCCTGCTCCACCTCTTTGGCGGTGTAGGGGAAGATCAGCGACCAGGGCGCATCCTCTTTCACCGCCTTGACGAAATCTTCGGTGATGAGCAGAGAGAGGTTGAACTGACGCAGGCGGCCATCTTCGCGCTTGGCCTGAATAAACTCGATCACATCGGGATGGCGGATATCCATGGTGCCCATCTGGGCGCCGCGACGGCCACCTGCTGACGAGACGGTGAAACACATCTTGTCATAGATATCCATAAAGGAGAGCGGGCCGGAAGTGTAGGCACCGGCACCGGAGACAAAGGCACCGCGCGGGCGCAGGGTCGAGAAGTCATATCCGATGCCGCACCCGGCTTTCAGGGTCAGACCGGCCTCGTGCACCTTGCCAAGGATATCATCCATCGAATCTTCGATGGTGCCGGAAACAGTACAGTTGATGGTTGAAGTGGCAGGCTTGTGCTCAAACGCCCCCGCATTGGAGGTGATGCGGCCCGCCGGAATGGCCCCATTGCGCAGCGCCCACAGGAACGGCTCATACCAGACCTCAGGTTCCAGCTCCTGCTCTGCCAACGCACGGGCTACCCGCTGGTAAGTCTCATCGATAGAGCTGTCGATGGGAGTACCATCCTTGCTCTTGAGGCGATACTTGCTATCCCAAATCTCGAGGGACGTTTCCTGCATGGGGATAAGGCGGGAGCCAAGCTCACTCTCCAGCACCGGGTTCGATTTAGCCATTTTCAATCAACCTTATGTGAATGCATCAACATCATGACAACAGCAGAAAACACAACCAATGGTGCCACCAAAAATAAATGGCACAACATATAGTACACCTAATGCCATGAGGGCGCCGATTCTAACCTAAAAAAATGCCCCGGCCAGCAGATTTCTGGGCCAGGGCACTTAACTGATTAATTTGCTAAGAGATTTAACACTCAGAGATAGATCAGGGCTTCTTGACGTAAACGGTCGGTGTTTCACCCGCCATATTCAGATAGAACTCGTAGACGCCATCAGCATCCGGTGAGAACTTCATGTCCTCATACTTGGAGCAGGGGTTGACCGGCACCGCCTCACCACCCAACACGGCAACACCATCACTCGGGCTCTTGTAGCCAAAGTTGGTACCGCAGCTCCAGCCTGAATCAGCAAACTTGAACTTGTAGGGAGCCCACTCTTTCTTGAGGGTGCCTTTGGCCATATAGAGCTTGTCGGCCACCTTGACTACCTTGCTTTCATCAGTCGCCATCCAGTCGTTCATCTCCCCGCGCAGGTAGATGGACTTGCCACCGAAGTCGCTGTTGTCTGCCGCTGTCTGCTCTGCACCACCATTGGATGCGCAACCGCCTAATACCAGGGTTCCCGCCGCCAGCATCATCGTTACTGTTCTTTTGAACATGGGTCTATTCCTTAAATTATTGTGATTCCTTGGTCCATCCATGTGGACTGAAGAATTAAACCAGAGCGGGCATCACAAGAAAGGTAGAGGCATCACATTCTGTGCTTTTTATATCCAACACATTGAACTAGTGAGGAAATATCGAACAGAAAAGAGGCCTTTTGGGGCTTTAGAAGGGTAATCAATGAATGACAAGAAGGGGAAAGTCTAATAATCCGGCGACGTGCTGAATTGCAGGCAATAAAAAACCCCGCTCGATGAGCGGGGTTTCTTGTATTGGGTGCCTGGCAGTGTCCTACTCTCGCATGGCGAATGCCACACTACCATCGGCGCTACCGCGTTTCACTTCTGAGTTCGGCATGGGATCAGGTGGTTCCACGGCGCTATGGCCGCCAGGCAAATTCTTCAATCTTGGAAAGCTGATGTGAATAACGACTTGGTCATTATCACTGAATTAGTAGTTCGCTTAGGTTTGTTACAAGCCTTAGAACACTTCTTGGGTGTTGTATGGTTAAGCCTCACGGGTAATTAGTA
>NZ_JBFODG010000021.1:0-173717 GCF_040908215.1 Aeromonas sp. R5-4 | reverse complement strand
TGTCTAGTCCTGAAATAGGTTTACACATTTTCAACTAGCATTTCTCTACTCAGAACCCCCTATGTACCGCATCGGGGGTTCTGTATTTCAACGCATGATGCGGCCGCTCCGCGTTGTAAATATCCACCGCTTCACGCACCATTTCCCGCGCTTGCGTTAAATCCTGCGGGCTTTGCAACAACAACTCTCCTTTCAAAATCCCGTTCACCCGCTCCGCCAACGCATTCTGGTAACAGTCATGTCCATCCGTCATCGAGCATTTCACCCCGTACCGTTCATGTAATGACTGATACAGCACCGAGCAATACTGCACGCCGCGGTCCGAGTGATGGATGAGTTCACCGCCGCCACGCCGTTGCTTCAGTGCTTTCTTGAACGCCATCGCCACCGACTCCGCGTGCATTCCTTCGTGCACGTGATGGCCCACTATCTTGCGTGAGTAGGCATCCGTCACCAGGCTCAGGTACAGCGGTCCGCTCCTGGCGGGCAGATAGGTGATATCTGCGACCCAGACCTGCTCCGGAGCCACCGGCGTAACCTGCTCTGGTCCCGCCTTGCGCAAGTTGGGATGACGGTAGAAACGGTGAAAACTGTGGGTGGTCTTGTGATACGCCCGCTTAGGCTGCACCAGCAAGCGGTGCTCGGCCAATATCTGAAACAGCCTGTCCCGCCCTACCTTGAGCCCGCCATCCTCCTGACCCTGCAGCAGATAATGCAGCTTGCGAGTGCCGACCCGAGGTTGTCGCAGTCGAACCTGACGCACAAAGCGCACCACCTGTAGCCCTTGTGCATGGCGCTCGTCGGCGACCCGATTGCGCTTGTAGTAAGCCTGCCGGCTTATCCCCGGAAACAGGCAAGCCCTGACAATGGTCAGCCTCTCGACTTGCCGCTGCGAGAGGACTTGCCGGGTCGCTTTTTTACGATGGAGACGCCGTAGTCATTCTTCAGTACATCGACGATGGCCTCAAAGAACTGGGCCTTCTGACTCATCAGCGCCAGCTGCTGCTCGAGTTCCTTGATGCGCTGTTCGGGCGTCTGGTTGTCGGGGTCAGGCATGGTGATGCTCCTGCAGGCGCGCACAGAAGCCCCCAGGCTCCAATCTTGCCGACCATGTTTACGCAACCATACCAGAACGGTGGAGCGGCCCTGAATGCCATAACGGACCTGAGCCTGTTTGTAGGTGAGCTCGCCTTTTTCAATCTGCTCGACCAGTGCCAGTTTAAAAGTCAGCGAGTAATCGCGCTGTGTCCGTTTCACACCTTGTCCCATCGGGTTCTCCATTTATTGGGGGGAAAGGTGTAAACCATATTCAGGACGGGACAATACCCACAAAAAAGCCGAACCCTGTGGTTCGGCTTTTTGCATCAAGCTTGCGCAGATTAACCGGCGCAGTAGACCCGAGCCTCGCGCGGGGTGTAGATACCGAAGGTCACTACGGCCAGCAGCCCATTGACGAAGGTATGCTGTGCTTCAACACGCACAACCTTGTCGGCACCATTGCAAACGGTGGCCGCATCGATAGTTTTGCTCTGGCCCAAACCGGAGATGAAGAAATGATGAGTCACTTCTTTGGTGGGCTCGACTGCATTACCGGAATGCACGGTAAACCCTTGCTGGGCACAGCCTGCAATCATCATTACAACGGCAGCAGTTAACACCATTTTTTTCATTTTATTATCCCTGACAATATTATTTTTCCGGCTATACCGGTGCCACACCAAGAGGATTTCATGTTTATTATCAATAAGATAAATAGAAAAACTCCAAGCTGTGGGCACACTATCAAAATCCGGAGAGGGCAACAAGGCCTTATTTGAGACTTAATGTTGCCAGATAACATGTCACAGATTGCAATAAACTCGGGCCGTTCTTGGGGTATAAATGCCCAACGTCAGAATGGCCATCAGCACATCTTGCGGGCTCTGCTGCATTTCCACACGCACAACTTTTTTCGGGTCACCATGGCAGGCCAGTGAAGCATCAACCATCTCACTCTGGCCAATTCCCGCCACAACAAAATCATGGTGCACTTCTCTTGTTGGCTGACCCGGGTTGCCCTCGTGTACGAAGACGGTCTGCCGGGCACAACCCGACAACAGCAAGGCGCAACACGCCATCCATACTATTTTTTTCATGCTTCTTATCCTGGCTACAGCCATGGTGGAAACCTTAGAAGATCCCCTTGGCTTTGACCTTTTTCATATTGGCAACCTGACTCGAGAGATCCTCGATCAAAGGTTCTGCCTCTGTGCCGACAACACTCTGTCGAGCGGGGGCACTGGCCAGTCGCTGGATCAATCTGTGCTGCTCGCGGATCAGCCGGGATTGCTCTTCCAGTTGGCGAGAGAGCAGCTGGATGCTGGTGGCAAGGGGAGCCAGATCCTGCTCGGCCCCTGCTGATGGCAGCTTGCCAGCGATGGCTTCGGCCAGCTGGTCATGATCCAGTGCGGCAGGCAGTCCTTGCCTGAGTTCATCCCACATCTCGCTGGGTTGCTGCTCGCCGAGCCGGCTGACAATCTCGTCCACCAGTGAAGTGGTATCACTCTGTCCCAGCTGTGGGGCCAGTCTGGCCACTATCTCGTTGATCATCACATCTGCGGCAGGCTGCGCCTCGCCAGCGACCTCACCCAGATTGAAACCACAGCTGGCAAAGGCATGACGCAGGGTCGTCATGCTCACCTGCTCCGGCCCCAGCGCATTGGCAATCGCTTTGCAGAGGTTGGGCGCCAGCACGTACATGAACATGCCGGAGAGGTAGATATCCTTGTGGAAACGGCTCTTGGAGAAGTCAAACTCCTCGGTGCCCTCCTGGATCTTTCGCGCCCGTTGATACCAGTTCTGCAATACCCCGACCGCATAGCGATCAGACTCCAGCGCACCCGGATCCATGTAGATGGAGAAGGTCATGCGCTTGAGTTGACTACTCATCATCAACCTCGGCCATCACAGGCGCTTCGCGATAGACTTCATCCTCTTCCGTGGTGTAGAGGCAGATTTCGCGAGCCAGCGCGGACTGGGCATCGTCCAGCAGCTCGACACGGTCACCCAGGGTGGGATAGGCCGCCTTGATCGCGTCATAAATCAGGGATGCGCCGCCACCGACCAGATAGACACGATTCGGGTTCTTGGCGAACTTCTTCGCTTCATGTGCAACCTGAGTGCCCAGCTCGTCGATCTTGTTTTGCATCTTCTCGAGGATCTTGGGGATCTGGCTCTCATCGTTGACCACATCGCGTACAAAGCTCATGTCGTGACGACGCTTGATAAACTCGTTGGCCACCAGATAGCTGGAGTCGCTGTCTGCTGCGGCCAGCGCCTTGCGGGTAGCGTCGGTCACCATGGAGACACCGATCTCGTTGTTACCGTAGACATCGGAGACATCATCAAACTCACCGACGATGATCCCCATATCCAGAGTGGTGCCGCCACAGTCGATCACCAGAGTCTTGGTGAACTCGTTGCAGCCTGAGCCAATCAGGCGGGAGAGCGCAGCAGGCAGACTCTCCGGCATCACTTCGACGCTGACGATATTGAACAGCTCGCCCTTGTTAAGGGTGATCGGACGCATCAGGTTGCGGCGTTTCTTCTCGATCTTCTCTTCGTTACGCTGGCAATCATCCGGGTTGTAAAACTCGGTGATGGGCAGGGTCACGGTAATGGCGACATCGCACGGCGTTACACCTGTCTGCAACAGGGCATGATGCACGGAGAGCAGGTTGAGATCGTCATACTGGTACTCCACATGGGTGGTGGCCAGAGACTTGTCGGAGGTCGCGTCGTAGGTATATTTGGTGTTGCCTATCTCGTAGTTGTAGATCTTCTTGTCTTTACGCAATGCGGCGCTCTTCCAGTCCTTGCGAAAGGAGTTGGGAGAGATGATGGTCTTGAGCACCTTGTTCTCAATCCAGCTCACCTTGACGTTGGTCGAGCCATCATCGATGGCCATTTTCATTACTTCAGACATGAGGAAACACCTGTTAATAGATCAGAAATGGGTCCGATTGCCTTGCCTTATGCCTTTGGCAAGGCGATCGAACCAATACATACACGGGGTAAAAGGGCGACAAGTTTAATGGGTTTCTAAAATCCGGTGAAGCAAATGATTAAATCCGGAAGGATCTTCCGCAGGCCAGGCGTGGTGGCCGTTGGGGGTGTGGATGGTGGCGTTGGGCAGGGCGGCAAACTGCTCTACCCGTTTGGCCAGCGGCAGGTAGTCGTGACTGGTGGAGATGATGGCCACCGGCTGCCAGATGGCGCCGAGCCGGGCGCGTACCGACCAGCCGGGTAACGCCTCCAGCAGTGCCTTGTAGGTTTTCTTTTTATTGCGCACGAAACGCAGCCGGAAGGTGTGGCGCACCTGCGCGAGATCCGGGCCCGGGAAGAGCTCGCGTCCCAGCCACCAGGCGAGCGGGCGCATACCGAACCAGCGCAGCCACTTGAGACGCTGGGCGTAACGCTCCTGCTCTTTGGGGGTCTCCAGCAGAAACTCGCTAAAACCGTTGACCAGCACCAGCCCCTGCACCTTGTGGGGCAGTTGCAGCGCCAGCTCCAGCGCTACCATGGCCCCGAGCGACAATCCGACAACCCAGGCGGGCTCCGGCTGCTCGTCGAGCCAGTTCACCACATCGGCTGCCAGGGTCGCCACATCGAACGGCCCCTCCTGCATGCTCTGGCCGTGGCCGCGCAAGTCCAGCGCCACCACCCGGTAGTGTTCGGAAAACCGTTCGATCTGCGCCTGCCAGTCGAGGCTCGAGGAGCCCAGCCCGTGCAGCAGCAACAGCAAAGGGCCCTCCCCTGCACTGCGCAGGGCAAGACCGTTGAATTTCATCACCTGATTGCGGCGCATCAGTGTATTGCCTCTCGACTCATCACCTGAACCATCTCTTGTTGTTATGTTGCCCGTGGCTATCCTGCCACGTTATCAGCACGGCGCCCAATCAGCCTTCGCTGACCAGACTCACCGCCTTGATATAAGCGTAGATCTGCTGCTCCGGCGCCAGCGCCAGCCGCCTGGCGGAGCGGCTGGTGATCCGGGCCAGCAGTATCTGCTGACCCAGCTCCAACTGCAACAGGGTCTGGCCGGGGCGCACCTCGCACACCGCCAGCAGACGGGTGACGAGACAGTTGGAGAGACTGGAGTGCTCGATGGGGGCTGTGGCAATCACCACATCGCGCCCCGCCACCTTGATCTGCAAGGGGCCACTCTCGTCCGGCACATGGTTCATGGTGACCCGCAACTGCTGCTCGCCGAGTTGCAGGGTCGCCATCTGTTCGTCGTCATCGTAGTGGGCCAAGGTCGCATCCAGCATCACTCCGGCATCGTCACGGCTGGCGAGTGACAGGTCGGTTCGGGCGAAAATCTCGCTCGGCCTGCCTTGCGCCTCCACCCTGCCACTTTCCAGCAGCACCAGCTGATCGCAGAGCAGGCTCACCTCCTCCATGGCGTGACTGACGAAGATCATCGGGATGCCGCTCTCCTGCTGCAAACCCTTGAGCACATGGGCCTGATGGATGCGGCTGCGCCGATCGAGCGCAGAAAAAGGCTCATCAAGCAGCAGCAGATCAGGCTCGGCCAGCAGCGCCCGCCCCAGCGCTACCCGCTGGCGTTGACCGCCAGAGAGGGCATGGGCAGGCTGCCCCAGCAGATCGGCAAAACCGAGCCGAGCCGCCAGCGCTTCGGGCTGCCAGCGCCCTCGCCCCTTGCGGGCCGCCAGTTGCAGATTGCCGAGCACCGTCAGATGGGGGAAGAGGCGCGCGTCCTGAAACACCAGTCCGATCCGGCGCGCTTCGGGCAGCAGTTGAGCATACTCCCGATCGCGCCACCACAAGCGATCCCCGCTTTGGCGATCGAGCCCGGCGATGATGCGCAGCAGGGTGCTCTTGCCGCAGCCGGAGGGGCCAAACAGTCCGAGAATGCCCCCCAGTTCGAGGGTCAGTGCGCAATCGAGGGCAAAGGAGCCAAACTCGCGCCGAACATGGAGGTTCAGGGCATGGCGGTGCGGCTCGTTCACTGGCGGCATAGTGGCGGGCTGGTTCATCCAAACACTCTCCGCTGTCTACGCTGCAACACACCATAGACCAGCACCAGCATCACCAGCGAGAAGGCCATCAGGCCGCCCGCCAGATAGTGGGCTTGTCGGTAATCCATCGCCTCCACATGATCAAACAGGGCAATCGAAAGCACCTGGGTCTCGCCGGGGATATTGCCGCCAATCATCAGCACCACACCAAACTCCCCCAGGGTATGGGCAAAGCCGAGGGCTGCCGCCATTACGAAGCTGGGCAGGGTCATCGGCAAGATGATGTGGAAGAAGCGCTCCAGTGGGCCAAGCCCCAAGGTAGCGGCAGCCTCCAGCTCCTTGTTACCCATGTTGACGAAAGCGGAGGTGAGCGGCTGCACCACGAACGGCAGCGAATAGAGGATGGAGGCAAACAGCAGGCCGAGAAAGCTGAAGGCGAGCGGGGCGCCAAAGGTGTCGCGCCACCAGGCGCCGAAACCATATTCGGGGGAAAAGGCGAGTAGCAGATAAAAACCCAGTACCGTGGGAGGCAGCACCAACGGCAGTGCCACCAAGGCCTCAACCAGCGGCCGCAGCCGGTTCTGACTGTGCGACAGCCACCAGGCCAGCGGCGGTGCCAGCAACAGCAAAATCGCGGTGGTGCAGGCCGCAAGCTTCAGGGTGAGCCAGACCGCCAGCAGATCCCCTTCACTCATTGCCGACCTCCCGGTTGATAAATGCCCCCAACGGCATGGTCTCCATCCTTATTGCAAAGAGTGGCCGACCCGAAGGCCGACCACTCAGGGTATCGCATCAGGCCCATCCCCTTATTGGGGCAAGGCATAACCAGCTGCCTTGATCTGCGCCTGACCCGGCCCCTTGAGCCAGGCGACCAGCGCCTCGACCGCGGCGCCTTTCTTCAATACCAGCCCCTGCTGCTCGATGGGGGGATAGAAGCTCGCAGGCACAGCCCAGGCTTCGCCAGTCTTGCCCGCCTCAACCAGATTGGCCCAGGCGACAAAACCCAGTTCGGCATTGCCGGTGTCGACAAATTGCCAGGTCTGGCCGATGTTGGCGCCGGTCAGCAACCGGTACTGCTTGGGATCGATTTTGAGATGGGTGAGGGTCGCCATGGCGGCAGCACCATAGGGTGCGGTGCGGGCATTGGCGATGGCGAGGTTGCCTTTCCAGCTACGCAGGGTCGCCTCGTCAGGGGCCGGTCCCCCTTTCTTCCACAGCCCCAGCTGGCCGATGGCGTAGGTGAAGCGATCGCTCCCCTTGCGCTCTTTTTCCAGCTTCTCGGGGGTCGCCGCATCGGCGGAGAGGAAGAGATCGAACGGTGCTCCGTGACTGATCTGGGTGTAGAGCACCCCGGTGGCGGCAGACGAGATGGCCAGGGTGTGGCCGGTCTTGGCGGTAAACTCCTTGCCGATACGCTCTATGGTTCCCTTGAAGTTGGCCGCCACGGCCACTTTCACTTCATCGGCCTGCACGGCACCAGTATGCAAGGTGGCGGCGCAGACGCCTGCGATGACAACAGATAACAGCGGTTTCATTCCCTTTCTCCTGATGGGGCCCGCACATCCGCGCCCCTTGGCGGGGCCGTGGTTCCCGTTGAACCTGCGCCCCTCGTGATGAACAGGTCAGGCTTGCCAGCGGGCAGCGGCGGCGTTGTCGCGATCAAGCGCCTCGACCCAGCGTTGCACACCCTCGGCGGTCAGCTCTTTTTTCCAGAACGGCGCCCGGGTTTTCAAGAAATCCATGATGAAGTGACAGGCGTCAAAGGCGGCGTCGCGGTGGGCACTGCTCACCGCCACCAGCACGATCTGATCGCCAAGCCACAACTCGCCGATACGATGAATGAGGGTACACTCCTGCAGCGGCCAGCGGCGACGAGCCTCCTGCACGATATCGGCCAGCGCCTTCTCGGTCATGCCGGGGTAGTGCTCGAGGGCCAACCCCTTCACCTCCTCCCCCTGATTGAAGTCGCGCACCTTGCCAACGAAAGTGACAATGGCGCCACTGTCTGGGCGGGTGGCTAGGCGGGCATATTCGTCCGCCAGCGAGAAATCTTCCCGCTGCACCAGAATGCGGTCTGTAATGGCTACGTCGTTCATGGCTCAGCCTCCGGTCGTTACTGGAGAGAAAGTGAAGAAGGCCACTTCGTCACCACCGCACAGCTCAGTGGTGCGATCCACGGTCATTATCTCGCTCATCCTTAACCTCCGGTCACCGGTGGGAAGAAGGCCACCTCATCGCCATCGTTGATGGGGGTATCGAGGGGCACCAGGGTCTGGTTGACCGCCACCAGCAGTTTGCCCGACTCGAGGGCGAGTGCCCACTTGTCGCCGCGTTCACAGAGCGCCGCACGCAGTTGTTCGGCGGTGGCATAGTCGCACGGCAGGCTCAGCTCATCGCAGGCCACCAGCTCTCTTACTTGCGCAAAAAACAGTACCTTGATCATGCTTGCTCCCCGCTATTTGACCCCAGCTGAAAATGGCCGGACTTGCCGCCCTTTTTCTCTACCAGCCGCACCTGTTCGATCACCATGTCCTTTTGTACCGCCTTGCACATGTCGTAGATGGTCAGCGCCGCTACCGACGCGGCCGTCAGCGCCTCCATCTCCACCCCGGTCTTGCCTGAGAGCTTGCAGAGGGTGCGGATATGCACCCGATTCTGCTCGGCCAGCGGCACTATCTCCACCTCGACTTTGGTCAAGGCCAGCGGATGGCAGAGGGGGATAAGATCGGCGGTCTTCTTGGCGGCCATGATGCCGGCGATGCGGGCGGTGGCGAACACGTCCCCCTTGTGGTGCTGGCCGCTCAGGATCAGCGCCAGCGTCTCGGGGGCCATGGCAACAAACGCCTCGGCACGGGCTTCACGCTCGGTTACCTGCTTGTCGGTCACATCCACCATATGGGCTTCGCCGCTCTGGTTCAGATGCGTCAGGTTGGGCTGGGTCTGCTTGGTATCGGTCTGGTTCATCACTTGCTCTCAGAGGTGGGAGACAAAGTTGCACGGCTTGGTGCGGGCATCGAGCTGATCGCGGATCAGTTGCTCCCAACCCAGCTGACAGGCGCCGGTGGAGCCGGGCAGGCAGCAGATCAGGGTGCGATTGGCGAGTCCCGCCAGCGCACGGCTCTGCATGGCGGAGCCTTTAATCTCGGCAAAAGAGAGCTGACGGAACATCTCGCCAAAACCCTGTACGGTGCGCTCGAACAGCACACCGACCGCTTCCGGCACCCGGTTCTGTTCGTTGAAGCCGGTACCGCCGTTAATCAGTACCACCTGCACCCCCTCATCGGCGATCCACTCGCTCACCCGCGCGCGGATGCGAAACAGGTTGTCCGGACAGAGCGCCCGATCGGCCAGCTGATGGCCCGCGTCGGTAAGGGCCGAGACCAGATAGTCGCCCGAGCTGTCATCGGCGGCAGTGCGGCTGTCGGAAACCGTCAGCACGGCGATCTTGAGGGGAATAAATGCGTTGTGTTTCTGTCCCATCGGGCAGCTCCTTGTGGCTATGGGCCGTCAACGAGGCAGGAAGAGAAGGGGTATGAGAGGCCGGCTGTCAGGGCGCAAAAACGGACGCAGACAGGGGTGACCAACTTGCTCAAGCGTGTGACGGCGGGCTGATTCTATCAAAGGTTTCACGAGATATGGGATTTAAAAGACACACAAATCTGATGCTTGTCCCATATATGAACAAAACGCAGGCCGGGCAAACCCGGCCTGTCGTCGCAGGATCAGAACCCTTTCACCCCGGTCATGTCGGGCAGCTGGTGAGCTATCCCCTTGTGACAGTCGATGCAGGTACTTTCACCACTGGCCAGATTGGTAGAGTGCATCTTGGCGGCACGCTGCCCCTGCAGGGAGAAGTCCATGTACTCGAAGTTGTGGCAGTTGCGGCACTCGCGCGAATCGGTCTCTTTCATCCGCTGCCACTCCCGCTCCGCCATCTCGCGTCGGTGCGACTCGAACTTCTCGCGGGTATCCACCTTGCCGGTGATCATGCCCCACAACTCCTTGGAAGCCTGCACCTTGCGGATGATCTTGTAGGTCCACTCGTGCGGTACGTGGCAATCCGGGCAGCTGGCCCGCACGCCGGAACGGTTGGCGTAGTGGATGGTGTCGCGGTACTCCTCGAACACGTTGTCCTTCATCTCGTGACAGCTGGTGCAGAAGGCCTCGGTGTTGGATGCTTCCATGGCAGTGTTGAAGCCACCCCAGAAAATCACGCCACCGAAGAAGCCCATCAGCAGGATGACCCAGAGAGCCGCCTTCGATGGTGACTTGAAGGTGGTCCACAGACGCTGGATAAAGCCGGGTAATTTCATCTATGGATTCCTCAGTTCAGCGCTTCAACCGGTTTAAAGGTATTTTCCACCAGCGGCTTGGCATCCGCTTGCGGCACATGGCACTGCAGGCAGAAGTAGCGACGCGGCGACACTTCACCCAAGGTCAGGCCGTCGCGGGTCTCGAAGTGAGTCGGACTGATCTTGGGGGCCTTCATGGCACTGGCATTCTTGAAGCTGTGGCAAGCCAGGCACTTGTTGACCTTGGTATCCACCTCGTAGTTGCGAATGTCATGGGGGATCAGCGGCGGCTGATGCATGTACTGGCGATCGTAGGGCGCGCCATCCTTGCGGAAGTTTTTCAGGGGCGCGGCGGTGGCATCGGTCACCAGATCGGTGGCGCCACGCTCGGACTTGAGGCCACCGGTACTGTTGGTGATCTCGGGGGCCGCTGCCATCAAGGATCCCGCCATCAGGCAGGCCAGCATTGCTCCAATCAGCTTTTTCATTATTTGTTCTCCGACGTTTTTTCTGCCTTGACGGCAAAACCTACAGTGATTTCAAAAACTTGTTCCGCGCAGACATCGATGCAGCGGCCACAGTTGGTACACTCCTGAGCCGCAATCAAGGGCCCGTGACCGCGCTTGGCACCGTGAACAGGCCCGCGCAGGATGGGACGCTCCGGGCAGACCGCATAACAATCCATGCAGTTGTTGCACCGCTCGCGCCCCTTGGCAGAAATCTTGATAAATCCGACCCGGTTGACCAAGGCATAGAAGGCCCCCACCGGACAGAGATGACCGCACCAACCCCGCTCAACCACGAAAAGATCGAATAGGAACAGCGCCACCAGCAGGGCCCAGCCCGCCCCCATGCCAAACAGCAGACCGCGCATGGCGAGCGACACCGGATTGACCAGCTCCCACGCAATCACCCCGACCACCGCTGGCACCACCAGCACCATGGCCAGCAGCCAGTAGCGGGTCGCACGGCTGAACTGGCCATTGCCCTTGAGGCCAAGTCGCCCCCTGAGCCAGGCTGCGGCATCCGTGATGAGGTTGACCGGACAGACCCAGGAGCAGAACACCCGCCCCCCCACCAGCCAGTAGCCGGCCAGCACAATGGCAGCCCCTAGCCAGAGGGTAGTGATGGGCCAGTGACCCGCCGCCAGCGACTGCAACAGCGTGAGGGGATCGGTCAGCGGCACAGTCTCCAGCAACAGCGAGCTGGAGAGGTTGCCCTTGAGGATCCAGATACCCGCCAGCGGCCCCAGCAGGAACAATGCGAGCACACTGAACTGACTCAGCCGACGCAACAGCAGGAAGCGGTGGGAACGCCACCACCCCAGCTTGATGCGCGCCTCTTCCCCCGGATAACGACTCATAACCCCTCCGGTTTGCGGGTGGGCAGGGTGAGCCTGTCGCCGATGAGCGACTTGTTCCCCGCCTTGGCCTTCTCTTCCCAGCCGAGTCGGTAGTGATGACCCAGCTCACCCTTGGCAAGCTGGCGTGGCACCACCTTGATGGCCGCTTCCTCCAGCACGCAGGCATGCTCACACTTGCCACAGCCGGTACAGATATCGCTGTGTACCGTGGGCAGGAACATGGCGTGCTTGCCGGTACGCTGGTTATGCTGCAGCTCAAGAGTGATCGCCTTGTCAATCAGCGGGCAGACCCGATAACAGACATCGCAGCGCAGCCCCAGATAGTTGAGGCAGGTCTCGTGATCGATGAGCACTGCCACCCCCATCCGGGCCTGATCGATGTCGGTCATCTGCTGATCCAGCGCCCCGCTCGGACAGGCCACCACACAAGGGATGTCATCACACATCTCGCAGGGCACAGCACGCGCCTTGAAATAGGGGGTGCCGGTGGTCACAGGGTCAAACAACCGGGCGAGCTTGAGGGTGTCGTAGGGGCACGCCTCGACGCAGAGCCCGCAACGCACGCAGGCGCCGAGAAACTCTGCTTCATCGAGGGCGGCAGGCGGGCGCAGCGCCTGGGCAGGCACAGCTTGTGCCTGCTGGCGTGCCATGCCGCCGAGCCCCACGCTAAGCAGGCCCACACCGCAGGCCCCCTTGGCCATGTCGGCCAGAAACTGGCGACGACTACGACTCATCTCGCACTCCCCCGCCTTAAGCCTTCATCACCTTGACGGCGCACTTCTTGTAATCGGTCTCTTTCGAGAGCGGATCGGTGGCGTCCAGGGTCAGCTTGTTGACCAGCTGGCTCGCATCAAAGAAGGGCATGAAGACCAGTCCTTTCGGCGGACGGTTGCGACCACGGGTCTCGACACGGGTCTTAACCTCGCCACGGCGGGAGGAGACGATCACCTCTTCACCACGGCGCACGCCGCGAGCCTTGGCATCGTCCGGGTGCATGAAGAGCACCGCATCCGGGAAGGCGCGATAAAGCTCGGGTACCCGACGGGTCATGGTGCCGGTGTGCCAGTGCTCCAGCACGCGGCCGGTGGAGAGCCACAGATCGTACTCTTTATCGGGCGACTCGGCGGCGGGCTCGAACGGCAGGGCGAAGATGACCGCCTTGCCATCGGGCTTGCCATAAAAACGTACCCCCTCGCCCGCTTTCACATAGGGGTCGAACCCTTCACGGTAGCGCCACAGGGTCTCTTTGCCATCTACCACAGGCCAGCGCAGACCACGGGCTTCGTGGTACTGATCGAACGGCGCCAGATCGTGGCCGTGACCGCGACCGAAGGTGGCGTACTCCTCGAACAAGCCCTTCTGGACGTAGAACCCGAAGTGCTCGGCTTCGTCGTTCAGCATCCCCTTGCTCTGCTCTTTCGGGAACTGGTTGACCTGACCGTTGGCATAGAGCACGTCGAACAGGGTTTTACCCTTCACTTCCGGCATCTTGGCAATCAGCTCAGCCGGCCACACTTCCTCGACTTTGAAGCGCTTGGAGAACTCCATCAGCTGCCACAAGTCGGACTTGGCCCCTTCCGGCGCTTTCACCTGCTGGTGCCAGAACTGGGTGCGGCGCTCGGCGTTGCCGTAGGCCCCCTCTTTCTCCACCCACATGGCGGTAGGCAGAATGAGGTCAGCGGCCTGGGCAGTGACGGTCGGGTACGGGTCAGAGACCACGATGAAGTTGCGCGGATCGCGATAGCCAGGCAGGCGATCGGTATTCATGTTGGGGCCAGCCTGCATGTTGTTGTTGCACATCACCCAGTAGGCGTTGAGCTTGCCATCTTTGAGCATGCGATCCTGCAGCACGGCGTGGAAACCCACCTTGTCGGGAATGGTGCCTTCCGGCAGCTTCCAGATCTTCTCGGCGATGGCGCGATGCTTGGGATCGGTCACCACCATGTCGGCTGGCAGACGGTGGGCAAAGGTGCCCACTTCCCGCGCGGTGCCACAGGCTGAGGGCTGACCGGTCAGGGAGAAGGGGCCAGAGCCCGGCTCGGAGATCTTGCCGGTGAGCAGGTGGATGTTGTAGCAGAGGTTGTTGGCCCAGACACCGCGAGTATGCTGGTTGAAACCCATGGTCCAGTAAGAGACCACCTTCTTGCCCGGATCGGCATAGAGCTTGGCCAGTTTTTCCAGCTTCTCTTTGGAGACGCCGGAGAGCTTGGAGACAGACTCCACATCGTAGTCCGCCACAAACTTGGCAAACTCTTCGAAGGTCATCGGAGTGGCATCGCCGCTGTCCGGGTTCTTCGCTTTCTGCTGCAGCGGGTTGGTCGGACGCAGACCATAACCGATATCGGTGACCCCCTTCTTGAACACGGTGTGCTTGTTGACGAAGTCCCAGTTCACCTTGTCATTCTGGATGATGTAGTTGGCGACATAGTTGAGGATCGCCAGGTCGGTCTGCGGAGTGAACACCATGCCGTTGTCCGCCAGCTCGAAGCTGCGGTGCTCGAAGGTCGAGAGCACGTGCACCTGCACATCCGGGTTGGAGAGACGGCGATCGGACATCCGCGACCAGAGGATGGGGTGCATCTCGGCCATGTTGGATCCCCACAGCACGAATGCATCGGCCTGTTCGATATCGTCGTAGCAGCCCATCGGTTCGTCCATGCCGAAGGTACGCATGAAGCCGACGACCGCAGAGGCCATGCAGTGACGAGCATTGGGGTCAATGTTGTTGGAGCGGAAACCGGCCTTCATCAGCTTGGCGGCGGCATAGCCTTCCCAGACGGTCCACTGGCCGGAGCCGAACATGCCGACAGCGGTCGGCCCCTTCTCTTTCAGGGTTGCCTTGAACTTCTCGGCCATGATGTCGAACGCCTGATCCCAGCTGATGGGGGCGAAGTCGCCATCCTTGTCGAACTGGCCGTTCTTCATCCGCAGCATCGGCTGGGTCAGGCGATCCTGGCCGTACATGATCTTGGAGAGGAAGTAGCCCTTGATGCAGTTGAGGCCACGGTTGACCGGTGCATCGGGGTCGCCCTGAGTCGCCACGACCCGACCATCCTGAGAGCCCACCAGCACGGAGCAGCCGGTACCGCAGAAGCGGCAGGGAGCTTTATCCCAATGGATGGCCGTCTTGTCGGTACTGGTGATGAGATTGGCTGCCAGCGTGGGGGCACTGACACCGGCCACGGCAGCGGCAGCTGCCACCGCGTTGGCCTTCATAAAGTCGCGTCGACTCAGCTTCATGGCATATCCTCACATTGCTTATCGCGTAATAGTTGTCGAATCTGTCGAACGGGAGCCAGCCATCAGCGGCAGAGGGCACGCCCGGCATCCCATCACTCTTTTCAGTGACCGCCCAGTTCATCGAACTGGTGGTAAATCAGGGCGGCAGAGAGCACACCCGGCATCGCCTGTATCGCATCAATGGCCGCCATGATCGGCCGCTGGCTCGGACCTTCCAGAGTCACGACCAGCTTGCCCTCGTCACTGACGGCGTGGATCTCGGCCCCTTCAAGGGCGCCAATCTGTTCGGCGAGCTGATGGCGCAAAGGGGGCTGGGTCAGCACCACCAGACTCGATACATGGAACTCCTGATCCATTGTGGCTTCTGTGTCACACGGCTTCTGACTCATTCTGACTCCTGCTTGAGGGTGGGCTGGCTCGCACCACCGGATGGGGCGGCTCGCCCGTCGACCTTGATGCTGCCAACCGGACAATCCTGCACACAGGCGCCGCAGCCATTACAGCGATCCGGCTCGACCGTCGGGGTAGGCACACGCCCCAGCACCGGAATAAAACGAATGGCATTGGGCTCACAGCTGTCCTGACAGCGCTGGCAGAACACCTGATCATTGGCCAGACAGTTGGCCTCGATATGGGCCTTGTAGTGCCAGGGGGACTCGCTGGTCGGGCGAAACAACGGCGCCTTGCAGACCGTGACGCACTCGGTGCAGAAGGTGCATTCGCCACGCTGGAAATCGACCACCGGAAAACCGCCCTCGCCATTCACCAGGATCTGCTCCGGACAGGCCGCCAGACAGTCCCCGCAGCGGGTGCAGTCGGCGACAAATGCCGACCAGTTGACTGACCAGGGCAACTGCACCGGCGGTTCGGCAGTTCTCAGCCGCCCCCGGAACAGGCCGCGGCGGGCAAGATCGATCTCATCCGGCATGTTGACTCCTGTTCTGGTGAAAAAGGGGCAGTCCGAGTCCATGATTGGCATTCTTGATACCAATTATAAGAGTGGGTGTATATTGCGGCCCTGACAAGGTAAGGGATATACCACCAGGGAGATAAACAGGGGGGATTTTTGCGCCAGATCAAAGCCTTGCAGCGCAATAAAAATGGAGGTATCGGTTAAAATACCTCCATGTGAGGATTGCTATTTAATCGTTGGCGATTTTTTGCGGTTATCCGCCGATCGAGGCGAGATGAGGGGTGATACCGGCATTGCCCTCATGGAGACGATGGGTGGCACTCTTGCCCGCCAGTGCCGCGCGAATGCGCTGTTGCAGCTCATCGGATTGTGCATCTGCGCCGAGCAGATCCCGCAGGTCGATGCCGTTGTCACCAAACAGGCACAGATGCAGCTTCCCCAGCGAGGAGACCCGCAGCCGGTTGCAACCGGCACAGAAATCCTTGCTATAGGGCATGATGAGCCCCACCCCACCTTGCGAATCGGGGTGCATAAAGACCTGCGCCGGACCGTCATCCGTGCCCCGCAACTGCTGCACCCAGCCGCTCTCCAGCAAGCGCTGTTTGATCTGCTCGCCGCTGACATGGTGGTCACGAAACAGGGTATCCATCTCGCCGGTCTGCATCAGCTCGATAAAGCGCAGCTCGATGGGCTTGTGCCTGATCCAGCCCAGAAAGGCATCAAGCTGGTAGTCGTTGAGCCCCTTGAGCAGCACAGCATTGACCTTCACCGATTTGAAACCGGCGGCCAGTGCTGCTTCGATCCCCTCCATCACTTCGGTCAGCTTGTTCTCGCCGGTGATCTGGTGAAACTGGCGCGGGTCGAGACTGTCGACACTGACATTCAGCGCATTGAGTCCGGCATCAAACCACTCCTGAGCCCGCTCCTTGAGGCGATAGCCGTTGGTGGTCATGGCGACCTTCTCGATGCCCGGGGTGGTGGCAATCACCTTGACGATCTCGGTGAAATCGCGGCGCAGGGAGGGCTCGCCCCCCGTGATGCGCACCTTGCGGGTGCCCATGGCGGCAAAACCGCTGACCACACGGCGGATCTCGTCAATCGAGAGAAAGGGTTGACGCCCCGCTTTGTGACCTTCGGGGGGGCGATAGCCGTCAGGCAGGCAATAGGTGCAACGGAAATTGCACACATCGGTCACCGACAGACGCAAATAGTAAAAACGACGGGAAAAACCATCTTCAAGTGGCAACATAAACACCTTTCCAAATACGGGAGGCCAGGGCATTTCTTTCCTGACCCTTACAGCTCGAACGTCGGCTGACGGCTGGTTTCCCCCTATCGCTAGGACTTAGGCAAAACCGCTCGGAGTTCATCTAGTTTTTCGATGCTAACACAAGTTGGAGTACACTCCCACGCATCTTGCGGGGTCCTTATCACTATTCAGAGGTGCGCATCAGTATGGGAAAACGGTTCAGGGTCCATTCGGTCAGCAGTGCCATTGGCCGCGCCATGGTGTTGATCCTCTTCATGGCCAGCCTGATCGCGCTGGTCGCCATGGTCACCCTCTTCTACTCGGTACCCGATGCCAAGGCGATCAACCTCTCCGGTTCGCTGCGGATGCAGGCCTACCGGATGGCCTACGAAATCGAGCGGGGCGACAGCGTGCTGGGGCGCCTCTCCCAGTTTGAAGAGACCCTGCACGCCGAAGAGCTGCAGGAGACCCAGCGCTGGATCACTCCTGCCTCCTTGCGTCGCACCTATGGCGAGGTGCTCGGTCAGTGGCAGGTGATGCGCCAGCACATCGAGGATCGTACCCCCAGACGGTACACCGATAACACCGAGCAGTTTGTGGCGGCCATCGACAATTTCGTCAATCAGATGCAGTACCACGTGGAATTCAAGGTGAGGATGCTGGCACTGGCAGAGGGGCTCGGCCTGCTGGCTATCATCACCATCGCCTGGTTCACGGTGCGCTTCACCCGCCAGCAGGTGGTCGCCCCCCTCAACCAGCTGGTCTACTGTGCCCGCCAGATCCAGCGGCAGGATTTCGATCTTAAGCTGCCCGCCCACGGCGAAAACGAGCTGGGGGAGCTGTCGCGCGCCTTCGTCACCATGGCCGATGAGCTGGGCAAACTCTATCGGGAGCTGGAGAACAAGGTGGAAGAGAAAACCGCCAAGCTGCAACAAGCCAACGACACCCTCTCGTTTCTCTACTCGACCGCCCAGAAGCTACACGCAGCTCCGCTCAGTACCCGTACCCTCATCAAACTGCTGGACCGCGCTGCCGCCCACCAGCATATCGACCACATCCGGCTGACCCGCTTCGAGCACAACGCCATGCCGGTCTACATCTCTGGGCGCACCGGCTGGCCCGGCGATCTCGATGCGGTCGCCAGCTTCTATCTGCAGATGGATGAGCAGGAGTTTGGTCGCCTCGACATCATCAGCCAGCACCCCATCGATGAGCGGTTGATCAAGAACTTCACCATGCTGCTGGCCCAGGTGCTGCACAAAGACCAGACCCTGCTGCAACAGCAGCGATTGCTGCTGATGGAGGAGCGGGCCGTCATCGCCCGGGAGCTGCACGACTCGCTGGCGCAGGCCCTCTCCTATCTCAAGATCCAGTCCACCCTGCTCAAGCGCTCTTACGCCAAGGGGCAACATGACAAGGCGCAGGAGGCGATGCAGCAGATCGACGAGGGGCTTAGCAATGCCTATACCCAGTTGCGCGAACTGCTCGGTACCTTCCGTCTCACCATTGGCGATGCCAATCTGGGGGAAGCGATCCGCGTCATGCTTGATCAACTGCAGCCTCAGACCCAGGCCGAAATCCGGTTCCATTACGGACTGGCCGACAACGACCTGGAGGCGGGCCAGCATATCCACATTTTGCAGTTGATCCGTGAGGCAGTGCTCAATGCCATCAAACATGCCAACGCGCAAGTGATTGATGTTAGCTGTGAGACCCTCGCCAGTGGTAACATTGAGGTTCAGATTTCAGATGACGGTGTCGGGATCGGACTCGCCAGCTCGGCGATCAACCATTACGGTTTGAGCATCATGAACGAGCGCGCCAGCAAACTGCACGGTCTGCTGACCATCAACGAGCAGCAACCACAAGGCACCTGCGTGCATCTGACCTTTCCCACCAGTCTAGCGAGAGACGCCTGATGGACGAGATGAAATACACAGTTCTGGTCGTAGATGACCATCCCCTCATGCGCAAAGGGATTGTGCAGTTGCTGGCTCTGGAAGAGAACATGGAGGTGACCGGTGAAGCCTCCAACGGCACAGATGCCGTGGCGCTGGCCAAAGAGTCCGAGCCGGACCTGATCCTGCTCGACCTCAATATGAAGGGGCTCTCCGGCCTCGATACCCTCAAGGCGCTGCGGGCCGAAGAGATCACCTCCCGGGTGGTGATCCTCACCGTCTCCGATGCCCGTCAGGATGTAGTGGCCCTGCTTAAGGCCGGTGCCGATGGCTATCTGCTCAAGGATACCGAACCTGATCTGCTGCTGGCCCAGCTGGCCGACGTGATGACGGGTAAACAGATCCTGAGCGAGCCGCTGCGCCCCTATCTCGAAAACATCTACGAGCTGGATCACCTGCAGCAGAAGCTGGAAAGCTTAACGCGTCGCGAAATGCAAATCCTGCGCGAAATTGCAAAAGGCCTCTCCAACAAACAGGTCGCCTCGGTACTCCATATCTCCGAGGGAACGGTCAAGGTTCACGTGAAGAGCCTGCTGAAGAAACTCGAGGCGCAAAGCCGCGTGGAAGCGGCTGTCATGTATCTGGAGCAGCGCAACTAAGCGCCCTCAACCTCCCGAAAAGCCACCCTCCGGTGGCTTTTTTCATTCTCTGGCACAGTCGCTGCATTGTCATATTCAGCAACTACTCAATGGAGGATGGAACATGAAACTACAACCTTTGGCACTGTTCCCCTTGCCTTCCCACATACTGCCGGGCGGCAAGCTTCCTCTGCGTCTGTTCGAGCCACGCCACCTGCAGATGCTCAAGGAGTCCTTCATTAACGATCAGGGCTTTGGCATCGTGATGGAAGAGTCGACCACCTCGGGACAATCCGGCCGCATTCTGCCGGTGGGCACCCGGGTCAAGGTGACTGACTTCTACACCCTTAATGATGGCCTGCTGGGGGTGACGGTGCTGGGACTGGAGCGCTTCTGCATCCACGAGATGGAAACAGACGAGATGGGCCTGCGCCGGGCCAAGGTGGAGATGCTGCCCAACTGGCCGAGCACCCACTCAGATTTCAACGACAAGCTGCTGGTCAATCGCCTGCGGGAAGTGTTCGAGCAGTATCCGGAGCTTGATGAGCTCTATCCGGACAAGCGCTTTGAAGATGCCGCCTGGCTCTGCCAACGCTGGCTCGAGATATTGCCGATGCCGATTTATGAAAAGCAGATGCTGATTGCCAAACAAAACAGCGAAGCGGCCCGTAAATTCCTGCATCGCCTGATTTCACAATGACAAAAACAGCGTTGCAAAATGCAATTATTCCAACAATGAAAATGTGAAATTCGCATTTTGCGAGTGAGTTGGAACGCAGAATGCCATAACAAGAGAGAGCTGCTGCGCTAAACGGCCAAAATTGAACACAAAAGAGTCTAAAAAAGTTGGCACAGATTTTTCATATAGATTGATACAACCCGATTTATCCCGTGCTCTCTTCAGTATTTGCTGAAGAACTGGTCAACCCACAAAGTTGACCATTTTTTTTATCCGCGCGTCGGCAACCGCTGACCAAAGTGACGCTGCAAACACTCTCTCAGCCGTGACAAGGTGATGGGCTTGGCAAGAAAGTCATCCATTCCCTGCGCCAGACAGCACGCCTTGTCCTCCGCCATCGCATTGGCCGTCAGGGCAACGATTGGCATGGTGCATCCCAACTCCCGCAAGCGTCGGGTCGCTTCCAGCCCGTCCATCAGGGGCATCCGCATATCCATCAGGATCAGATCCGGGAGCTGCTCATCCACCTGCGCCAGCGCCTCCAGACCATTGGCTGCCAGCCGTACCTTGCCCACCAGTTTTTGCAGCATCAGCGACACCACCAACTGGTTCACCGGGCTGTCCTCCACCACCAGCACATCCAGTGGCAACAGTGCCGAAGCCCCCTCCTCCCGCTGCGGCTGGCTATGGCAAGGCAACGCCATGCCAGGCAGTTCGAACCAGAAACAGCTTCCCTTGCCCGACTCGCTCTTCAGGTGGATCTCACCTCCCATAAGCGTCACCAGACGCTTGCTGATGGCAAGACCGAGGCCGGTACCGGAAAAACGCCGGGTGGCCGAGTTGTCGACCTGGGAGAAGGGTTCAAACAGCAGCGCCTGATCCGCATCGGCGATCCCGATCCCGGTGTCGGAGACCGAGATCAGCAGCTTCTCATCCTGCCAACCCAGGTGCAGTGTCACCTGCCCCTGTTCGGTAAATTTGAGGGCGTTGTCCAGCAGATTGCCCATCACCTGCGACAGACGCATCGGATCCCCCTGCAACTCCCGGGGCACAGACTCATCGACCCGATAAACCAGCGCGATCCCCTTGGCGGTCGCGCGAGCTTGCAGCGGCTCGACCAGAGATTGGCAAAGCTGGACGGGCTGCAGGGTCTCGCAGTGAAACACCAGGGTTTGCGACTCGATTTTCGAAAAATCGAGTACGTCGTCGATGATGGTTTGCAGCAACCTGGCCGAATGGGTGGCATGGCGCAGCAGGCTCTGTTGCTCCGGCGCCAGCTCGGCATGCTGCACCAGATCGAGCATCCCCAACACCGCATTCATGGGCGAGCGGATCTCGTGGGTCATCATCGCCAGAAACTGGGACTTGGCACGGTTGGCCGCTTCGGCCTCATCCCGTGCCCTCGCCAGCTCCTCTTCCCGGCGGATCTGGTTGCTGATATCCCGGGCAGTGCCGCGATAACCGATAAACAGGCCATCATGGTCAAAGCAGGGCTCAGCGCTCACCTCCATCCAGCAGGGGCCGTGTTGCAGCGCAACCTGCATCCGCACCCCTCGCACCGGCTGGCGCAGCGCCAAAAGCTGCAGGTATTTCTGGGCATCGCAGCTCTGCTTGTTGCAGACGTAGTCATAGAGGGTCGGCCGGGTCGCCTGCGGGGTCATCTCATCCAGATAACCCGGCTCTGAGGCATAACTGAGGCGATGCTCGGCATCTGTCTCCCAGAACCAGTCAGAGGCCATGGCGGCGAAGCTGCGAAAACGGCGTTCGCTGGCCTGCAGCGCCTCGGTTTTTACCGCGACTTGCTCCTGCAAGCGGGCCCGATAGGTGATGTTGACCAGCGCCTGGGCGATAAGCGGACGGCAACGCTCCATGGCGGCCTTGCTGGTAAGATCGAAGGTGCCCGCCCGAGCGTGGCGGCAGATGAGGGTGGCGGTAAAACCGGGGGCCTGCAGCCCGGTCAGCATCACGCTGGCCCAGCCCGGCTCACTCGCCAGCGGCGCAAGCTCAGGCAGCTGGGCGGGATCGTAAATCACCAAGGTTTCACCCGAGATGGCGCGGGCAAATGCCGGGGTCATGCGCCAGCTGCGGGCTGATAGCATCGGCTCGGTACTGAGGTGGGTACTCCCCTGCTCCCCTTCCCAGGCCACTACATCCGCGTGCTCAAAGCCGATAAAGGGTTTGAGCACCTGGATAAGGCTCTCCAGCACCTGCTCCAGCGTCTTGGCATCGGCGAGGGTAGCAACCCCCCCCAGCAGAGTCTGGGACTCGTGACGATACTTGGCCTCGCGCTCGCGGCAACGCATAAGGTCGACCAGCGTGGTCTGCAATTTGTCGCCGAGGGCTTCCAGTTCACTGTTGCCAATCATCTTGTTGCCTGCTCTGTTATGTTCTGCCGACTCAACGGGTCAGGAAAATCACGCTTGATACCATCAGGTTACCGTGGGCCAGCTCGCCATTGGGCAGCCGCCCCTGCTCGCCGAAGGTAAAGGGGGTGATAAAAGGGATCTTGCCGAGGCGAGCCTGGCTCTGCTCGACAAATTGGCACAACATATCACCTAGCGCCAAACGGCAACCAGCACAAAAGATAATGAGCGCGCCGATAGGCTGCAATTCCACATCGACCCCATACCCTGGCTCGATACGCATGGCATTGAGGCTGCGCTGCAACAACCCTTCCTGACTGCTGTACATCAACAGCAGACGCTCCCCTTGCACCACATCGGTAAAAAGCCGCAGCCCGCCCTGTTCGGTCACCGCTTCGGGATGGGAGAGTTTGTAGTAAGGAATGCCATCCAGCGCTCCCACCTGACGAGCCAGCGGGGTGAGCGTGGTCTCGCGCAAAATCGCCCCTACCGGCCAGGGCTGCTCGCGCCCGCACCAGCGGGCATAGACCTCGGCGGCAGGCTGATGATCGATGGTGAGTACCTCCCGCCCGTTGCAGGTGGTGATCTCGCCGCTGAATTCGGCAGGCACGTAGCCCGAATGAAACTGAAAGGCCAGCTGGCAATCGGGATAGAGCACCGCCAGACCGATGCCATCCTGAGCCACCGCCTCATCCCAGCAGAGCTGCCAGTCACCGCTGACGCTGCTATCAGCCGCGGATCCACCGACCACCGGCACCGAGGCACCGAGTTCTGCCTCGATACCGGCCAGCAGCCCCTCTTCCTTGCCGGGACTAGCATGAAACAGGATCAACTGGGGCAGCTCGCCCGGCCGACCACAGTCGCTCATGGCTCGGCGCAGCAACTGCCGCACATCCACCCCGTCACCGCTGGCACCGGCTACCCCGAATGCCCCTTTCTTATCGTACAGGGCAGCAACGGCCAGCCCATATCCGTCTCGGGCGTGGTGTCCCATCTCGGTCATGACTCCACCGCAAGAGCTGCACCCAAGCAGGCGGGTCGTCGGGAACTGGCGTTTTAGCGCGTCGCGCAGTATCGCCCCCTCATGGGCTTGGGTAAAATAGAGTAACAGCAGGGAGGGGGCCTGATCGGCATGGTGGCGCAGCTGCGCGCAGATATCTTGGGCCGCCAGCGATGAATTCTGGGCGAGGGAGTGAACGGTCAGAAATTTCAACACCATCTCCTTGTTTTATCGAATGGCAGCCTCAAGCAAAAATCATACCTTTATCAAACAATTATCTCGCTTCACTTGCTAACATAGCGGTCAACTGAGACCAATGACAGGACGCCCATATGTGGCAAAAAAACATCAATGACTTCGATCGGGTCGTTGCCATCGGTGGTGGCCATGGCATGGGACGAGTGCTTTCATCCCTCTCGTTTCTCGGTCAACGGCTCACCGGTATCGTCACCACCACAGATGATGGCGGCTCGACCGGACGCCTGCGCAAGAGTCAGGAGTGCATCGCCTGGGGCGATCTGCGCAACTGCCTGAACCAGCTGGTGACCGATCCCAGTATCGGCAGCCTGTTGTTCGAGTACCGCTTCGCCGGCAAAGGCGAGCTGGCGGGCCACAACCTTGGCAACCTGATGCTGCTGGCGCTCGATAATCTCTGTGTCCGTCCTCTTGATGCTATCAAGCTGATCAGTGACATGCTCAAAATCGAGTCACAATTGCTACCCATGTCTGAATTTCCCACCGATCTCTGCGCCCATATGGAGTGTGGCACCCAGATCCTGGGAGAGGTATCTATCGATCAACTGGCAACCCCCCCCCTCTCCCTCGGCCTGATGCCGGAGGTGAAAGCGACCCGGGAAGCTGTGCTGGCACTGCAGCAGGCGGACATGATCATTCTGGGGCCGGGCAGTTTTCTCACCTCCATCATGCCGCCACTGCTGCTGGCCGAGATCGCCCAGGCCATCAACGAGAGCAGCGCCATGCTGGTTTTCGTCTGCAATCTGGTGGCGGAAAACGGCCCTGCCAGTCAGCTGGATCTGATGAGTCAGTGTCGCTGGCTGGAATCCCGGGTCGGTCAGGGTCGACTGGATGCTATCCTGGCCCCACAAGGCGCGGGTGATGCGGGGGACTGGCAAGGGCGAGTGATCGAAGCCGAGCTGGGCGAGCTTGAGCTGCCCCATCGGCACGATCGGTTGAAGCTGAAACTGGCGCTGGACCGGATCATCCAGCAACTGCTCAACCAGCGTTAGGCAACGGTCACGGCGCCCCGGCATCCCTGCATGGCGCCGTTACTGATAATCGGCAAGAAACGCGAGCACTTGGGGCAAGGAGGCCTCCAGCAGTTGCAATTGGCGCTCTGCCTCGGCCACATCGGCCTGCTTGCTGGCCATCTCCAGCGCCATCACCTGCTGATAGCTCGGCATGGCGCCGTAGCTGCCACAGGATGATTTCATGCTGTGCGCCACCCGAGCCAGCGCCTCCCACTCCCCCTGCTCATAGAGGGGCCTGAGCTGACTCAGCTGCTCGCCCACCTCTTCAATAAAGACTGCGATGACCACGGGCAGCATATCCGGACCGATATCCTCTGCCAGCTGCTGCAACACCTTGCGATCCACCCACTCCATGCGAGGCTCCTCCTGAACGGTATTCAAACAGACCATACTATAGATAGTTTTCGATGTCGTGGCTCACGGCCAGGCAGTGATGAAGCACCCGATTGGATGGCTCAGGGAATAAAGTGGCAAAAAATGTGATCAGTATCGAAATAGCGATGCTGAAATGCACGTCAAGACAACAACTTGATTGCCAAAAATTAACAATTGATCAACACTCAATGCCGTCAGAGTGATGATGCTCAGCAACACCTCTCATCCCTTTTGCCTTTTATGGCTGCTGCGAAGAACCAGGGTAGGTATCTACCCTGGTATTTTTTTATCTTGCTCAAGCGCGACCTGGTTGGTCGCCACCCGCTCCCCCATGCGAAACAGATTGAATTCGCCGGGCGCCATTTTGACCCAATTCTCATTGCCGGTCAGCGGACGGGTGGTGATCAGGGTCACCACATCGTTGGGGGTGGTCTCCCTTTGAAAGTCGATCACCACCTCCTCATCCAGCAGGCTCGCCTCGCCAAATGGCGCACAACGGGTCAGCCAGTGCAGGTTGTTGGTGCAGTAGCTCATCACATACTCCCCGTCCGAGAGCAGCATGTTGAATACCCCGAACGCTCTAAGCTCGTCACACAAGGTGGCTAGATAGCGAAACATGGCGGGAAAGTTGGCCGGACGCTTGGGATATTTTTGCTCCAGCCGGTCGAGCAGCCAGCAGAAGGCGTGCTCGCTGTCGGTATCCCCTACCGGACGGTGGCGACCGGTTGGCAGCTTCTTGTAACCGGTCAGCTGACCGTTGTGAGCGAAGGTCCAGTAACGGCCCCACAGCTCACGGGTAAAGGGGTGGGTATTTTCCAGCGACACGCAGCCACGGTTGGCCTGCCGAATGTGGCTGACCACGGCGCAGCTCTTGATGGGCAGCGCCTGTACCAGTCTGGCGATGGGAGATTGGGCACTGGGCTCGGGATCCTTGAAGGTGCGAAAGCCCTTCCCCTCGTAGAAGGTGATCCCCCAGCCATCCTTGTGGGGCCCTGTCTTGCCGCCGCGCAGCATCAACCCGGTAAAGCTGAAGCAGATATCGGTCGGCACATTGGCACTCATGCCGAGCAGTTCGCACATATCCGGCAGACTCCTTTCATGATTTGGCTTGTGTCATGTTCGACCAGCACACTGGTTCGACAGACAGCAGGGGAAGGCGCAATCCCTTCCCCTGTGACTGGCAACAACCGGCCGATGGCAAACCATGCTACCGGTGATGCCCTTATCTGGTAGTTATGGCCTGATTACTTGGCCATCTCTTTTTCGACCAGCTGGATCAGGATGTGGATCACCTTGATGTGCACTTCCTGAATACGGTCGGCATAGCCAAAGTGCGGAACCCGGATCTCGACATCCGCCAGACCCGCCATCTTGCCGCCATCCTTGCCGGTCAGGGCGATCACTTTCATCCCTTTGGCGCGGGCAGCCTCGATGGCTTTCAAGATATTGCCGGAGTTGCCGCTGGTGGAGATGCCAAGCAGCACGTCGCCACGGCGGCCGACCGCTTCTACGTAGCGGGAGAATACATAGTCATAGCCAAAGTCGTTGGAGACGCAGGAGAGGTGGCTCGGATCGGAGATGGCGATACCGGCATAACCCGGGCGGTTCTCGCGGTAACGACCGGTCAGCTCTTCGGCGAAGTGCATGGCGTCACAGTGGGAGCCACCGTTGCCACAGGAGAGCACCTTGCCCTCTTCCTTGAAAGAGTCGGCCAGCAGTTTGGCGGCCGCTTCGATGTTTTTCAGGTTCTGCTCATCAGCCAGGAAGGCCTGCAGCACGCTGGCAGCTTCGGTCAGTTCATTGCGGATCAATTCTTGGTACATGATGTCTCTTCCACTGTTTTTAGTGTGCGTGTAGATCCCGACTATTCTCGCACAAGCGAATCGCACAGTCGCCCCCCTGCGAGCCACAGCGCTGGCGGCACGTGAGCGTTATGGGGATCACAGAGAGAAGGTAATGAAGATGTAAACAGCTTGATAACTTTGTGCGTATGAATTACAACAGGGGCCATATCCAACAGGTCAGACCTCTGGATCAGTTACACCACGTTGGCACATTTATACACGCAAGGAGCAAGCAATGACGACGACCCTCACTCTGCTCGGGGTGATCCTGGTTATCGGAGCCCTAGCCTATCGCCGGGCATCCCTGTTCATCTCCACCCTGGTCACCGGCGCCGCCCTGGTGCTTGGCGCCATCTATGGTCATGTGCCCTTGCTGGTATGGGCGCTGTTCGCGGTGATCGCCATCCCGCTCAATCTGGTGGAATTTCGCCGCAATCAAATAACCAAGCCGCTGTTCAAACTCTACAAATCGATCATGCCGGAGATGTCTCGCACCGAGAAAGAGGCGATTGAAGCGGGTACTACCTGGTGGGAAGCCGATCTGTTCGCAGGCAACCCGAACTGGAAAAAACTGCACGCCATTCCGGTCGCGACCCTCTCTGCCGAAGAGCAGGCCTTCCTCGACGGCCCGGTGGAAACCGTCTGCCGCATGGTCAGCGACTGGGAAGTGACCCACGAGCGTGCGGATCTCTCCCCCGAGGTGTGGCAATACCTGAAGGACAACAAGTTCTTCGCCATGATCATCAAGAAGAAATATGGCGGCCTCGAATTCTCGGCCTACGCCCAGTCCTGCGTCCTGCAAAAGCTGTGCGGCGCCAGCGCCGTGCTCGCCTCCACCGTCGGCGTGCCCAACTCGCTTGGCCCGGGCGAACTGCTGCAGCACTATGGTACCGACGAGCAGAAGGATTACTACCTGCCCCGCCTGGCAGTCGGCAAAGAGATCCCCTGCTTCGCCCTGACCAGCCCGGAGGCGGGTTCTGACGCCGGCTCCATCCCCGACTTCGGTATCGTCTGCAAGGGCGAGTGGGAAGGTAAAGAGGTGCTCGGTATGCGCCTCACCTGGAACAAGCGCTACATCACCCTCGCCCCCATCGCGACCGTCCTGGGTCTCGCCTTCAAACTGCGTGACCCGGAGCACCTGCTGGGGGACGAGGAAGAGCTCGGCATCACCTGCGCCCTGATCCCTACTCACATCAAGGGGGTCGGCATCGGTCGTCGCCACTTCCCGCTCAACGTGCCGTTCCAGAACGGTCCGACCCAGGGCAAGGATGTGTTCGTCCCGCTCGACTTCATCATCGGCGGCCCGGCCATGGCCGGTCAGGGCTGGCGCATGCTGGTCGAGTGTCTGTCGGTAGGACGCGGTATCACCCTGCCCTCCAACAGCACTGGCGGCGTCAAGATGCTGGCACTGGCGAGCGGCGCCTACAGCCGCATCCGTCGCCAGTTCAAGCTGCCCATCGGCAAAATGGAAGGGATTGAAGAGCCGCTGGCCCGCATCGGCGGCAACGCCTACATCATGGGCGCCGCAGCCAACCTGACCGTGACCGGCATCGACCTTGGCGAGAAACCCTCGGTCATCTCCGCCATCGTCAAATACCACCTTACCGATCGCGCCCAGAAGTGCATCATCGATGCCATGGACATTCACGGCGGCAAGGCCATCTGCATGGGCCCCAACAACTATCTGGCTCGTGGCTATCAGGGTGCCCCCATCGCCGTTACGGTGGAAGGTGCAAACATCCTGACTCGCAGCATGATCATCTACGGTCAGGGCGCCATCCGCTGCCATCCGTACGTGTTGCCGGAGATGCTGGCGGCCAGCCACCCGGATCAGGAGCAAGCCCTCAAGGACTTCGACAAAGCGGTATTCAGTCACGTCGGTTTTGCCATCAGTAACATGGTACGCAGCTTCTGGCTGGGTGTGACCGGCGCCCGTTTTGCCGCGGCACCCTATGGCGACCAGACCAAAGGTTACTACCAGAAGCTCTCCCGCCTCTCTGCCAACCTGGCCTTCCTGTCAGACATGGCGATGGGCACCCTGGGTGGTGAGCTCAAGCGCAAGGAGCGGGTCTCCGCCCGCCTTGGCGACGTGCTGAGCCAGCTCTATCTGGCCTCCAGCGCCCTCAAGCGCTATCAGGACGAGGGACGCCAACAGGCCGACCTGCCGCTGCTGCACTGGGCACTGCAAGATGCCCTGTTCAAGGCCCAAGAGGCGATCGACGAGCTGCTGCGCAACTTCCCGAACCGCTGGATTGGCCTTGCCCTGCGCGCCGTGGTGCTGCCGCTGGGTCGCGACATGAAGCGTCCGAGCGACAAGCTGGACAACCAGGTTGCCCGCCTGCTGCAAACTCCGAGTGAGACCCGCAGCCGCCTGGCCAAGGGCCAGTACCTGACCCGCGAAGAGGGTAACCCCTTCGGTCTGCTGGAGCAGGCGCTCGATGACGTGCTGGCTGCCGAGCCGCTGTTTGACAAGGTGTGCAAGGCTGACGGCATCAAGCGCCCCTTCCTGGCTCTGGACAAGGTGGCAGACATCGGTCTAGCGGCTGGCGTGCTGAGCCAGAGCGAAGCGGAGCTGCTGCGCCGCGCCGAGGTAAGTCGCCTGCGCACCATCAACGTCGATGATTTTGACCCCATCGATCTGGTGGCCAACAAGAAGCTGTTTGAAGCCTCCGCTTACCATCACGCGGCCTGATAACCAGCTATCGACAACGCCTCCCTTGTGGAGGCGTTTTTTATGGGCGCTCACCACTATTCACGGCCCGAACAGCCACCACTTGCACTCACAGCTCCCCCGACCAGCTGCGGGCCCCGTGTGGTCAGCCGGGAAAAAAGGCACAATAGCCGACAAATCGAATCACCAAGGAAGCCAAGATGACCCTTGAGCACCTGATCCTGTGGCGCCGCGACCTGCACCGCCTGCCGGAAGCCGCCTGGAAAGAGTTTCGCACCACCAGCCTGATTGCCCACCATCTGAATGAACTCGGCTATCACATCGTGCTTGGCGACAAGCTGCTGGCCAGCAATCTGATGATGGGGCGCGATGTCGATGTGGCCGCCGAGAAAGCCCGCGCCCGCCGTCAGGGTGCCCATCCCGACTGGCTGGAGCGCATTGGCGACGTGACCGGGCTGATGGGAGAGCTGGATACCGGCCGCCCTGGCCCGACTCTGGCCTTTCGCTTCGATATCGACGCGGTGGAGGTGGAAGAGTCCGACGCTGAACAACACCAACCGCAGCAGGAGGGTTTTGCCTCCCACAACAAGGGGTGGATGCACGCCTGCGCTCACGATGGCCATACCGCCATCGGCATGGGGCTGGCCAGCAGCCTGATGGCGATGAAAGAGCAGCTGTGCGGTCGCATCAAGCTCTTCTTCCAACCCGCCGAAGAGGGGTGTCGCGGTGGCAAGGCGCTGGCTGCCGGTGGTGCACTCGATGACGTGGATGCCCTGCTCTCGCTCCATATCGGCATTCACGCTGGCAGCGGCGAGCTGGTGATCAACCCCACCGAGTTTCTCTGCTCCACCAAGTTCGACGTCCACTTTATGGGCACCGCCGCCCACGCGGGGCTCGAACCCAATGCCGGCAGCAATGCTCTGGCAGCCGCCTGCATGGCCACCACCGCTATGCTCGGCATTCCCCGCCACCGCGACGGCATGACCCGCATCAACGTCGGCCAGCTTCACGCTGGCAGCGGCCGCAACGTCATCCCCGATCATGCCGAGCTGCGCGGTGAGACCCGCGGCGCCGACAGCGCGCTCAACGACTACATGTTCAGTCAGGTACAGCGCATCGTCGAAGGTACTGCCCTCGCCCACGGCGTCACCTACCGCATCATCAAGCAGGGCGAGGCCATTGCCCTCGACAACAGCCCGGCACTGCAGGCCGAGCTGGCGGCGCTGGCCCGCAAACAGGGGCTCGCTACCATCCAGACTCGCCGCTTTGGCGCCAGCGAAGATGCCGGTTTTCTGATGGAGCGGGTGCAAAAGCAGGGGGGCGAAGCGGCTTACCTCATCCTGGGGGCCGATCTGGCGGCGCCGCACCATCACAACGAATTCGATTTCGATGAGCGGGTGATGCAAAGCGGGGTAGAGCTACTGGCCGCCTGGGCCCGCGCCCGGCTGGGTGTGATAGAAGCAGCCCTCTCTTGATATCCCTTCGGCCAGCTCACCGGCTAACGGGATCAAAAAAAGGCGCCTCGGCGCCTTTTTTCTGCAAGAAAGACCTGAGCACTACTCGCGGAGCTTGCGATGTACATCGGGGCGACCACCGGTCACGCTATCGGCTCTCCCCTCCTCTTTGGCCTTCTCGGCCCGCTTTTTGCGCATCTCGCGGGGATCGGCGATGAGCGGGCGGTAGATCTCGATACGATCGCCGTCGTGCAGCGGCTCGCTCCCTTTCACCGGGCGGCTGTAGATACCGAACTTGTTGACCGCCAGATCGATCTCGGGGTGTTTTTGTACGATGCCGGACTGCTCGATGGCCGCCTGCACGCAGGTCTCGGGCGCCACCCGCAGGGCAATCACCGTCTGCTGCTGCGGCAAGGCATAGACAACCTCGATATTGAGCTGGTCAGACACCGTAGACCTCCTTCGCCCGGTTGGAGAAGGCGGAGACCATGGAGCTCACCAGATCGCGGAATACCTGACCAAAGGCCACCTCGATGAGCTTGGAGGTAAACTCGAAATCGAGATCAAACTCCACCTTGCAGGCGTCGACATCGAGCGGGGTAAAGGTCCACCAGCCCGCCAGCTTGCGGAACGGGCCATCCACCAGCTCCATCCTGATCTGACGGTTCACATCCAGCTGATTGCGGGTGGTAAAGGTCTTGGCAATCCCCGCCTTGGCCACATCGACCGACGCCATCATGTAGTCATCGCCCGCCTCGTGGACACGGCTGCCAACACAGCCGGGCAAAAACTGCGGATAGGCATCCACATCGTTAACCAACTTGAACATCTGTTCTGCACTGAACATCACCAGGGCACTGCGCGTAATTCGGGGCATGGCTTTTCCTCATCCAATCGGCGCGATTTTATCACCATGTTTGGGGTTGTGGAGGTAAAACCTCAGCCAAACCGCTCAGAAAGCCACCACTTGACCTGCTGCGCGTTTTACAGCCGCCCCTGCCTACGTATAATACGAGCCTCCTAGTCATTGCCGGAAATCGCCCGTCATGAGCAAAAAAAACAGTAAAAACAAAGCCGGGTCCAGCACCATTGCACTCAACAGAACCGCGCGCCACGAATACTTCATCGAAGAGAAGATCGAAGCGGGTCTGTCCCTGCAAGGGTGGGAAGTCAAATCCCTGCGGGCGGGCAAGGCCAACATCAGCGAAGCCTATGTCATCTTCCGCGATGGCGAGGCCTATCTGTTCGGCTCCAGCTTCCTGCCACTGCAAGCGGCCTCCAGCCATGTGGTATGTGACCCGACCCGCACCCGCAAACTGCTGCTGAGCCGTCGTGAACTCGACAAGCTCGAAAGCCTGATCGCCCGTCAGGGCTACACCATAGTTCCTCTCGCCCTCTACTGGAAACAGTGCTGGGTCAAGGTCGAGATCGGCCTGGTGAAGGGCAAGAAAGAGCACGACAAGCGCGAAGATACCAAGGCCCGCGAATGGGATCGGGAAAAAGCCCGCATCATGAAGAACAAGCATCGCGGCTAACCTGCGACTGGCAGCATCAGAACGCCGGTTCACCTTCCCCCGGCGCAGCTGGCTCTTCAGGCTCAGCTGCGTACAATAAATCGGCAAACAGACTGGCTGTCAGAGGGAATGGGTATCAACGCCTTGCTATGACAGCATTTTTGCGTACAATCGCAATTAACAACTTGGGGCTGATTCTGGATTCGACAAGATTCACGAAACCCAAGGTGCATGCCGAGGTGCGGTAGGCCTCGTTAATAAACCGCAAAAAAATAGTCGCAAACGACGAAAACTACGCACTAGCAGCTTAATAACCTGCATAGAGCCCTTCTACCCTAGCTTGCCTGTGTCCTAGGGAATCGGAAGGTCATCCTTCACAGGATCGTGTGGAAGTCCTGCTCGGGGCGGAAGCATTAAAACCAATCGAGCTAGTCAATTCGTGGCGTGTCTCTCCGCAGCGGGTTGGCGAATGTAAAGAGTGACTAAGCATGTAGTGCCAAGGATGTAGTAATTTTGGACGGGGGTTCAAATCCCCCCAGCTCCACCAAACGTTTGGAAAGGGCCACCTCGCAAGAGGTGGCCCTTTTTATTTGTCCATGTCCATGTTGTTTACCGATATCAAACTGGTTGGATTTTTTTCCAATATCCCCCTTGAACTGGCCTTTGGCAAAAAAAATCAGGCGCATCACCGCGCAGGCTTTATCATCAGGTTGCCATCCCGGTACTAGCCGGACTCACAGCCGCACAGTGGCATGTCGTGGCCCAATATTGAGTAAATTGAAGTTGGCCGCTGCATTTTAATGCACTTACAATATGCGCCCAATTCTGTTGGATTCGTTCTGATGCTCCGCCAATGTGATCGTCTATTCCTGTTTCTCCTGCTACTGCTCTGGGGCGTGGCGGCGCACGCCATTACCAGTCTGAATGAAGACGAATTTGATCTGTCTGAGCGCACCTGGCTGTCATCACACCAGGAGCTGGTCATCGGCATGCCGATGATGGGTGACCCTCCATACAGCTATAAGGATGCAGATCAACGCTTTACCGGCCCAGTCCCCGACATTGCGCAACAGATTGCCAGAACGCTCGGGTTGACCCTGCGCTTCAAGGTTTACCCATCCTACGTGGATGCGCTGACCGGGCTTGACCACGGCGCAATCGACATACTGGTGAACGACCAGCCAAGCGAACAATGGCGATCCAATATTGTCTCCCTCCCGTTTTTGCTCTCCATGCCGCGCGGCGTGCTGCTCAACAATGGCAAAACGAAGTTGTCACGACAGGATGCCCATGGTTTGCACTGGGTCTGTGTCACAGGAGTCAATGCTTGCAGTGAATTGAAAAAACTGGGATTTCTCCGTGTGACCGAGGCCGAGAGTCGCAGCGAAGCAGCCTTTATGCTCAAAAAGCGCATGGCTGACGCCTATCTTGCCGACATGCCGTCACTGGTGATGGTGAAAGAGCAGCACCCCAAGGCTGGCTTCACTATTGCCACTCCGGAATGGGTAAGCGGCACGTCTCTCTCCATCAATATGAACCAGAGCGACCCGGCGCTGGTCAGTCTGGTGAGCAAGGCATTCAACGAGATACCGGTTGAAGATCGTCGTCATATGCTGGCTGCCACCACGACTAGCCAACATGCGGACTCAGGAGCGGTTAAGTCTGTCCCGTTTACCCCTGAGGAGCAGGAGTGGCTCAACCAGCATCCTGAGCTCACTTACGGCGTCTCCCCGGACTGGACCTCCATGAGCGAATTCAATTACCGGGGCAGGCTGGTCGGTTATGTGGCAGACCTGATGGCGCTGATGCAGCAAGTCTCCGGGCTGAAGTTCTCTCTGGTTCGCACCAATAGCTGGGGTGAAACCCAGAATATGCTGAAGCTGCGGCAGATCGATTTTATTCCGGCCATCTCCCCCAACCACGACCGCGGCCAGTTTGCGCTGTTCACCCCCGGCTATCTGTTTGTCGATCGGGTAGTCATTGCCCCCAAACGCAGTGCCGATATCACCGATCTCTCACTGCTGCGAGGGAAACGGGTCGGCATGGTGCATGGCTCGCTTGATAAAGATCTACTGACCCACATCGGCGCCCATCCGGTAGAGGTCAACAATGACAACCGCTTGCTGGAACTGCTGGACACGGGCGATGCCGACTACGTGATGGTCACCCTGCCATCCATCAACAAGCGGGTGAGCGAACGCTATCAGGTGGTCTATGCCGGCAAAGACTTGCGCCTGCCGGTCGCCATGGCCACGCGCAAAGATCCCATGCTGCAGCGGGTCCTTACCAAGGTGCTCTATTCGATACCGCCGGAGGAGCTCAATAAAGTGGAGAGACGCTGGCTCTCCATGAGCGTGCAGACCGGCATCAATAGCGAAACAGTGCTGTTCTGGTTCGCAATGGGCAGCGCAGCTGCCACCCTGCTGTTTACCCTGTTCTGGGCCTGGAACCGTACCCTGAAACGGGAGATCGTGCAGCGACAACGGGCCGAGAAGACGCTCAATGAGCAGTTGGTGTTTATCCAGACCCTGCTCGACTCCCTGCCCAATATGGTGGCGCTGCGGGATCGCGATCATCGCCTGACCCTCAGCAACCGGGCATACCGCGAGCTGTTTGTCGGTGATGGGGAAGAAGGTGATCGCTGGGGCTATATGACCGAGGACGAGCGGCAACAGATGTTGCGCGAGGAGCGTGCGGTCTGGGAAATCGGCGATATCTTCGAAGGATCGGGTTATACCCAGCGCGAGGGGGATGTTCCCCTTCACGTGGTCTACGTCAAGTTGCCCTATCGCGCAGCAGACGGCGCGATTCAGGGGGTGCTGACGGTATTGACCGATGTCAGTGCCCTCAAGGCCGCCGAAAACAAGGTGCGGGAAGTGGAGGGCAGACTGCGGGATATCACCGACAGCATGCCGGGTCTGGTTTATCAATATCTCTGGCAAGGGGCCGGCAAGGGGAAATTCCTCTATCTGTCCCAAGGGGCCAGCGACATTCTCGGGATGACCCACCAAGAGTTGATGGCAGCCGAGTCTGGCGGCGTGATCCTCGGCTTGAACGATGAGGCGTTGGCAACCTTTATCGATAAGGTGGCCAAACATGCGCAAACCCTTGAGCCGCTCGATATGGAGGTGCTGGTGCCCTCTGTTCAGGGGGAGCGCTATATCCAGATCCGCGGCAACTTTGTGGCGCAACAGGGCCATGATCGCCTGCTCAACGGCGTGGTGCAGGACATCACCGCCATCAAGCAACAGGAGCATGAGCTGCGTGAGGCGCGCGCCGCGGCCGAGCAGGCGATGCAGGCTCGCAGCCGTTTCCTGGCCACCATGAGCCATGAGCTGAGAACCCCCATCTCGGGCATGCACGGCATGCTGGAGCTGCTGCGCATGAGCGAGCTCAATGATGACCAGCGCTATCTGCTGCGCAATGTGGAGAGCTCGGCCAACCACCTGCTCTATCTGGTCAACGATATCCTCGACTTTTCCAAAATCGAGGCGGGTCAGCTGCACCTCAATCGCCAATCCTGCCGTCTGCAACCTGTGGTGTGCGATGTGATCCGCGGCCATGCCGCGCTGGCCTACAGCAAGGGGCTGAAGGTCACGCTCCAGTGGGAGGATCAACTCCCCGACCTGGCCGATATCGATCCGGTCAGAGTGGGCCAGGTGATTTCCAATCTGCTCAACAACGCGGTGAAGTTCACCGAGCAGGGCGCCATTTCGATCCAGGCCAGCTATCACGACCAGCAGCTGGTTATCGCGGTGACGGATACCGGCATCGGCATCGCCGAAGAGAAGCAAGCGCAGCTCTTTACCCCGTTCGAGCAGGTGGAATCCGATATCAATCGCCGCTTTGGTGGTACCGGTCTGGGCCTGGCCATCTGTGATCAGCTGGTGAAGAAGATGGGCGGCACCCTGACGGTCAAGAGCCAGCTCGGTGCAGGGGCCTGTTTCCGCTTCAGCATCCCGCTGCTCAATGTCCTGTGGGAACCACCCGCACTGGCGGGCAGCGAATGGTGGTGGCTGGGTAGCGATGCCGCCTTGCAGGCCACCATGGCACGGCTCGGCGCCCGGTTAACTCCCCTCGATATCCATCAGCTCACCGCCGATCTCGACGGCCTGCTGTTGGCGGAAGAGGCCGCGCTGGAGTCCAGCATGGGGAGCGATTGGCACACCTTGCTACAGTCCGGCACTCTCAAGGGGGTCATCCTCTCCCCCCGCGAAGCGTTGCGGGGACGCATGGGCTCGGAGAACTGGTGGCGCCTCGGCCAATCCCCCCTCTATCCGGATCTGTTGCTCGAAAGCTGCCGCGAGCTGATCACCGGGCGAGCCGTGACCACCCATGCCGCCAGCATCGAAAAACTGGGCGGGCGGGTGCTGGTCGCCGATGATCATCTGGTTAATCGCGCCCTGCTGACCCGTCAACTGGCGATTCTGGGAGTGGAGTGCGAGGTAGTGGAAGATGGCGAGAAGGCGTTGCGCGCCTGGCAAACCCGGAATTTCGCCTTGCTGATCACCGACTGCCACATGCCGCACATGGATGGCTACACCCTGACCCGCCGCCTGAGGGAACAAGGGGAGCAGGCCCCCATCATCGGCGTCACCGCCGATACCTCGGAGGAGGCGGCAGCCAATATGACGGCAGCCGGCATGAACGGCATGCTGTGCAAACCCTATTCGCTGGAGTCACTGCGCCAGATGCTGCTGCGGTGGTTGCCCGCGACTACGATCACAGAGAGAGTGCCCGCACGACAGGCCATCAATCTCGACATGATCGGTCGCTGGCAAGATCTGTTTGGCGATGAAGGGATTGCCAAAAGCATGGCAAGGGAGTATCTGGCCTCCAACCGGAAAGATTGCCACGCTATGATGAGCGCGCTCTCCTCCGATGATAGCCAGGAGCTGGTGGAGATCGCCCACCGCATCAAAGGGGCAGCCAGAATGGTCGGGGAGCTCTCCCTGGCCGAGCAGGCGGCGCAACTGGAATCGGCGGCCCGCCTCAAACAGTTGAGCGAGCTCGCGCTGCTGACACAGAGAGTGGAAGAACAGATGAACAATATTGAACGTGAAATGGGATTGTGGCTCGATGAGTAGAACGGCAGACGAGTTGGTCATCATGGTGGTCGAGGATCACGGGTTTCAACGCAAGACCCTGATGCACCAGATCCGGGCGCTCGGTTATCAGCAACTGCTGGAGGCCGCAGACGGCATCGAAGCCCTGGCGCTGTGCCAGAGCCACACTGTCGACATCCTGTTCTGCGATCTGCGAATGCCCGGCATGGATGGCATGGCGCTGCTGCGCCGCCTCTCGCTGGGTGGCTTTCGGGGCGGCATCATCCTCTCCAGCGCGCTGGAAGATGACGTGGTGGAGGCCGTGCTGCGGATGAGCGCGGCCTATGGTCTCCATGTGCTGGGTCGCATCGAGAAACCCTCCAGCCCGCAGCGACTGCGCCAGCTGATCGACTCCTGGGCCCCCAAGTCGGCCCCCTCGGGCAAGGACGATGGCCTCGTCCTGTCGGTGGACGAGCTCAAACGCGCCCTCGACAACGACCAGTTGCTGCCCTGGTATCAACCCAAGGTCGGCTTTGCGTCCGGCCAGTGGGTGGGGATGGAGGCGCTGGCCCGCTGGCAGCATCCGGAATACGGGCTGATCTCCCCCGGCATGTTTATCCCGCTGGCGGAAAACAACGGCCTTATCGACCAGCTGACCGATGTCATCATCAACAAGTCGCTGCAGGATTGCCATCTGTGGGGCCAGACCGGCCTCTCCCTCAATCTGTCGATGAACCTCTCCACCACCTCGCTGATCGAGGGAGATCTCTGCCACTTCCTGATCAACCAGTGCCAGCGCTGGGGCGTCAATCCCGAGCTGATCACCCTGGAGGTGACCGAAAGCTCGTTTGTCGAGGATATCGGCAAGGCGCTGGAGGTGCTGACCCGGCTGCGGATGCACGGCTTTGGCCTCTCCATCGATGACTTCGGTACCGGCTACTCCTCGATGCAGCAGCTGGCGCTGCTGCCGTTTACCGAGCTCAAACTTGATCGATCTTTTGTCGATCGCTGCTATGCCGACCCCTCCCGTCTGGCCATCATCGAATCGAGCATCGAGCTGGCCCGCAAGCTGGGGCTGAAATCAGTCGCCGAAGGGGTGGAAGATGTGCAGACCTGGCAACTGCTGGCCAAGCTGGGGTGCGATATCTGTCAGGGCTTCTTCACCGCCCGCCCGATGCCACGCAGCGAACTGCAGCACTGGCACCAGATCTGGCAAGCCCGGCTGCCCACCCTGATATCCGGCTGATCTTCCGCAACCAACCCTTTGGGCCAACAGCGCGCCGATCGGCAACGTGAATGGCCACCTTGGAAAAGGTGGCCATTTTCTTTATCTAGGACTCGCCACTCACGCATGCCCGCCCCCTCTCCAGCAACCGTCTATCCAGCCGAGTGCCCCCCCTTTGCTCTGCATGCACCGCATGCCTTGCGTCACCATTTATGCAAAATAAGTTGCATCACAAATGGTGCTACTGACGGATAACACCTATCGCGAGCGAGAGCAGCCTCTCTTCTACCAGACGCATAAACTGACAATAAGACAATGAATTTCCTGCTGTAACAGGAATGGTTCTCAACGATGCGCCGAGCAGATGAGGTAGACAAGACAATCTGAAATCGTTTTCTCTTTTGAACAATAAGCTGTCTAAAATCAAATAAAGTTGTAAATAATCTTTGTTATGGTGAGCGTATAGCAAGCGGCCTCCCTGTCGCTTCCCCTGCTGGCTCCGCCAGATGCAGCATTTTCTGCGCCTTGAAAGCGAGTTTATGACGCCATGATCACCATCACCCTCGATGGGGCTCAGTTGACGGTTGACCCGACCAGAACCCTGCTCCAGATAGCAAAACAGCACCAGATCGATATCCCTTCCCTGTGCAGTGACAACACCAGCGCTCCCAAAACGCCGTGCGATCTCTGCGTGGTCGAGATTGCCGGTCTCGGCATCCGGCGCGCCTGCGAGACGCGCCCCGAGGCAGGGATGGTGATCACGACCCAAAGCGATGTCCTGCGCGAGCACCGCCAGCAGGCGCTCGGCCGCATCCTCGCAGATCACTACGCCGATTGCGAAGCCCCCTGCCAGCGCGCCTGTCCGGCCGGAGTGGACATTCAATCCTATCTGCATCACATCGCCATGGGGGAGCACGAGGCGGCGATGGCCGTCATCAAACAGACCCTGCCGATGCCCCTCTCCATTGGCCGGGTCTGCCCCGCATTCTGCGAGGCCGAGTGCCGCCGCGCGCTGGTGGATGAGCCGCTAGCCATTCGTCAGCTCAAGCGCCATGCCGCCGATCTCGATCTGGCCGAGGTTGCCCCCTATCAACCGGCAAAGAAGCCCGCCAAGGGCAAGCGGGTTGCCATTATCGGCAGCGGCCCGGGCGGCCTCACCTGCGGTTACTATCTGGGTTATGAGGGGTTCGAGGTCGCTCTGTTCGAGGCGATGCCCGAAGCGGGTGGCTGGCTGCGCTACGGCATCCCCGAATACCGGCTGCCCAAGGCGATCCTCGATCAGGAGATCGACCTGATGTGCCAAAGCGGCATGCGGATCCACACCAAACAGCGACTGGGCCACCAGATCACCCTCTCGGCGCTGTGCCAAGACTATGATGCGGTCTGTCTGGCGGTTGGCGCTTCCAAGGCGGTGCCGATGGATTACCCGGGCAGCACCCAGGCAGGTTGTTATCTCGGGGTCGATTACCTCAAGGATCGGATGCTGACCAAGCGGCTCACCACCGGCAAGAAAGTTGCGGTGATCGGCGGCGGCAATACCGCTATCGACTGCGCCCGCACAGCGGTCAGGCTGGGGGCTGACACCACCCTTATCTACCGCCGCACCCGCGCCGAGATGCCCGCCGAAGCCTACGAAATCGACGAGGCGGAGCATGAAGGGGTGCGCTTCATGATGCTGACCAATCCGGTAGAGAATCTGCCGGATAGCCGTGGCCGGGTCTGTCAGGTGCGCCTCGAGAAGATGGCCCTCGGCGAGCCGGACGCCTCCGGTCGCCGCCGCCCGGAGCCCACTGGCGAGTACCTCATTGAAGAGTTCGATACCGTGATTGCGGCTGTGTCGCAGCAGCCGGATCTCAGCTTTATGGAAGGGGAGCCCCTCACCCTCCCCTTCACCCGCTGGCAAACGCTGGAGTCCCACCCCGACACCATGCACAGCGGCCACGGCAACCTGTTCGCCATCGGCGATCTGCGCCGCGGGCCCGCCACCGCCATCGAGGCGGTTGCCGATGGCCGCAAGGCGGCGCTGGCCATCGATCAGTTCCTCCACGGTGACATGATCGACCCGGTTCGTCCTTTCAACGCCTGCAAGGCCCCCAAACTCAAGCATGTCGATCCCGCCCAGTTTGCTCACCTGAAAAAAGTCGCCCGCACCATCATGCCCCATCTGCCAGAGCAGGATCGCGAGGGCAGCTTTGCCGAGGTGGAGCGTGGTTTGAGTGATGCCGATGCCCGCAGCGAAGCCAGCCGCTGCCTCGAGTGCGGCTGTCAGGCCAACACCGATTGCGCACTGCGCGACTACGCCACCGAATACAAGGTCGACCAGCGCGCCCTCGATACCAGCCAGTGCCAGAAGTTTGCAGTGGATAACAGCAGCGAATTTATCGTGTTCGATGCCAACCGCTGCATCGGCTGCGGCCAGTGCGTGCAGACCTGTGGCGAACAGGCGGTACAAGGGGTGCTGCGCTTTGCCAAGCACAGCGATGGCACCCTCTCGAACCGCCCGCAGTTCGACACGGGACTCTCGATGGGCGACTCCCACTGCGTGCAGTGCGGCGCCTGTGTACAGGTCTGCCCCACCGGGGCTCTGGTGGATGCCCGCGACAAGTCGCAGGGGCGCACCGAGCTGCTCACGCCGGTCAATACCATCTGTACCTACTGCGGGGTCGGCTGCGGTGTAACCCTCTATGTCGATGAGGCGCGCAACCGCATCCGCTATGTGGAGGGGAACCGCAACTCGCCGGTCAATCAGGGGCTGCTCTGCGTCAAGGGGCGCTTTGGCTTTGACTTTATCCAAAGCGAGGAGCGCCTCACCACCCCGCTTATCCGCAAGGATGGCGAGCTGGTGCCCGCCAGCTGGCAAGAGGCCATTGAGCTGGTTGCCAAGCGCTTCACCGCCCTGCGCCAGCGCTATGGCAACGATACACTGGCGGGTTTCTCGTCGGCTAAAACCACCAACGAAGAGAACTACCTGTTCCAGAAGTTCATGCGCCGGGAGCTTGGCACCAACAACGTGGATCACTGCGCGCGGCTCTGCCACGCCTCCACCGTCACCGGGCTGGAGGCGTCACTCGGCAGCGGCGCCATGACCAACGACATCCCGAGCATCGACCACTCGGATCTCATCTTCATCATCGGCTCCGACACCTCGGCAGCCCACCCCATCATCGGCGCCCATATCAAGCGGGCCGTCATCACGGGCAAGGCACGGCTGGTGGTGGCCGATCCCAAGCGGATCGAGATGGCGGACCACGCCAGCCTCTATCTGGCCCACCGCCCCGGCACCGACGTGATGCTGCTCAACGGCCTTATGCAGCAGATCATAAAGAACGAGTGGCACGACAAGGCCTATATCGCCGCACGAGTAGAAGGGTTCGAGGCATTGCAAGCGGAGGTGCTCTCCCCGGCCTATGCGCCAGACAAGGTCGCCCTCGTCACCGGCGTACCGGCCGAGCAGGTGATCGAGCTCGCCCGCCTTATCGGCACCGCCGAGCGCACCGCCGTCTACTACTCGATGGGGATCACCCAGCACACCACCGGCCACGACAACGTGCGCGCCATCGCCAACCTGCAACTGCTGTGCGGCAACATCGGCATTGAAGGGGGTGGCATCAACCCGCTGCGGGGCCAATCCAACGTGCAGGGCGCCTGTGACATGGGGGCGCTGCCCAACTGCCTGCCCGGCTATCAGAAGGTGGCCAACCCCGAGGTGCATGCCCGCTTCGTGGCAGCCTGGCAGCAGCCAGACTTGCCGCGCACGCCCGGCCTTACCCTCACCGAGACCATCGATGCCGCCTGCGCGGGTAGCATCAAGGGGCTCTATGTGATGGGGGAAAACCCGGTGCTGAGCGATCCGGATCAGCATCACGTCATCGAGGGGCTCAAGCAGCTGGAGTTTCTGGTGGTGCAGGATATCTTCCTCTCGGAAACCGCCCAGCTGGCCGATGTGGTGCTCCCCTCCTGCTCCTTTGCCGAGAAGAGCGGCCACTTCACCAACACCGAGCGGCGGGTGCAGCGCATCTCCCCCGCCCTCAAGGCGCCGGGTGACGCACGGGAGGATTGGTGGATCATCCAGCAGATCGCCAACGCCATGGGTGGCGACTGGCGCTATCAACACCCGCAGGAGATCACCGCAGAGATCTGCCGGGTCACCCCGCAATACGCCGGCATCCAGTGGGACAAGGTGGGAGCGCAAGGGCTACAGTGGCCTTGCAACGATGCGGCGCCCGAAGGCACTCGCCTGCTCCACGGCAAGCAGTTCACCCGTGGCAAGGGGGAGATGGTCGCCACCCCGTTCCGCTATGCCGCCGAGCTGCCCGACGAGACCTATCCCATCGTGCTCACCACCGGTCGCCTGCTGGAGCAGTTCCACACCGGCACCATGACCCGCAAGACCAAGGGGCTCGACAAGCTGGCTGGCCCACGGGTGATGATGAGCGTGGTGGATGCGCAGCGGTTGGGGATCAGCAACAGTGAGCGGGTGAAGGTCACCAGCCGCCGCGGCCATATCGAACTGCCCGCCTTCGTCACCAAGCGGATGCAACCGGGCGTAGTGTTCATCCCGTTCCACTTTGCCGAAGCACCGGCCAACCGGCTCACCATCAATGCCACCGATCCTCACGCCAAAATCCCCGAGTTCAAGGTGGCGGCGGTGCGCATCGACAAGCTGGAATCCCAGTCACAAGCTGGAGAGCTCTCCATGCAGAAGGAGCCAGCCAAACCAGACATCGAGGTTGCCTGAGGGGAAGAGCGAGCGCCGCTTGGTTACCACCTGAGTGGCCACCTACCGAGTGTCTGGCCTGCCAACCCTTCCCCCCTTGGCTTTGCGAGCGCATAAAATAAAGAGGGGTATGAGAAGGGGCCACCAGCCCAAAAGCCCAAAGAGTTAGCTTCACCGTGAAGCTAACTCTTTGTTTTATATGGTGCCGATAAGGGGAATCGAACTCCTGACCTTCGCATTACGAATGCGCTGCTCTACCAACTGAGCTATACCGGCTTGTTGCTCTCCACATTCATAAAAAATGACTGGCAAGTCAATTGAGCCAGCTCGATTTTATGAGTTGGCTCATGGTGTTAGAGCCCGATTTACAGATCGGCAAACTCGGGGATATGGGCCCGGCCGCGGCTTTCGAGAAATTCGAGCAGGGCCCGGGGGGAGCGCACCAGGATCCTCTCTTGCGGGAAGCCCGCTTCGGTCACCAGACGATGGCAGTGGTCAAAATCGCCAAGAGTAAATGCCACGTGGGAATCGGAGCCGAAGGTGAGATAGGCCCCCAGATCTCGCGCGGCTTCGACTATGGCACGGCAGTTGCCTTCGCTCCCCGGGCGGGAATGAATGAAGGAGGAGTTGTTGATCTCCAGCGCCACCCGATAGTCGGCCGCCGCCTTGACCACCGCCTGAATGTCGATGGGAAATGCGGGGTTACCCGGGTGGCTGATCATGTCGACCCGACCGCTCTTGATGGCGTTGATCATCGCCTGGGTGTGGGTAGCCTGATCGCAGGGAGGGAATACCTGCTCATGAAAACCCGCCATGATCATGTCGAGGCGCGACTCGTAACGCTCGGGAAAATCGATCTCCCCCTCCAGGTTTTTGATGTTGGCCTCGATACCCCGCAGGATCCCTACCCCATCCACCACTCTTGGCAATATCGGCAAGTTGGCGAAATGCCAGACATGAGGGGCATCGGCCATCTCGGGGCCATGATCCGTGGTGGCGAACAGCTTGATCCCCTTGGCCCTGGCTATCGGCAGATAGTCGTGGATGGTGCTGTAGGCGTGGGTGCTGGCAATGGTGTGAGTGTGGGTATCGACCGGGTACTTCATCTTCTCTCCCCTCATATTTTGAAAGGGCAGCATAGCAAAGAGCGGCAGCTTGGGCCACGCCAGTGCTTGCCACACTTTGTCACAAAATACCGCGAAGCTGACATAGTCTGAGGGGCTCTGGCTGGCATACTGCCCCCGTCGATACATGCCTGAACTCGCATCGACAGTTTGCTGTCAGGATGACGCGAACTCACTTTCCCCACCGTCGCGCCCTGCGGCGGTTTTTTTTGCCTGCAAACCGCAAACCGGTAACAGACGCGCAAAAAAAGGCCCAACTAGCATGGTGCAGGTTGGGCGAGACTTAATGTTTAATTGCAGTGGCATAGATATAGAGTCCTGCTTTTTGACTAAGTTCCGCCCACTTTGCTTTTTTCATCGAAAAACATTCCGCTAACACTCATTCACATTCTCTTGACACTTCACGTTATGAAACGTACTTTTTAAACATTCGTTTAAGTGAGGTGTCCAGTGAGTAAAATCGATACCAAAAACCGTATTCTCGACGCCGCTGAAGTGCTGTTTGCCGAGCGGGGATTCGCCGATACCTCTTTGCGTCTGATCACCAGCGAGGCCGACGTCAATCTGGCTTCCGTGAACTATCACTTCGGCTCCAAGAAGGAGCTGATCCAGGCGGTGCTGGACCGCTATCTTAGCCTGTTTATGCCGGATCTCGATGCCCGCCTGCGGGTACTGATGGAGCAGGAGCAGCTGACCCTGCTGCAACTGTTTGAAAGCTTTGTCGAGCCGCTGATGAAGCTATCGGCGGTACGGGCCAACGGCCCGGCCATCTTCATGCAGCTGCTGGGACGCGGCTATATTGACAGCCAGGGTCACCTGCGCCGCTTTATCACCGCCCACTATGGCCCCATTTTGCAGCGGATCACCCAGGCTATCTCCAAGGCCAACCCTGCCCTCTCGCCAGCGGATCTCTTCTGGCGCCTGCACTTCACCCTGGGCACCGTCGTCTTCACCATGGCCTCTGCCGATGCGCTGCGCGACATCGCCCTGGCCGACTTTGGCCAGCAGCTCGATGTCGAGGGGCTGGTTCGCAACGTCATTCCTTATCTGGCGTCCGGAGTCGGGGCACCAGTGGAATCGACCAGGCTCTCCCTGGCCGTGTAACAACCAACAATAAATCAACGGAAACAGTGAAATAGAAGGAACTTCGGTATGATCACATTGCTTGTCCTGCTGGTGCTGGCGATAGCCGTTGTGCTCGGCGTACCCTCCATCCGTAAAAAGGTGGTAACCCGTCCGGTGTTCGGCATCTTCAAAAAGATACTGCCGCCCTTGTCAGCTACCGAGCGGGAGGCCATGGAAGCCGGCTCCGTCTGGTGGGATGGCGAGTTGTTTCGCGGCAACCCCGACTGGAAAAAACTGCACGGCTACGGCAAGGCCGAGCTGACCGCAGAGGAGCAGGCCTTTATCGACAATCAGGTCGAAACCCTGCTCGCCATGGTCGATGACTTCAAGATCGTCAACGAAACCAAAGACCTGCCGGAACCGGTGTGGGACTATCTGAAGAAGGAAGGCTTCTTCTCCCTGATCATCCCGAAATCCTACGGCGGCCGCGAATTCTCGGCGATTGCCAACTCCACCATCGTTACCCGCATTGCCACCAAGAGCCTGAGCGTGGCAGTCACCGTCATGGTGCCGAACTCCCTTGGCCCGGGCGAGCTGCTGATGCACTACGGCACCCAGGCCCAGAAAGATTTCTGGTTGCCGGGGCTGGCCAATGGCAAAGAGGTGCCCTGCTTCGCCCTGACTGGGCCGGAAGCGGGCTCCGATGCCGGCGCCATTCCTGACAAGGGGATCGTCTGCAAGGGGATGCACAAGGGGGAAGAGGTGCTGGGTATTCGCCTCAACTGGAACAAGCGCTACATCACCCTGGCGCCGCGCGCCACTGTGCTGGGACTGGCGTTCAAACTCTATGACCCGGAAAAACTGCTGGGTGACAAGGAAGAGCTCGGCATCACCTGCGCGCTTATCCCCACCAGCCACCCCGGCGTGCGCGTTGGCGATCGCCACTACCCCATGGGTCTGGCGTTCCTGAACGGCCCGACCTTCGGCAAAGATGTGTTCATCCCGCTCGACTGGATCATCGGTGGCCCGGATTACGCCGGTCGCGGCTGGCGCATGCTGGTGGAGTGCCTCTCCGCCGGTCGCGGCATCTCGCTGCCTGCTCTGGGTACCGCCTGTGGTCACATGGCGAGCCGCACCGTGGGCGCCTACTCCTACGTACGCAAGCAGTTCGGCATGTCCATCGGCAAATTTGAAGGTGTGCAGGAAGCGCTGGCCCGCATCGGCGGCCTCACCTATCAGCTGGAAGGGGCCCGTCGCATGACCGCCGGTTCGCTGGACTTGGGTCAGGCACCGGCCATCGTCACCGCCATCTCCAAGTACCACATGACCGAAATGGCGCGCCAGATCATGGATGACTCCATGGACATCCATGCCGGTCGCGCCATCCAGCTGGGCCCGAAAAACTACACCGGCTACGCCTACATGGGGATTCCGGTGGCCATCACGGTGGAAGGGGCCAACATCCTGACCCGCAACCTGATGATCTTCGGGCAAGGGGCTACCCGCTGCCACCCATACGTCTTTGCCGAGCTGGAAGCGGCGGCCGATACCGACGTGGAACGCGGTCTCGAGAAGTTTGACGCCCTGCTGATGAAGCACATCGCCTTCGGCGCCGGCAACTTCTTCGGCTCCCTGTTCCAGGGGCTGACTCTGGGTCAGTTCAACAGCGCGCCGGTAGCTGGCGAAACCGCCCGCTACTACAAACAGCTGTCCCGTATGAGTAAAGGGCTGGCCCTGTGCGCCGACGTCTCCATGCTGATGCTGGGTGGCGATCTCAAGCGCAAGGAGATGATCTCCGCCCGTCTGGGTGACGTGCTGAGCCACCTCTACCTGGCCTCCGCCACCCTCAAACACTACGAGGATCAGGGCCGCATGGTCTCCGATCTGCCATTCGTGCAGTACGCGGTAGAGCGCAACCTCTATCTGATTGGCAAAGCGTTCGAGGGCTTCTTCCAGAACTTCCCGAACAAGGTGGTGGGTGCCGTACTCAAGCGGGTGGTATTCCCGTTCGGCGTCGGTTACAAGATGCCGGCCGACGATCGCTGCCACGCCATCTGTCTGGCCATGATGAAGCCGGGCGAGTTCCGCGACCGTCTGACCGCTCTCTGCTATGTCGGCAAAGACGAGGCAGATCCGGTCGGCCTGATGGAGCGCGCCTTCCAGGCAATGGTCGCCGTGCAGCCCTACGAGAAGAAGCTGGTTCAGGCCCAGAAAGAGGGCAAACTGCCCCGCAAACTGGCGCTGCCGGAGCTGGTTGCCGCCGCGCTGGCTGGTTCCATCCTGAGCAAGGACGAAGCGGACAAGCTGCTGGCCGCCGATGCCCTGCGCTACGAAGCGATTCAGGTAGATAACTTCGCCCCGGGCGAGCTGGAAGGCTTCTCACCGCAAGCAAACAAGCAGCCAAACAAGGTCGAACACGCCGCCTGATCCCCTGGCAACCCTGTACCAAACCGGCCCTCGTGGCCGGTTTTTTTGTTTGTTAACCATGCATTTACAAGCCGGGAGAATTCCAGTTAAATGCTTGAGTCCCTGTTGCAGGGACTTTGGAAGCAAGGCCAGCGGAATGGCCGATAACAACAACTCAGGAAGAGTGAATGAACCTCGCCAAAACGGCGATCGAACGCCCCATCTGGGTGGCGGTCTCGATCGTGCTGATTTTCCTGCTGGGCCTGCTCAGCATCCGGGGACTGCCGATCCAGCTGTTCCCCGACATCGACCGTCCACACCTCAACATCTCGGTGAGCTGGCGTTCCGCCTCTCCCCAGGAGATGGAGTCGGAGATCACCGACCCCATCGAGCAGGAGATGCAGGGGGTGCAGGGGCTCAAGAGCCTTGTCAGCAACAGCTATCCCGGCTTTACCGAAATCGACATGGAGTTTGCCCTCGGCACCGACATGCAGCGGGCCCAGCTCGATGTGATTTCGCGGCTGAACCGGGTCTCGGGATTGCCGGACAAGATCGGCGGCCCCTACGTCAACAACTACAGCAGCAACGATACCCTCACCTTCTTCTTCATCCAGCAGCTGCCCGGCGCCAAAGGGGTGATCGATGATCATCAGGCGTTGATCGAGGCGCGGGTCAAACCCGAGCTGGAACGCATCGAAGGGGTCTCGACGGTCGCAGTCGAGGGGATCAACGAGCGCCAGATCCAGATCCGCTTCGACCCCTATCGCGCCGCCGAGCTGGGGGTGGAGATCCCGGTGTTGGCCAGCCGGGCCACCACCGGCTGGGACGTATCAGCCGGTACCCTCGACATCGGTCGCTGGGAGTACAAGCTGCGCTTCGCCGGTCGTTACGATGTCGAGACGCTGGGGGACAAGGTGGTGGACTGGCGCAATGGCCTGCCCATCTATCTGCGGGATGTGGCGGAAGTAAGGGTGGCCAGGGAAGAGAACCCGGTGCTGCGGATCCAGAACGGCAATACCGCCATCGCCGCCCAGATCTTCAAGGAGAGCGGTGCCAATGCCCTGGCCTCCCTTGAGGCGATCAAGGCCCGGGTGAACGAGCTCAACCGCGAGGTGCTGGAGCCGGTCGGGCTGCACATGGAGCAGTCGTTCGATGCCTCCCTCTACATCAATCGTGCCGTCAGCATGGTCACTGCCAACCTGGGGCTCGGGGTGCTGCTCTCCTGCGCCATCCTCTGGCTCTTCCTGCGCCGGCTCAAGGCGACCTTGATGATTGCCCTCGCCATCCCCATCAGCATCATGCTCACCTTCTGCTTGCTCAAAGTGATGGATCGCACCCTCAACATCATCTCGCTGGCGGGCATCGCCTTTGCCGTCGGCATGGTGCTCGACGCCGCCATCGTGGTGCTGGAGAGTATCTACCGGCGCCACGAGCGGGGGGATTTGAGCAAGGCGGAGGCGGCGCTCGAAGGTACCCGTCAGGTGTGGACGGCGCTGGTCGCCTCCACCCTCACCACGGTTGCCATCTTCCTGCCGGTGCTGCTGCTCAACGATGTGGAGGGTCAGCTGTTTGCCGATCTGGCTCTGACCATCGCCTGCGCCGTGACGGTCTCCATGCTGGTCGCCGTCATCGTGCTGCCTGCGGTGGCGGCGCGCTGGATGGGACATGAAACGCTGACCGACCCCTATGAGTCGCTGTGGCAGCGCACTACCCGTCACGTGATCCGCTGGACCTCGACCTCACGCCAGCGCTGGACAGTCATCACCCTGATGATGAGTCTACCGGCACTGGCCACCTGGGCGCTGCTGCCCAAGATGGACTATCTGCCGGACGTGAAACGGGACGCGGTGGATGTCTGGATGAACTTCACCCCTGGGGTCAACCTCAAGGCCCAGCGCGAAGAGGTGATCGATACCCTGATCGCCCGCCTCGCCCCCTACATGAAGGGAGAGAAAGAGCCAGCCCTCAAGAACTACTACATCTTGCGCTACCCGGGGGGCGCCCAGATTGGCGTGCGCCCCAAGGACGAGACCCGCATCAAGGAGCTGGAGAGCCTGTTGATGAAGCAGCTGCTGGTGGGTATTCCCGACACCCGGGTGTTCGGCGGTCAGGGGTCGCTGTTTGGCGGCTTTGACAGCGAGAACGGCGTCTCCCTGCTGCTGCAGGGGGGTAACCTGCCCGAGCTCTATCAGGCGGCCCGTGCCAGCATGGCGATCCTCAGCAAGGACCTGCCGGGAGCACAGATCCGGCCCGAACCTAGTCTCGACTTCACCGCCCCCGAGCTCAAACTGGTGCCGCAAGATCGACGTCTCGCCGAAGTGGGTTGGGATCGCACGCCCCTGCCCGCCATCATCCAGACCTTTGGCGACGGCTTGCGGGTTGGCGAGTATTTCGATGGCGAGGATCGGCTCGACATCATGCTGATGGGGCAGAGCTCCGCCAATCCGGACGAACTGAAGGCAGTGCCGCTGGCCACCCCCTCCGGGCGCATCGTTCCCCTTGGCGAGCTGTTGCGGGTGGAGCACGACATGGGTCCGGCCAGCATCTTCCGGGCCGATGGGCGGCGCAGCATCAGCCTGCAGATAGTACCTCCGGCGGGCATGACCATGGAGCAGGTGATCGACACCCTGAAAAACCGCAGTTTTGCCGCCATCCACCCCCTGCTGCCCGCCGGTGGCGAGCTGCGCATTGCCGGCAATGCCGACAGCCTGCAACAGGCGCTCGACAATCTGGGGACCATCTTCCTGTTCGCCGTGGTGATCCTGCTGGTGCTGCTGTGGGGGGTGTTTGCCTCCCTCAAGGATGCCCTGCTGGTGTTGCTCACCCTGCCCCTTGCCTCGGTTGGCGGCGTACTGGCGCTGCAACTGAGCGGGCTGCTGGTGCCGCTGCCGATGGATCTGCTCACCATCATCGGCTTTGTCATCCTGCTGGGACTGGTGGTCAACAACGCCATCCTGCTGGTGCATCAGACCCGCACCGCCGAGCGGGATGGCATGAGCCGCCAGCTGGCGGTGGCCGATGCCCTGCAAAGCCGGATGCGCCCCATCGCCATGACCAGCCTCACCAGCATCTTCGGCATGCTGCCGCTGATGCTGAGCCCGAGCGAGGGGAGCGAAATTTACCGCGGGCTCGCCACCGTCATTGTCGGCGGCATGAGCTGCAGCACCCTGTTTACCCTGATCCTGTTGCCTGCCTTCCTGCGTCTCGGGGAGCAGGTGGCGATCCCACAACCCCTGCGCCAGCGGGCCTGAGCAAGGAGCTCATCGATGACACATATGATTACCCGAATGTTGGCTGGCGCTGCGCTGATTGCAGGCAGCGCGCTACCGGTATTGGCCGATCAGGGCAAGATGGTGACCCTGGCGGATGTGACCCAAGGGGATGCGGCCGCCAATATCTGGGTCAGCGGCACGGTGGCGAGTCGCCAGCAAGCGGCGCTCAGCGCCGAAGTGAGCGGCCGGGTGGAGTGGATCGCCGAATTTGGCAGCCGAGTCAAAAAAGGAGATGAGCTGCTGCGCCTCGACAGCGCGGCGCTGCGCCTCTCGCTGGAGCAGGCTCGCGCCGAGCAGGCGAAATGGCAGAGCAACCTGCGCTTCGCTCGCGCCGAATCCCGGCGGATCACCCGACTGCACCAGCAAAAGAGCGCCTCCCAAAGCCAGTACGACAAGGCCAGCTACGATGTGGAGCAGGCCGCGCTGGCCGAGCGGCTGGCCGCCATACAGGTGAACCAGATTGAGGAACAGCTGCGCCGCAGCCACATCTATGCCCCGTTCGACGGGGTGGTGAACAACCACTTCATCCAGCCCGGCGAGCATGTGGACGCGGGCGAGCAGGCGCTGGAGCTGGTCAACCCGGATCAGCCGGATATCCGCCTGCAGGCCCCCATTCTCTGGGCCCAGCAGCTGGCGCCGCAAACCCGGCTGCGGGTGGAGGGGGAGCAGCTGAGTGGTCACGGCGTCTATTACCAGCGGGCCGCCAGCGCCGATCCCAAGTCGCGCCTCATCGAGCTGCGCCTCAAACCGGAAGCGGGCACATTCATCATCGGCTCGCCAGTACGGGTTGCCCTGCCACTGGGGGATCAACAGAGCATGCTGCTGCCCCGGGACGCCCTGGTGCTCGGCACCGATGGCAGTGTGGTCTATCAGGTGGCGCGAAGCGGCAAGGCGCTCAAGGTGAATCGGGTGCCGGTCACCGTGCTGTTTGGCGACAGCCAGCAGGTGGCGGTGAGCGGTGCCCTCAAGCAGGGGGATCGGGTGGTGGTGCGTGGCGCGGGCAGCCTGCAGGATGGCGACACCATAGAATTGTTCAAGGGGTAGCAACGCCCGACGCAGGCTGGCCAATCTTTGCCCGCTTGACCCGGGACATACAGCCAAACGGGCCACAGTTTGCTATCTTGGCGGCCATCACTCGCGTTTAGAGCAATCAACACCCATGAGCATTATTTTGGGCATCGATCCGGGTTCGCGGATCACCGGATACGGGGTTATCCGGGTCGTGGGCGGCAAGGCCGAATACTTGGGCTCTGGCTGCATCCGCACCGATTGCGGCGAGCTGCCGGAGCGCCTCAAGCAGGTCTATGACGGGGTATGCGAGATCATCACCCAGTTCAAACCCACCGAGTTTGCCATCGAGCGGGTCTTTATGGCCCGCAACGCCGACTCGGCCCTGAAACTGGGGCAGGCCCGGGGCAGCGCCATCGTCGCCGCGGTCAACGCCTATTTGCCGGTGAGCGAATACTCTGCCACCCAGATCAAGCAGGCAGTGGTGGGCACTGGCGGCGCCGCCAAGGAGCAGGTGCAGCATATGGTGACCCATCTGCTGAAACTCTCCGCCACCCCGCAGGCGGATGCAGCAGATGCCCTTGGCGTCGCGCTCTGCCACCTGCACACCCGCCAGAGCCTGATCAAGATGGCCGGCCGTGCCAGCAGCTCGGTACGTGGCCGCTATCGCTGAGCCCTTGTGTCGTCCACGACTCATCTCAGTATCGCTAAATAAAAAAACCGCCCCGGATCTCCGGGGCGGTTTTGTTTTGGGCAGGTAACAACCAGCGGGACTTGTCAGATGAATGTTCTCTTACGTAGCCGGCCATATATTCAGCCGCCTTATTCAACCGCGGCATTCGCCCCGACGAGTCGGGCCTGCTGCTCACCACGCTTTTCCAGCGCCGAACTCATAGCGAAGGAGAGCGCCTCCAGCTGGCCGTCGAGGCTGGCATCGATGATCCCCACCTCGGTCTCGAGGATGCAACCCCCCTGATCGAGGCGGGCATCGGCGGAGATCTCGAGATAGCCGATTTCGGGGAAATCCTTGTGTACCCGGGCGATCTGGTCGCGCACCGCCTGCACCTGCTCGGGATGAACCCGTATCGTCACCTGCTTCTGGTTGCTCACCAGCGAGAGCGCCTCGCGCACCACCTTGAGGGTGAGCGCAACCTGATCGTAATCGTGCAGGATCTTGCGCACCGCCTGCAGCACCACCTCGCTCATTTGCTGCTCCACGGTGCGATAGTACCCCTGGCACTGCAACTGGGTCTGGTGGATCAGCACTGCCTGTTCGCGCCGGGCCTCGTCAATCCCGGCTTGCCAGCCAAGGCTCTTCTGCTCTTCATAGACGGCGCGGGCCTCCGCCACGATATCAGCCGCCTGGGCGCGGGCAGCCTCTACCAGCGCCTGTGCACTCAGGTAGGATAGGTAATCCTGGCTACGCAAAATACGCTGGCTTGACGCCAGTTGCAGATGGTTACTCTTTATTTCAACAAATGGCAGCATTGGGGAGTTACCTGTTTGGCAATCTTGAGACAAAGCGCCCGGGCCAGTGGCAGCTGGCCAGCCGCCAAAGGCCATGATGGCCCGGGTGGCGCTGGGGGAAGTCGCAGGGTGAGACGGCGAGCCCAGTCGGGGTAGCCTTCCCCGGCCGCCGCCAGCCAGAACTGCAAGCCAGCCTCTTCCAGCACTCCCTCATCGAGCTGAGCGGGCAGAGGCTGCTGCCAGCCAGCGGGCCAGGGGCCGATCAACAAGTCGAGCTGGGAGAGTACGGCTCTGTGCCCCTCCTCCCCCAGCAAAGCGATGATCTGGCGCAGCGTTGGTGCCAGCAAGCAGTGGCGGATCGCCTCGCCGTGCAGCACGGCCCCCAGACGGCGCAACAACAGCACCAGCTCACTTTGGGGAAACAGCGCCAATCCCCCCAGAGGCGCGGGCATCTCGTAGCCAATTCCCAATGCCAGCGCCTTGAGCAAGGCGCCGTTACTGGCTGGCAGCGTCCGCCACTCGGGCAAAAGTTTCGGCACCTGCGCCCAGGATGAGGGCAGGTGCGCCTCATGGAGATAACTGGCCGGGCAAAAGCGCAGCTGATAGGGGGTCAAACCGACCGTCATCCGCGACTCCGACTCCGGTGCCACATGTATTGCGCCAGGTTGCTGGTCACCACCAGCGCCAGCAACAGGGCAATCAAGCCGCCCAGCCGCCATTTTGAACCTTCGCTCACTTCAATGGAGAACAGCGAGGTATTGCGCGGCATCAACGGGCTCTGGCGCACATCGGCCGAGGGCACCAGCACCACGCTGATCCGGTCGTAGGCGAGCCCCTCGATACTGTTGTTGACCAGTTGCTTGATCTGCGGAATGTAGGTATCGAGCTGGATATCCGCCGCATGCTTGATAAAGACCGAGGCCGAGGCGGGAGAGGGTTTCTTGCTGATCCCCTCATTGCCTTCCGGCAGCACCACATGGACGCGAGCCACCAGCACGCCGTCTATTTCCGACAGGGTATTGGAGATCTCCTGCGCCTTGGCATAGGTGAGGCGAGCCCGCTCCTCGGTGGGCGAGGAGATGAGGCCATCCTTGGGAAACACATCCTGCAGAGTGGAGAAGCTCTCTTTTGGATAGCCCTTGCGTTTGAGGGTCTCGATGGCCTGCGCCACGTCGGACTCCTCCACCAGCAGCTTGATGCGGCCATCCTTGTCCGGCTGCTTGTCCGAGGCGATCCCCTCGGTTTGCAGCAGCGCCAGCATCTCGTTACCCTCTTTCTGAGTGACTCCGGTATAGAGCTCCACTTTGCAGCCACTGAGCAGCAACGAGGCGCCGAGCACCCCCATCAGCATCGATCTCTTCACACTACCTCACTGGGTCTTCAACAGGGTTTCTACGTTCTGGCTCATCTTGCCCACTGTCTTGGCAATCAGCTCCTCCTGCATGGTGATCCGCATCAGCGACCACTGCATCTGCATCAGGCTGTTGGGATCATCCCCCGGGGTGGCCAGCTCGGCTTGCAGGCTCTGCTTGGCCTCGACAAACTGCTGCTTCAACTCCCCCAGCTCCCCGAGCAGAGAGCTCCCCATCCCCTGGGATGTGCTCCCCATCGCCTGTTCAAAACTGGCGACATGGGGCGAGGAGAGATCCACCGCTTTCAACTCATCCAGGCTGGTTACCACCGCCTGGGCAGACTGTGCAATTTCCATCACGCCTCCAGATCAAGTTTGTGCGAATTGCGCATCAGATTGTCGACCATGCCGTTGAGCGGGATCAGGGTCATCAGCTCGCGCCGGGCCAGTGCATCGAGGAATTGATGTCCCGCGGGCACGGCGCCCTGCCCGTCCCTGAGCTCGCTCAACAAGTTCAGCAACACCTTCTCGCGCCGCGACGCCAGAGGATCAAACTCCCGCATGGTTGCTCGCAACTCCGGCAGATCGATGGCATCCACCACCGGCGACTGGCGCTCGCCAAAACGCGCGATCAGCTTGTCGGTAACAGGGCCAAACAGCTGCTTGCCAATCTCCGGCGCCGGTTTGTCGCCCTGTTGGTAGATCTGCCAGAGCAGTTCACGCTTGGCGACTGGCGCCACACCGGCCAGCAACCCCTCAAGGGGTGCCCCCTGTTGCCAGCGTTCGAACAGATCCGGCTCGGGAGTCTTGGCCAGCAGTCGCTCGAACTGGCGTTGGGCCATGGATTCGGGCGGGGGGGGCTGACGCAGCGGCTGCTCTCCCCCCGGCTGATCGCTGCCTTCAATTTTCATGAGGTCATCTGCTCGCGCAGGCCTGCGGCAAACTGTTGCAAGGCTGGTTGGCCGCTCTGCTCCAGTCGCAGCAACCGTGCAGTCAGTTCATCCTGCTGACCAAGCCGCCACTCGCACAGTGCCAGCCAGGGCTCGATATCCGGTGTGCAGTGCTCGCCACCAAGCTGCAAAGCAGCCTGATAATCCCCCCGGTTCATCAGGGAGGAGAGGCGAATGAGCGTTACACACTCGGTCATCTCCGGCGCACCCGCCAGCCAGTCGGCGATGGTGGCCGCCTCCTGATGGCAATGGTGGCCGGTACCAGCCAGCGCAAGCTCGGCCAGTTGTCGCTTGAGTTCAGGGTTCATCATCAAATCTTCTGCAAAATACCCTGCATCAGGTCTTTCATGGCCCGAGTCACGGTGGAGTTGATGTTGTAGATCACCGACCATTTGTTGATCTTGTGCTGCAACTCGGCCAGCAACGCCGGGTTGTCCGGATTGGTTTTCATCGCCTCAATGGCCTTGTTGACCTCGGTGTTGGCGGTGTTAGCCTGACCAGAAAGGTTTTCTGCCACTTGATCGAGGGTGTTACTGTTCTTGTCCGTATAGGTAAAGTAATCAGCCATGGTTGTGTTCCTTTATCTTGCCAATGATCGTGAGCCCCGCCTCGATGGCGTCGGCCTGTTGTTGCCACTCCCGATACTGTTGCGGGGTTCCCCCGCGCAGCAGTTGCCGTTTCACTTCACCCTGCGCCTGAACAAGCTGCTCATGCAGCTCACGAGCAAAGGCGGGATCAGCGCCGGACAGTCGCGCTTCCAAACTGGTCATCATGCCGCTCGGCTCCTTTTAATTTGACGATGTATTGCTGCTTGCCCTTGCTCACCACCACCGCATCGGGGCGAATGGCCAGCACCCGCACCCCGCTGGAGGTTGCGCCCCCAACCGGATAGCGCTGGTTGTCTGCCAGTACCACATAAGGCACCCGGCCAAACGAGACGCTGCGCACATCGAACTCCAGCTCATCCTGACGCGGCGTTCTGGTCTGATTGATCAGCTCCAGCGTCGGGTGTGTACCGAACTCCCGGCGAAACTGCTGATTGACCTGCTGAAACTGGCCAAGTTGGCGCTCATCCAGCTGGCCGGAGAGTTCGAGTCGCCCACCCGCTTCACGCACCCGCAATGCACCGGCCAGCCCCTGCTCCTGCAGCAAGGCATCAAGACGCTTGCGATAAGCCCCGGCAATCTGTACCTGATTCTCAACCCCCAGCAGGCCGGGGACCTCCTGCTTGAGCAGAGATTCAATGGTGCTCCATTTGCCATCCTGTCCCTGAATTTCACCGCTGAGCTTGAGCCAGCCGGGCTCCTTGCCATTGCGGATCTGCAGCTGTTCATAACCCAACTTCTGCAAGATAAAGCCGGCACCCTGCCGCAGATCTTCCATGGTGCGCAGCTCCAGCCGGTAGCTGAAACCCTTGCTGTCGAGGTACTGCTGCAAGGCAAGACGAGCGCTGTTCTCATCGACATAACCCGAGAGTTGCCACAGCTCGGGGTCACTGCTGTTCAGCACCACCTGACGGTAGTTTGGTGCGGCCAGAAAGCGCTTCAATGCCTGCTCACTGCGGGCGGATTCGTTCTCGTCGGCGCCATGCCACCAACCCGTGCCGAGCAGCAAGACCACGGCGACCACCAGACTCAGGCAGAGGGCCCCCATCCAGACATCGGCGCCTGCTGCCCGCCGCCGCGGCGCACGAGAAGGAGCAACCACCGCCGCCAGTGCCTCCAGCTGTTCGGGTAGCGAACGACTGTTGTCACAGAAGCTCCAGAGCAGCGGGCCTGCCTCCAGGCGCGTTCCCGCCCTGAGCGTCTCTCCCGCGGTCAGGGCGACACCGTCCTGAGTCGGGGTAATACCGTCCGCCCAGGCTTGCAGGGTGATCCCTTCCCCATTCACCAGCAGTACCAGATGCTCGGGGGCCATCCCCTCATCCACCAGCACCAGATCAGCCTTGAGGGGATCGGAACCTATGACCAGACGCCCCTCCGGCAGAGGAACTTCTACCCCGCGATTGAGCCCGCGATATACGCGGCACTTCCAGCTCATCGGGTCGCGCCCTCATTGCCCGCCTGCACACACCAGCTGGCGGCCGGTGTACATTTTTGATCCTTGTTCATTTCGACCAGACGCCACCCCAGCTCATTGCCCATCCGGCACTGAGTGAGAGACGAGCTCTTGCCCCCCTGACGCAGCAGTTGCTGCACATCACGGGCTGCAGCCAGCGGCTGGCATTGCGCGCCCCCCAGCACCTTGCCAAGGGAGAGACTCTGATTGGAGATCTCATCAGCCCCGAGCACCCCGGCTCGCAAATCCTGACCATTGCCCAGCGCCAGATAGTGGGCAATACCGTCATCAATCAGACGAGGCTCGATGATAAATAGCCGCACCGAACGACGAGTCTGGGTGTCCTTGCTACGGAACAGCGCCCCCAGATAAGGGATGTCACCCAAGAAGGGCACCTTGCTCAGGTTCTCGCTCATCTCGTCGCGGTAGATACCGCCAATCAGCAGACTCTGGCCGTGGCCGACCCGGGCGATGGTATCGACCACGGTGCGACTGATGGTGGGAATGCCATCGGCCCCCGCACTGTTGGGTTTCTGGTTGCCATCCTCGATGTGGAGGCTCAGGCTGATCTCGGGTCTGTCACCCATCTGGATCACTCGGGGCGTCATTCGCAGCATGGTGCCGTAAGTGATCCCCTGCAGCTCGGCCACCCGCTCACCGCTGATCTTCACGTAATAGGTTTCGCTGTGGTCGATCACCGCCTGGGTGTTCTCCTGGGTCAGCAAGGTCGGGCGGGAGACCACCTGGGCATTGCCTTCGTTTTCCAGCAAGTTGACCCGGGCCAGCAGATAGTCGAGTCCCTTGGAGTCCACCAGACTGCCGAGCGCAGCGCCCCCTTCAATTCCTTTGCGATCGCCGGTGGTCTTGATAATCACCTGCTGGTTGGAACCGGTGCGGATCCCCACTCGCCAATCCACCCCCAACTGGGAGAGATCCTCGGCATTGATATCGATGATGGAGAGCGCCACCTCGATACGGGCCGCCGGTTTGTCGAGCGCGGCGATCAACTTGCCGTACATCGCCATCCGCTCCGGAGCATCGCGTACGATCACCGCATTGAGGGAAGGATCGGCCTGCACGATGGCCTGACCGGAGGTGGCCGTCGAGGCCTTGCTACCCTCGCCGTTGACCATCTGCACGCCAGCATCACTCAGCAGCTTGGCCAGAATGGTCGCCACACCGGGCGCCGCCACATCGGTATCGCGGTACTGGATGGAGCGATCGGTAGCCGAGGCGTACTTGAGGGGGAAGATCTCGATGGCCAGCGGCCCGGTCTTCTCGCTGCGCAGCTGGGATTGTTGCTCCAGTGCCAGCGCGGTCTGCTCGATCAGTTCAAGGTAACGGGGCGGGCCGGAGACATAGACCAGCCGATTATCCGCATCGGGGCGCCAGCCAAAGCGGGGCTCCCAGATCCCGGCTCGTTGCAGCGCCTGTTTGAGTTCTGCTGCGCCAGTCTGCTCAAGATTGATGAGACGGGACTGCACTTCGCTGTTCTTGAAGACGTAGAGCACATTGCCGTCGTAGTACCAGACCAGGTTGTAGAGGGAGGAGAGCTGCTGCAAAAAGGCGAGCGGCTCGTCATGCTCAAACTGACCGTTGACCTGATCGTTGACCTTGTCGCTGACCACCACGGAGACCTCGTAGTTGGCACCGAAGTTGACCAGCACGTCGCGCAGACTCTCCCCTTCTGCCACATAGCTGTAAGGCATGGGCACCCAGTCCAGCTCCTGTGCCATGGCGGGTCGCTGCCACGCCATCACGGCGAGGCAGATCCACAACAGGGGACGCAGCAGGGGTTGCACACTCAAGGGTGCCATATCATCTGTCTCCATTGGGGGGCCAAGGCGGCCTCGGTCAATTGGGGTTCCAACCGCTCCAGCAGGGCGATGTGCTGGCTCAAGCGCTCCGCCAGCAGCGCCTCGTCGAGCCACTCCAGCGCGAGCCGCGCCTCCAGCTGCAAATTGCCAAGATCATCCAGCACCAGGGCATGGGGGGCATGACGCCCCCAGGCCACCACCTGTTGCAACAGGCGCTTTAGCAGCGCCGGATCATGGGTCTCAGCGCCATTCCTCTGGCTGCTTGCAAGCGGGGTGCTCAGCAACAACTCACCGTTTCTGGGGGTCAGAAAAAGGGGATAACCATCGATCCGCAGATGGTACTTTCCCTGTGCGTCGGCAATAAAAGGCCCTTGGCCAAGGTTTGCGGCCAATCGATTCAGTAGCGTTTGCATAGTTCCTCGGGCTATCTAGGGCGCAGGAGGCTGCCAGTAGAAGTGATCCTGACCCAAGGCAATGCCCCGACCGGCCAGCCACTCATGCAGGGTTAGGGCTGCCTCGTCCTGATGGGGCAGAGCCTGCAGGGCATGCCAGAATGTGCCGAGCTCAAGCGGTACCGGCATCAGGTGAACCGGGTCCCCCTCCTTGCTCGTTTGCGCATACCAGGCAGGCCAGGCCAGCTGGAGACGTGTCTCACAATCAGTCTGCAGCCGGGTGAGCTCCTGCTCGCGCTGGTTCAACTGCTCAAGCTGATCGGCGATCCGGCTCTCCAGATCCGCCGGTACATCGACCACGGTCTGCCAGAACACAGCCTGGGCATTGAGCTGGCGGCGCATCACCTGCAACTGCTCCAGTTCGTTAAGCCAGGCGCCGTAAAGTGGTTCAAGACGCTGAACCCACCAGCGGTGCAAGGGATAGAGCACCCAGTGCCACAGCAAGGGACGATCCGCCAGATTGATACGGTCCCCCAGCTGCTGCATCCAGTCACAACGCTCACTGCCTGCCAGGCGCAAGATCTGTTGTAGCTCCTCACGCGAGACGGCCAGCGCGGCATCGAGACGGCGCTGAAACCAGATGGAGCCCAACAGGCTCTCCAGTCGGGTTCTGGGCAACAGTCGTTGCAACAGGGCCATCTGCTGCGAGGTGATCACGCCGGCATCCTGATAACGGAGCACGGACAGCTGGCCGACCAGACGATCCCGACTCAGGGTATCTGGCTGGACAACGGTAACCCGACGACCTGCAAACAGGCCCTGGTTAGGTGAATGGTGATCTTGCTGACTCATGCTATGCCTTGCTCATCTTGCTGCGGGCAATAATGGAATGATGTTTCGATATGCTGGCTATTCTATCCATTGCCTCGCTCCGCGGCTTATAAAAAACGTCAGATTATTTTAGTCCGGCGTTAATCTGTGCCGTGTCGGGCACGGCTTGGCGTACAGCCAAAACGACGACGATAACTCTGGGTAAAATAGGATTGGCTGGAGAAACCGGCCTCCATCGCAATATCGACGATGCTCATTTCACTATTGAGTAATAACTGATGAGCGAAAAGGATCCGCCTTTCACTGATCCAGGCGCGTGGAGAAACACCATATATCGAGCCAAACAGCTCCTTGAAAGTGGTCAATCCCATACCGAACTCTTTGGCGAATTCGCTGAGCTTCCACTCCATCAGATAGTGCTTTTCCATAAACTGTTGCAACCGCTCGACCTGGCGATTGCTCAGCTGGCGCAAAATAGACATCAGTTGAGGCCCCTGTTCGCCAAAAGCGAGCAGAAACAGCAACTCTTCGGTGCGTAATTGGGCCAGTGCGGGGGGATGTTCATGTTCGGTCAACCCGCGCAGCCCCTGAATACATTGGGTCAGCAAGGGGGATGAGTGAAACGGCAACAGCGTGGGGGCCATCCCCTCCAGCCGGGGGACTTCACTCAACAGTGAACCGAAACGTTGCAAGAAGCCTTGCAAAAAGGAGTTTGACAGAGGTAGCCAAAGCAGGCGGCAGGGGCCGTCACCGGTACAGACCGCGTAGTTGCCACGGCGCACGAACAGAAGTTCGTTGGGGGATAATTCATAGGTATCGGTACAGTCCTGCCACTTCATCGATCCTTCCAGGAGAATATAAATTCCCTCTTGCGGATGTTCGATAACGTTAAAAGCAGACATGCACCACTGGAGCAGGGCCATATCGCCCTTCTCTGTGGTAGTAATGCCCTTCATGTTTTATTTTCCTGAATCTGCGTGTAGTACCAGTAACACCTCCGGAAGCGGGTCGCTCTCGGGTGCTTTATTATTGCTGTTATTTTTATTTATTATTTTGTAATCAAGTCATTCGCTGGTGAATTCAAAAATTAATCACCATTGAAATGAGGGGGGGATCCTACAACAGTCACAAGCAGAAAAACCAGCCTAAAATTAGAGCTAACACACTATTTATCCATTGCGGCGACTCATACTTAATGGTGTGCTTACAGCAAAAGATACTTCGTTACAAAAAGAAACCTTCAATCTTAACTGACAAATTAATAAATGATTGATTTGAGGCTTTTTATTTAAACACAATCATTACTGACATTGTGGATAACAAGCTTTTGGCTGCAATTGAATAACCATTTTTTTGTCATTAAAAATCTTAAAAACTTTCTGCTGACTCATAGCCTGTACCGCGGTGCCATCCATAAATCGCAAGCGGGCACGCAGATAGATCTCCCCTTCCGCCAGTTGCAGAGGGGTCAAACGCAGATCAAACAGCAATGGCAGCATGGTCACCTCATAACGGGTGGCTGCCACTTGCAACGGACGCCCCCCGATCACGCTGAGCACAGCCACCTCCACTGTCGCCGGACGTGGCAAGGCTTGCGGGAAATGCACCTCGCCCTTGAGTTGCTGTTGCGATGGCTTCAGCTCCGGGGTGGTGACACAACCGGCCAGCATGGCCGACAACATCAGTGCCAGCAGACCTCTCATAACACTCGGATCCGCCGCTCACTCAGCGGTGTGTGCTCACCCTGCTGCAGTCGCTGCAGCGCCAGCTCCTGGACCTGATTGAGGGTAATGGAGCGTCGCAGCAGTGCCGACAGGGGAACCTGGCTCGCACTGGCTGACCGGGCACTCACGGTTCTGCCTGCAAATGCCCCCACCTTGCCCGCCTCTGCCCCATGCAGGGCCAGCGCACCTTGTGATTCCTGAATCTTCATGGTTATACCCGCACTCCCATCACCTGATCACTGCTGCCTGCCTCCCGAGTACCGGGTTGCAGCAACTCCTGCCAGAACTCGGCATGCTCCAGCATGCTGGCGAGACTCTCTTCAAGGTACGCCAGAGTCAACCGGCTTGCCGCCATCTGGCGATAGAGTTGCACCGTCAGACTCTCTTCATCGAAACCGAAGTGAAGATTGAACTGATACCAGTGACGATTGAAGCTGGCCAACTGACGGAAAATCCCCTCGCCCACCTGATGCAGCTCGGCCACGTCGGCCTGCAACACCAGCTGATCACGCTCCGGCACCAGGATCAGGCTGAGTTGCAACTGCTCGTCAAAGCAGAGCGCCGCAACCCCCTCCTGATTCAGAGCCAGGGATGGCAAACCATATTTGGTGGCAAATTCAGCGAGCAGTCGATTGATGATGACAGTTACATCCATGATTTCCTCCAGCAGAGAGGAAGGCATGTTAGCCTGCCACCGCCATGCAGGCTGTCACTCAAGGGCGGCACTTTTAAGAAAAATGGCCGGAAAACAAAAAGGCGCCCCAGTGGGCGCCTTGATTGCCATGACGTTTATGCAACGCCGAATGCCGCTTTCCAGGCCTGATTCTGGCTCTGGGAATACTGCTGCATCAGTTGCAGCAGATCTTTCATAAAGTTGGCATTGAAGGACATATTGTCCTCGGCCTTCTGCTTCTCGCTCTGACTGATGGTCGCCTCGACCTCGTCTTCTTTCGCATTGGCCTGGCTATCACCCTGCGCCACCTGCACCGCTGAGTTGCTCATTTGCCCCACAGACTGGGTTACGGTGTTGAACACCTGACCCCGTTCGGAAGTACGAGCAAATTTCTTGTCCAACAATCGGCTCGCATTACTGTCTGCAACTTGATCCTGTTTCCAGACTTTACCCACATCAGCACGGTCAACCTGTTGGCCCTGCTTGCTCAAGCTATCAACCTTGGCGTCAATCAAGGCCTCGCGACCGGCAATCTTGCCATCAAGGGATTGTTGCTGCTTGATAGTCTTGGCGCCCTTGCCCAGGCTGATCCCGCCCATAATGGCAGAGAACCCCGCCATCACGCCGGAGACCACCGCCATGGCGATCATCAGCTTGGCGCCGTGGCGCATCTCGTCAACCTGTGCCTGCTGGTTGCTGATGACCAGCTTGTTCTCGATATCCCGAACCTGTAACCCCTCCTCACGGGCCTGACGGGCCAGTTTGAACAGCAAGGACATCATATCCATCGCACTGTCCAGCTGCGCAACCATCTGGGTCACCCCTTTGGTATCGAAGGGGATGGAGGGACGTGGCAGGGTTGGAACGCTTTTGTTCTCTGACCCTTGCGGGCGAGTCGAAGCGGCGGCCTCATGGGCAGTGGTCGCACTGCGAACCTGCTGCGCCTCTCCGGCCTGCACCTCGGTCAGCGGGGCGGTACGGGTCACGCCATTTGCATAATCACTGTTAATCATGGTCGGTACTCCTTAGATAGCGGCAGGTCTGCGGGCCAGGTTGTTCATCATGTCGCCCTTGGCATTGATCATCTGGAAGATCATCTCCATGGTCTGCTGGAACGCCTCGATCATCTGGGCTATCGCCTCCTTGAGCTTGTCGATGACCCCTTGCAGTTCGGTCATCTCGCTCTTGCTCAAGGCAAGATCAGCCTGGGCATCGAGCGACTCGGACTCTTTCGCTGACTGGACCGTTTTGGCCACGCCACTGCTCACATCAATGAGGATATCGGCACCCTGGGTGGCCAGTTTGGCCACTTTCGCCATCTTGTCACTCACCTTCACCGCCTCAACGGTTGCTCTGGCACCAAATTTGGCGGCCACTTCACCCGCCTTGGCAGCGATTTTGGCGGTAACATCCGCAACCTTGCCACCAATCTTGGCGCCCAGTTTGGCAATCGCACCGCCAATGGTCGCACCGAAACTGACTGCGGCCGAAATCACTGCCAATGCAATCTCTATCCCCATCAGGGCTGGCCCCAGCTTCTCCATCACCTCCTTGGAGATAAGGCCATCAGCGGCAGCCTGCTGCACAGCCATGTTGACCACGCCAACGACGCCAGCTGCGATCATCAGGGCACCGGCGGCAGCACCAATCCCGGTTGCCACCATGATGGCACCGATCACCAGCGAGGCGATGGCACTGATCCAGCCAAAAATTTTGCCAAAGATGCCGGCCTTCTTGGCCTCCTGGGCACTCTCTTCTGCCTCTTTGATCTTCGCCTGATTCTCGCCGATCTTCTTCTCGTTCAGCGTGCGAGCTTGCCGGATATCATCAAGCTTCAGCTTGGTCTGGGTCTTCTCCAGATCGCTGGTGAGCTTGCCCAGCTCAATCTCGAACGCTTCGGGCGAGGTAAAGGCTGCGGTCACCAACCCGGTGGTGTGCGGCAGAATCAAGCGGGTGTTCTCTTTCACCGAAGCCACCAACTTGCCGATTTCACCAAGTTGCTGCGCACTGACCTGGCTATTGCTTACCGCCAGTGGTGGGTTCAGCGAGACCCCTGACTTGCGGGCCTGGCCGGTGACTTGCACCGTTGCAGCATCGAGCCGTGTTTCACTGCGAGGTTGGGTTACGGGCGCCAGGCCCGCAACATCACCTGTGTTTCCCAGCGGGGAAACCTGTCTTTCATTGCTGATCGGGTTCATCTTGCAGATCCCTTCTGATTGCGATGGCTTCCAACATGACCTTGGCGCTTGCCGCCAGGTCTGCCTGCCGGGGATCTGTGTCCGCCAGCAGTCGGGCCGAGTGGAAGCCACTCTCGGCCCCGTTCAAATCACCTTGTTGCAGCCGGCACTCGGCAGCATGAAACGGGAAACGGGGATCTTTCAGGTCGAGCATGGCGCCAAAGCTATAACTTTGAACCGCCGTTTCAAACTCCCCCATCGCCTGACGGCAGGCACCCAGCCCGAGGAAATAGCGCGGCTCGTAGTGATCCAGCATGCAGAGGGCCTGGAAGATCTTGTGAGCATCCTCCCATTTGCCAGCCTGATACTGGCCAAAGGCCAGGGCATAGAGCTGCTCCAGGGTGTCGCCTGAGATATCCTGCAGCATGGCCAGGGTGCCACCGTCAGCCATAAAGGCTTCCAGCTCTGCTTCATATTCCGGGGTCAGGGTGGTGTCGGTCTGCATGATCTCTCCTCAAATTGCGCCAAGAATGTCGCGCATGATGCTGTCGTATTTCTGGATAAAGCGGTTGAGTGCCTCGATGGCGGCGTTGTAGCGCGAGCTGACGTCGTTGAGGCGGGTGGTCTTTTCACTGACCTGATCGTTGAGCGGGCGAGAACGGTCGCTCACACTGGTGGAGAAGTTGCCAAGCTTGTTGTTGTCCTTGTCATAGCTGTAGCTGGCTTCGATATTTTTCATCGCGCCGCTCTTCTTTTGATCACTTTCGAGGAACGTTTTAACTGTGATGACCTGCGTTGCTACGATCTTCTCAAAATTGGCTTTTTTACGCTCATAATCGGCCTTGGCCTCCCCCAGCGTTTTGGGGTCGAGGCTGGCAGACGTTACTTTTTCCAGCTCGTTTTTAGCGTTGGTGAAATCTTGCTGTGCTTTTTGCACCGACCCATCGGTAAACATTTTTGACAACAGTTTGAACTCTGACCCATCCATAAATTCGGCCAGAGACTGATAGCCATAGAGTTTGTAATCCAGCAGATTGAAATTGGTGTTGAAGGTCTGGCTGGATGCCGCAGAGAGCACCTTGTTGATCTCGGACTGGATCACCCCGTAGATCTTCAGTTCACCGGTCATCTCTGCCAGCTCGTCCCGCAGCCCTTTACGCTGGTTGTCCTGAAACGCCATCACCCCGGTAAAGGTCGTGATGAGATCGTCATCGATGCGATCCATGGTCAGCGCACTGAGGGAGAGCAGCATAAATTCAGGGACGGTCCAGTGGGTGACTGGCGGGGTTTGTTTTGCTCCCCGCTCGATCATTCCCTTGATGGCGGCAATGGCCGCATCTTGCCCCCCCCGGAACTGGCCCATCGCCCAACCCCCGTTGATCGAGGCGGGATCCGTCAGATAGGCAGCCAGCAACTTCTCCAGCTGCTCCTTGCTCAGCGCAGTCGATGAGTCAGCACTGATGGTGATCTTGCCCTTGAGCAGCTCGACCAGTTCGGTCAACTTGGGGTTTTTATGGCCCGGCAATGCGTCCAGCGCTTGCCCATCAAGCCAGCCGACGAACGCACCAGGGTTGGTGTTGTAGTCAGGGATAGTGCTCATCACGACTCCTTAAATCATCAGTCCGCGCATCATGGTGGGACGGCGACTCTTGCGGCCCTCTCCCGGCTGTGCCGGCAGTAGCGCCTGTCTGCGCTGGATCTCAGCCAGCAACTCCTGCTCGGCCACGGCCACTTGCTCGGTCGGCGCATCGAATAGCAGCTGACAGGTCTGATCCGAGAGGGCTAGGCCAGCCAGCATCTCTTGCAACAGAGCGTTGCGGTGATCGCTGTCGGCAATGGCCTGCTCTGCCTGCGAAATGGTCTCGCTATGGTCGGCAAAACGCGGTTGTTTCATCTTGGCTCCTATTCTATGAGGCCCTTTTGGACATGCCTGTCACGCAAGGCCGTGCTTTTGTCGTTTTCGCATATCCCGCAGGGAACAAACCTGCTCGGCGGCCAGCATGAACCAGCCGGGCTCGGGTTCGCAGGCTCCCGTCCAGCGCAGGTAAAAGCGCCCGAGCCGCTCACTGCTCAGGCTACTGCCGCGAAAGACATCGACGTTGCCGTAGAGGTAATGGCCCGGCCCGAGTACAGCCAGAGTGGCTTCGGCCAGCAGATAGAGGGCGGCAAAGGGATTGGCCAGTCCGGCCCGCCCCTCCTCACGGCGCACCAGCAGGATCCAGACCCGTCGGGTCGCAGGATCAAAGCGCCAGGCGAGATAAATTTGGCGATAGCAGAAAGCGTGGCCGAGCTGGATGGGGGTTGCCCCCAGATGGTGAGGGGCCACCGCCACTCCCCTGGCTTGCAGCCAGGGGATCAGGGGGTCAGAGGTTAACGGGTCCCCCCTCACAGGCAGACCCTCCCGAGGGGCTGGATATTGATCTGCTGGGTCAGCTCCTGATAGGAGAGCACCGGCAGGGCATGGTAATCCCCCTCGATGAGCTTGCGCACATAGCGGCGGATATCCATGGAGACGATGAGCACCGGCTTGTTCTGCATCTGGGCCAGATCACCGACGGTATGGCGCACCTGATCGAGGAAGCTCTGGGTAATGGTGGGATCGAGCGCCAAGTAACTGCCCGCACTGGTCTGGCGAATGCCGCCGCGGATCTGCTCCTCCACCTGCTGATCGAGCAGATAGGCAGGCAAGATGTTGTTGCCGTTGGCGTACTTGTAGCAGATGTAGCGCTTGAGGCTGCTGCGGATGTACTCGGTGAGCTGCACCACATCCTTCTCTTTCTGGCCCCACTCCACCATCGCCTCGAGGATGGCGCGCATGTTGCGGATGGAGATATCCTCCCCCACCAGCCGCTGCAAAATTTCGGTCATCCGCTGCAGCGGGATGATGCGCTGCGCCTCCTTGACCAGCTCGCCATAACTCCCCTCCATCTGCTCCAGCAGGTAGCGGGTCTCCTGAATGCCGATAAAGTCCTCGGCATATTCCCGCAGCACATGGGATAGATGCCAGGTCACCACCTGATCGGTGGTGAGGGTGGCCAGCCGTGACTTCTCCAGCCGCTCCTGATGTTCATTAGCGACCCACAAGGTCGGCTGTCCCGGCAGTAACGGCGCCCCCTCCTCGTAGGGGATCCCCAGCAGATCGAGCTGGGAGGCGCTCTCCTGCACCAGTTGATGGCCCGGTCGCAGCAAACCGCGGGCGACCGGCACCTCTTGCAGCTGGATCAGGTATTCGCCGGGCCCCATCCCCTCGTTGAAACGCAGGTGAATACCCGGAAAGGGCACCCCGAGATCGAGATAGAGGGCGCGGCGCACCCGCACCAGTTCGTCGTTGAGGGCAATCGCCTCCAGCTCGGCCTGCAAAGCGGCATCCACATCGATCAGGAGCGGCACCGTCATGGCGAACTCCTCCTTCTCCCCCAACTTGCCCCGCGGCTTGCTGCCCGGTTTTGGCTTGCTGCGGGCGGCGGGGGCTCCCGCCCCCTGCGCCAGCACGGCAGGAAGATCCTGACTGTTGCTGCTTTGCGCCTTGCGTTGTCGCAAGCCGATAAAGTAACCGCCCGCCGTGACGATGGCCGCCAGCGCAAAGAAGGTGATCATCGGGAAACCTGGGATCAACCCAAACAGCACCAGCAGCAGACCGCCGATCAGCAGCGCCTTGGGCTGGGCCACCACCTGGGCGCCAATATCGGTACCCAGATCGGAAGACTCTTCAGAGGAGACCCGGGTAACGATGATCCCCGCGGTGATGGCGATCAGCAGCGCCGGCACCTGGGAGACCATGCCATCACCCACCGTCAGGATGGAGTAGAGCTGCAGCGCATCGGCGGCGGATAACCCCTTCTGGGTCACCCCGATGGTGACGCCACCGAGGATGTTGACGAAGATGATGATGAGGCCCGCGATGGCGTCCCCCTTCACAAACTTCATGGCGCCATCCATGGAGCCGAACATCTGGCTCTCCTTCTCGATGACCCCGCGGCGATCCCGCGCCTCGTGCACGTCGATCACCCCGGCGCGCATGTCACCGTCAATACTCATCTGCTTGCCGGGCATGGCATCGAGGGAGAAGCGGGCACTCACCTCGGCGACCCGTTCCGAGCCCTTGGTGATCACCAGAAACTGGACGATGGTGATGATGAGGAAGATGACGATCCCCACCACCAGATTGCCCCCCACCACGAAGTTGCCGAAGGTGTAGACGATCTGCCCCGCATCGGCCTGCAGCAGAATCATCCGGGTGGTGCTCACCGACAAGGCAAGCCGGAACAGGGTGGTGATCAGCAGCACCGCCGGAAAAGCGGAGAACTGCAGCGGCGAATTGATATAAACCGCCATCATCAACAGCACCACCGAGATGGTCATGTTGATGGCAATCAGAATATCGAGGGCCACCGGCGGCAGCGGCAAGACCATCATAAAGACGATGGCCAGCAGCAGGATCGCCAGCATGATGTCCTTGCGCTCGCCTATCCGGCGCAGCAGCTCAAGGGAGCGTTGATTCATTCTGCTCTTCCAGTTCGAGGTATTGTTGATAGGCAAAACGGGCTTCATCCAGCCGCCCTGCCAACTGGCAGGCCCGGCTGCGACAGAGCCAGAGCGGGCCGTCGGCCTCCCCTTGCTGCATCAGCTGATCGACATGGGCCAGCGCCGCCTCCCCCTCCCCCTGTTTGAGCAGGGCCACCAGCAGGGTCCGTCGCCCTCCCTGATGGTCGGGGTGGATCTGCAGCAGGGCGGCCAGCAGGACGCTCGCCTTGTCGGGGTGGCCATATTGCAGTTGCAGCCAGCCGGTGAGCAGCAGCGCATCCTGCTGCTGTGACGTAAGCACCATGGTCATACCTTGTGCAGCAGATGAAGGGTCATCTGCATCAGTTGTTCATCGGCGTGCATCTGTTCGAGCAGCGCAGCGGCCGCTCGCAATTCTGGGCTCTGCCCTTCTGCCAGCACACTGCGCAGCCCCTGCATCGCCTGATTGAAATCGACCGGTCGCAACAAATCGTGAAAGCCGCGCTCCGGGGTGGCGAAATCGAGCAGCACCCGATCCGCCAGCCGCTCGGGGTAGAGGCGGCTGATATGGGGTTCGATGGACTGGCCATCGGGCAACAGGGCATAACGCCCCGGCAGGCTTCGCTCCTGATCGTCAAGAGAAATGGCACTGAGCTGCTCGATACCGATATGCGCGGCAGTGATCCGACTCATGACGCCAGCACCTCTCGCTGCAACCGTGTCAGGGTGGTCACTGCCTGATGGAGCTGTGGCAGAGTCACGGCCCGCTCATCGAGAGTGACGAAGAGGATCAGCTGATCCTCCCCCAACCAGCCGCTGCGCACCGGCAGTGCCGGCCCTTGCGCCGCGGCAGTCAAGGTCATGGCGCGGCGGATCGCCTCGCCACTCTGATGCCAGGACACAGCGCGGGCCAACCAGAGGGTCAGTTGCCCCTGATGGCGCTCCAACTGCAAAGTGCCGCTCTGCTCCAGTTCAAGCTGGATCAGCGAATGAGGGTTATCCCCTATGGTGATGCCCAGATCCCGGCAAAACTGCACCAGCAGGGGTTCAATCCAGTTCATGACGACTCTCCAGACAACTCATCCTCTTCTCGCTCGATGGCGTTATCGAGCGCCCCCTGGCAGCACTGCAACAGGTTCTGGCGCTGCTCCTCCTCACTGAACAGCTCCACCGGCAGCAGGCGGATCAGCCGCTTGAGCTCCTGATAGAGCAGCACCTGCTGGCGACAATCTGACAGCTCAAGAGCCACACCGACCTGCTCCACATCCCGCACGCTGGTCCAGCGTTTCTCCACCAGGGCGATCAGATCGCCCATCAGATCAGAAGGCCCGTATGCCATGGGCCGAGCCCTCCTTCACCCGTTGCCACAGCTCGTCCACTTGCGCCGAGAGAGTGTTGAGCAGCCGCAGCTTGTGCATGTCGCTCATCACCCGCTCCAGCTTGACCGGATCGAGCCAACGCTGCTGGCTGTCGAGATCGGCGCTCAGGGCCTTCATCATGAAACCGGTCACCTTCTCCAGCGCACCGTTGCCAAAGCGGCTGTGAATATCACGCCAGGCGGCAGAAAGGGCACGGTAGTCCTGCACCGCATCGCGATAGAGATCCCGCAGATCCTGCTCGGCTCCCACGCCCGCTTTGGCCGCTTCGGCCGCGGGGCCGGTAATGCGCGCCCCCAGCACGATGGCACTGCCCTGCTCGTCCGCCAGCTTGGCCAGCGCCTGCTCCACCAGCGCCAGGGTGCCCTGCATCTCCGGTCGTCCGGCGAGGGCCTTGCGCGCCTGACAGAGCGCCTCGAACTGCTCGCTCACTTCCCCCGAATAGCTCTCGAGGTAGGCCAGCAGCTGGGAGAGATTGGCCAGCCGACCGCTGCCGAGGTGGCTCACCATCTCCTTGACCTTCTGCTGGCGTTCGAGCTCCGGCACTTTGTCGAGGTAGTCCCCGACCAGCGCCTCGATCTCGCTGATGCGGGCATGGCTGTCACTCAGCTTGCGCTTGGCGAGCGAAAGCTCAGCGCGCTCGGAAAAGACAAAGGTGAGCTCTTCGGCGGCATCGGCCAGCGACTGGGCGGCACTGGCCAGCACGACCCGCTCCCCCTGAAATTGCCCACCCTGCAGGGGAGCCGGACGGGATGCGACCTCTGCTCCGCGCAGCTCGGGCTGGGCGGCAGAGGCATAGGGGTTGCTCTGGATAATGGCCATGGAAACTCCCGTGACGAATGGATTGACGAGGATGGCATTATAAAAATCGCCCTCGTCCCCCTATGCCAAAATCGGCCGTGAATTTTTAGCCCGCCCCCAACGGTTTTCTAAAAAGTCCCGACTCGCGCTGAAATCCCCGTAGCCCCCCATCCCCTATAGTGGCCACCAGTTTCAATGGCGCAGATTGTTATGACCCTCTCCCTCGACCACATTCCCGGCCAGCTTCGTCATGCCATCGACGAGTGCCGCCTGATCCAGATCCGTGGCCGGGTCACCCAGGTGACCGGCACCCTGCTCAAGGCAGTCGTCCCCGGGGTGCGGATCGGTGAGCTCTGCCATCTGCGCAACCCGGACAACACACTCTCCCTGCAGGCAGAGGTGATCGGCTTTGCCCAGCATCAGGCGCTGCTTACCCCCCTTGGCGAGATGTTCGGCATCTCCTCCAACACCGAGGTAAGCCCGACCGGTGCCATGCATCAGGTCGGGGTCGGCGAGCATCTGCTCGGCCAGGTGCTCGATGGCCTCGGCAACCCCTTTGGCGGTGGCCATCTGCCGGAGCCCGAGGCCTGGTACCCGGTCTATCGGGATGCGCCCGCTCCCATGAGCCGCAAGCGCATCGCCGAGCCCATTTCGCTCGGTATTCGCGCCATCGACGGCCTGCTCACCTGCGGTGAGGGGCAACGGATGGGGATCTTCGCGGCCGCTGGTGGTGGCAAGAGCACCCTGCTGGCGTCGCTTATTCGCAGCGCCGAGGTAGATGTCACCGTGCTGGCGCTGATCGGTGAGCGGGGCCGTGAGGTGCGCGAATTTATCGAAGCGGATCTGGGGGAAGAGGGGCTCAAGAAGGCGGTACTGGTGGTGGCTACCTCGGATCGCCCCGCCATGGAGCGGGCCAAGGCAGGCTTTGTCGCCACCTCCATCGCCGAGTATTTCCGCGATCAGGGCAAGCGGGTACTGCTGCTGATGGACTCCGTCACCCGCTTTGCCCGTGCCCAGCGGGAGATTGGTCTGGCCGCTGGCGAACCACCAACCCGACGGGGCTATCCGCCGTCGGTGTTTGCCGCCCTGCCCCGCCTGATGGAGCGGGCCGGTCAGTCAGACAAGGGCTCCATCACTGCCCTCTATACCGTGCTGGTAGAGGGGGATGACATGACAGAGCCGGTCGCTGACGAGACCCGCTCCATCCTCGATGGCCACATCATACTGTCGCGCAAACTGGCGGCGGCCAACCACTACCCGGCCATCGACGTGCTGCGCTCCGCCAGCCGGGTGATGAACCAGATCATCGAGCCCGAGCATCAGGCTCAGGCCGGTCGACTGCGCAGCTGGCTGGCGAAATATGAAGAGGTGGAGCTGTTGCTACAGATCGGCGAATACCAGAAAGGGCAGGACAAGGTAGCCGATGAGGCGATCGCCCGCATCGAGACTATTCGCCAGTGGCTCAGGCAAGGCACTCATGAACCCAGCTCACTGCCGGAAGCCCTCTCGACTCTGGAGGCGCTGACCCGATGATTGGCCGCCTGCAACGAATAAAAGACCTGCGGCTGGATCGGGCCGAGCAGCAGCTCGCCGCCCAGCAGGCTCGGGTGCAACTCGCCCGCGTTCGCCAACGCGAAGCGGAGCAGGAGAGTCTCGACTATCGCCAGTGGCGCCTTGCCGAAGAGGAGCGGCTATTTGCCATCTGTCAGGCGGAGCAGCTCGATCGCAAGGGGCTCAAGGCGTGGCAACAGCAAGTGGCGCTGCTGCGGGAGAAAGAGGCCCAGCTTGAACAAACTGCGGCCGAACAGGCCGAGCGGGTCGCCGAAGAGCGCATCCGTTTGCAGGAGCGCCAGCAGGCGGTACACCGAGCCCGCCAGCAGCAACAGAAATTTGCCGAACTACACCGTCAGGAGCAGGCCTCACAGCAAGCCCTGCGTGACTACAACGAAGAGCAGGAACAGGAAGAGTTCCGCCAGCAGATCAGGATGTAACGAGTCATGAACCGAATCCTCCCGATACAGGGCACAGTGACAGCCCGGGGCGACACCCCGATGGCTGAAGCCAATCGGTCGCAACAGCAGCGTTTCGAGCAGGCGATGAGGCTTGAAGCGGAACAAAAGGCACCCGACAAGTACAGGGCGAATGGCCAGAGCAAGACCCAGGAGCCTCGGCCTCAGCAACTATTACAGACGCAGCAGCAAAAAAAACAGGCAGCCGATACTGTCCGGCAGTCTGATATTGCTGCTTCTCACAGCCAGCCAAAGCATTTACAGACACAACAGCTCATCACAAGAAAGGCATCCGGTTTATCCACCTTCCCGGAGGTGACCGAACGTGACCAGAAGGAAATCGAGAGCAAAAGATCGCAGCAAGTGCGGGATGCACAAGACAACGTGCACGAGGGCGGAACCAGAGATGTGGCGCTACCCGCCCCGGAAAACGCCTGTTCAGTGCCTTCATCAATGTTGAATACACCGGCCCCTCGCCCCCCCCTCGAGGGAGCTGGAGATTGGGCACCAGAGAGCGCTCTGTCAGCGATACCCTCTTTGATGAAAGAGCCATTGCACCACCCCGAGCAAAAAGAGAGTGGCTCGCGACAACATGATCTACAAACAATCGGGATCGCAGCCGGTATGGAGCTGCCGCTGAGCTCAGATCAAGCCACCCTTCAACAAGGTGAAGCCTCTCTTGCCCAAGTCTTCGAATTCGCCGAACGAAAGGTCTCCAACAGCGACACTGACATCAATGCGCTCACTCTGAACGACGAAATACCCGAAGCCAGCGGTCAACCGATCCCCCCACAGGTGAAAACCCCAGGGGATCTGCAGCTCGCCCGGCTGGCACCAGCCGAAAGTAATCGGGAACTGGGTCAACTGCTGGAGCGGCTGGCGGTGGGTATCTATCAGGAGCTGGGCCGCCCGGAGCGCCCGCCGCTGCTGCGCCTGACGTTGCCACAGCTGGGCGATCTCTCCATTCGTATCGCCCATCAGGGTGGCGAGCTGCAGATCGAGATTCTGGCAACCAGCGAAGGGCAACTGCTGCTCAATCAGGGGCGCAGCGATCTGGTCGACCGCCTGCAACGGCTCTATCCCGGTGAGCGGGTCGCCCTCGATCTCTTCGGCCAGCCTGACAGTGAGCAGGGCTCACGCCATAAACGATCCATCTACGAAGAGTGGGATGCCGACGCATGACACCGATTGCCCTCACCTCCGCCTCGCTGGCGGAGTTGACTTTACAGCAGACCCTGAGCCAATACCGCCAGCACTTTGGCTGGAGTGGCGGCGAGCTTCTCCTCGCCATCGGTTTGCCGCCTGCGACACTCGATACCCGGCTGCAACTGCACTGGCAGGGGCTCTCTTTGCCGCTGTTGTGCCACGGTGCCGAGCTGGCGCACTGGCTCGCGCCGGATCTACAACAGGCGGCACTATTCAGCCTGCCCGAGCCACTGCAACTGGCGTTGATCGAACGGCTGGGACAACCCCTCGGTGGCCTCACCTGCTCGGCGCTGACCCGACAGGAGAGTAACGTTCAGACCGATGAGCCAGCCCTGCAACTGCTGTTGCAACGGGAGGGGGGCAGTATCGCTCTCTGGCTGCCGCAGCCCGAGCCCTTGCTGAGCAAGCTGCCACCAAGGCCACGGCAGCAGCGGTTGCCGCTGCCCCTCACCCTCTCCCTGCTGTGGGGCGAAATGGGGCTGACCATGGATGAGCTCGCCCCCCTCGCTATCGGCGATGTGCTGCTGCCGCCACCCCATCCGCAACTCGGCCAGCAACTGCTGATCTGCGTGGAGGGTCGCCCCTTTGCCTATTGCCAACCCCATCAACAACATCTGGAATTGACTGCCATGCATAACGCTGCCTCCGCTGAACCCTTCGGCCCGACCGAACTGGATCAACTGCCGATCCAGGTGAGCTTCGAAGTGGGCCGCCAGACCCTGGACTGGCATACCCTCACCAGCCTGCAACCGGGCGCCCTGATCGATCTTGGCACGCCCCTCGATGGCGAAGTGCGCATCATCAGCAACGGCCATTCGCTGGGAGTGGGGCGACTGGTGGAGATCCAGGGGCGCCTGGGTGTACGGGTCGAACGCCTCGACAACGAGTCACAGTCATGATCCAGTTGCCAGACGAGCTAAACCTTATCGTCGGGCTGGCGCTGCTGGCTCTGCTCCCCTTTATCGCCGTGATGGCCACCTCCTTCGTCAAGCTGGCGGTGGTCTTCTCGCTGCTGCGCAACGCCCTCGGGGTGCAGCAGATCCCCCCCAACATGGCGATGTACGGGCTGGCGATCATTCTCAGCATTTATGTGATGGCGCCGGTCGGCTTTGCCACCCAGGATTACCTGCGCCAGAACGAGGTGTCGCTGGCGAAAGCCGAATCGGTGGAGAAGTTCCTCGATGAGGGGATTGCCCCCTACCGCGACTTTTTGAAAAAGCAGATCAAACCGCGAGAGCACGCCTTCTTTATCGACAGCACCAAGCAGCTCTGGCCCAGCAAATACGCCGATCGGCTGGAGCCCGACAGCCTGCTGATCCTGCTACCCGCCTTTACCGTGAGCGAGCTGAGCCGAGCCTTCGAAATCGGCTTTCTGATCTACCTGCCCTTTATCGCCATCGACCTCATCATCTCCAACATCCTGCTGGCGATGGGGATGATGATGGTCTCCCCCATGACCATCTCGCTGCCCTTCAAGCTGCTGCTGTTTGTACTGCTCGATGGCTGGGCCCGCCTGACCCACGGGCTGGTCATCAGTTACGGAGGCTAGCATGAGTCACGCCGATATCCTTCACTTCACAAGCCAGGCGCTCTGGCTGGTGCTGATCCTCTCGATGCCACCTGTGCTGGTGGCGGCGCTGGTGGGCACCCTTGTCTCTTTGCTGCAGGCGCTGACCCAGATCCAGGAGCAGACCCTGGGCTTTGTCGCCAAGCTGATCGCCGTGGTGATCACCCTGTTTGCCACCACCGCCTGGCTGGGTAACGAGCTCTACAGCTTTGCCGATATGGTGTTGTTCAAGGTGCCGCAGATCCAATGACGCTGGAGAGCCTGCAGGCCCAGATGCTGGCCTATACCCTGCTGCTGCCGCGCTTTATCAGCTGCTTCGTGATGCTACCGGTGCTGAGCAAACAGATGCTGGGAGGAGCGATGATCCGCAACGGCGTGGTCTGCTCGCTGGCGCTCTACGCCTACCCCACGGTCGCCGACACCTTGCCGGATCAGATCGACGGCATGGCGCTGGCCATGCTGATCGCCAAGGAGGTGCTGCTCGGCCTGCTGATCGGCTTTGTCGCCGCCATCCCCTTCTGGGCCATCGAGGCGAGCGGTTTTCTGATCGACAACCAGCGCGGCGCCGCTATGGGGTCCCTGTTCAACCCGAGTCTCGGCAGCCAGACCAGTCCCACCGGCCTGCTGCTGACCCAGACCCTGATCACCCTCTTTTTTGCCAGCGGCGCCTTTCTCGCCCTGCTGGCCGCCCTGTTCCAGAGCTACATCAGCTGGCCGGTGGCGCACTTTTTCCCCACCATCGACGAGCAGTGGGTCAACTTTTTCTACAGCCAGTTCAGCCATATGTTGCTGCTCTGCGCTTTGCTGGCGGCGCCGCTGCTGATCGCCATGTTTCTGGCCGAATTCGGGCTGGCGCTGATCAGCCGCTTCGCCCCTTCACTTAACGTCTTCGTGCTGGCGATGCCGATAAAAAGCGCCGTCGCCAGCCTGCTGCTGGTCATCTATATCAAGCTGATGATGGACCACGCCTATCAACAGGTGCTGGCGGTGATGGATCCGCTGCAACTGCTGATCCCCATTCTGGAGGCGCGATGAGCGGCGAGAAGACCGAACAACCCACCCCCAAAAAGTTGCGAGATGCACGCCAGAAGGGGCAAGTGGTCAAGAGCAAGGAGGTGGTCTCCACCGCCATCATTCTCAGTCTGGTGGGCATGCTGATGGCGATGTCCGACTACTACCTCGAACATCTGGGCAAGCTGATGATGATCCCGGAATCCCACATCAACCTCCCCTTTACCCAGGCGCTCAACCATGTGGTGGAGAACCTGATGCAGGAGGTGGCCTATCTCTGCATTCCGCTCCTCGCGGTCGCGGTGCTGGTGGTGCTCGCCTCCCACTTCGCCCAGTACGGTTTTCTGCTGAGTGGCGAGTCCATCAAGCCCGACATCAAGAAGATCAATCCGGTGGAGGGGGCCAAGAAGATCTTCTCCATCAAAAGCCTGATGGAGTTCGTCAAATCTCTGCTCAAGGTGAGTCTCCTGAGCCTCTTGGTGTGGGTCACCATAAAGGGCAATCTGCAAGCGATGCTCCAGTTGCCCGGCTGCGGCATGAGCTGCATCACTCCGGTCCTGGGGGGCATGCTGGGCCAGCTGATGGCAGTTTGCGCCATGGGCTTTGTGGTGATCGCCATCGCTGACTACGCCTTCGAACACTACCAGCACATCAAGCAGCTCAAGATGAGCAAGGACGAGGTGAAGCGGGAGTACAAGGAGATGGAAGGGAGCCCGGAGATCAAGAGCAAGCGCCGCCAGTTCCATCAGGAGTTGCAGTCGAGCAACATGCGCGCTGACGTCAAGCGCTCCTCGGTCATCGTCGCCAACCCGACCCATATCGCCATCGGTATCCGCTACGAGCGGGGAGAAACGCCGCTGCCGGTGGTGACCCTCAAGTTCACCGATGCCCAGGCGCTGCAGGTACGCAAGATTGCCGAAGAGGAGGGGATCCCTGTGCTGCAACGCATTCCACTGGCCCGTGCCCTCTATCGGGATGCCCAGCTCAACAACTACATTCCCGCCGACCAGATTGAGGCAACCGCCGAGGTTCTGCGCTGGCTGGAGCAGTGGCGCCAGAGCGAAGGGCCACAGTGGTAGGGCAGTACGCTGCCCGCCTGGCCAAACAAACTGCACAACACGCGAAAAACTGACAAATCCCCGACCGCTCCCTGATATAGCGCGCCGTCACGGCTCGGTATCATCCCCTTATCGTCAACCCTGTCGGGAATAACATCATGGCCTTACCAGCAATCGGTGGACACATTCACCTCAACCGCCCAGCATCACCCCAACAGACAGAGGCCAGCCCGCTGCTGGCCAAGGGTAACAAGCTGTTCGAACAATCCGTCAAGCGCGGCATCGGCCACTTCCAGAGCAGCGATCTCAAGCAGGTCGTCAGCGCCCTGCGCCAGTTGCAAAGCGCCCCCGATAGCGGCAAAGCGCAGCGGGTGCAGGATGCAATCCAGCACTGGGAGCAGCACCACCCCAAAGAGGTGGCAGCACGCGGCGCTCGTCTGACTGAACTGAAGCAGGCCCTGGCAGAACAGGGTGCCATCACCAGAGCCGCCCCGCGACATGAACCGAAAGTGATGGCGGGGGGCACCCAGGCCCTGCTGCAAAAGAGCATGGCAGGACTGGAAAAACTGGGCAGTTACGCCTGTACCGATGCCCAGACCTTTGTCCAGCCCAACAACCCGAGCTATCAGAAGATCATCGGCAAACTCAACGCCTTCGGGCAGGATCCCCAGCGTCTGGCAGCCAACCAGCGCGCCAACAACAGCGCCAATATGGCCGCCATCCAGATAACCAGAAACAAGCAGCCACTATCCTTGCGCACCATGGAAAACATCGCCAAGGCGGTGGATGACGCCAAGGCCGGTTGCTGCTCGACCCTGGCCTATTCGGCGGCGGCCGAACTGCTGCGCCACAACAGTGACCAGCGGATCGAAGTGCTGGCCCATCGTGGTGCACAAGGTCACGCCCAGACCCACTGCTTTGTGGTGATTGGCCGTGCTGAGGGGAGCGAACTTACCAAGCCGGAAAGCTGGGGGCCACACGCCAAGGTAGTCGACCCCTGGGCCGCGACCATAGGGGCGCCACTGGTCGGTACCCCAGCCCGCCCCCCTATCGCCAACCTGTGGCCGCCCACAGAGTCGGTCTTTGATAACACCCATCGGGAGGATTAATGATGTTTCATGCCATGCTATCAACCCTCGTTCGCCAGCTATCCCTGCCGCAGGAGTGCCTGCACGAAGAGGGGCTGGATCTGCAGGCGGGCCCCTTCAGCCTCCATATTCGCGAACGGGATCAACTGGTGACCCTGTTTATTCCGCTGGGGGATATCCAGACCCCCTCCCTCGCCGCCATGGCCGACTGGCCTGTGCTGCAACTCAGTAGAGACAGCGAGCAGAGCACCCTGCTCTGGTGTCGCGAGTGGCTGGACAAGCTGGATGTGGATCTCCTGACCGATATGGTCAGCCGCATGCTGCATCAGGCTGAAGCCCTGACCCAAGGCACTGCACTAGCAGCTACCGAGCTCAGCGAGCCCGCAATCGAACCAGCCATGTCACGCCCGAACAGCGCTATCCCGACGACCATTCGCGCCTGATATCGGCGTCTGCTCATAAGGGAAAACAGCGCAACCAAAACGGGGCCATCACTGATGGCTCCGTTCTATTTCTCACCTTGAATGGATTTGCCCTACCCCACCTCCCCCAGTGCGCCGATCAGGGCGTCGAGTCCTTGATCTACTTTCGAGCGCGGGCAGCCGACGTTGAGGCGGATATAGCCTGTGCCTTCCGGGCCGTAGGTGTCGCCGCGCATGATGGCGACCCGATATTTCTCCACCAGCAAGGCTTGCAGCGCATCCATCCGTTCGGGGGAGTCGATGCCAAGGCCGTTCAAGTCAATCCAGGCGAGATAAGTTCCCTCGGGCACCCGATAGTCAATGGCGGGGAAGGCGGCGTTGAGCCGCGCCGCCACATGGGCGAGGTTGCCGTGCAGATAGCTTTTCAGGGCATCGAGCCAGGCAGCGCCATCGCGATAGGCACTGATATGGGCCAGCACCCCGAGAATGGGCGGCGATGATAGGCCATGGGCCGCCTTGAGCCGTTGCAGATAGGCGGCCCGCGCCGCGGCGTTGGCAATAAAGGCATAGGCACCGCCAAGGGCGGGGATATTGAAGGATTTGGAGCCCGAACTCACCAGCGCCCAGTGATCGTCCGGCGCCACCTCGCTCCACGGCAGGTAGCGAGCAAAGCTCACATCCATATGAATGTCGTCCGAGATGACCTTGACCCCGTGGCGCTGGCAGATAGCGGCCATCCGGCCCAGTTCATCCCGCGTCCAGACCCGCCCGGTGGGGTTGTGGGGGCTGCAGAGCAGCAAAATCCGGCAATCGGGGCGGGCTGCCTGTTGCTCGAAACATTGCCAGTCGATCTGGTAGCTCCCCTCTGCTTTTTTGAGCGGGCAAGGCAGCAGCACCCTGTCGTTGGCGGCCAGCATATTGCCGAAGGCGTCGTAAGCGGGGGTATGCACCAGCACCCCCTCCCCCGGCGCCGACCAGAGGCTCACCAGCTGAGCAATCACATAGATGACCGAGGGGCCATAGACCAGCGTCTCGGGGTCGAGGCTCGCCCCGTAGCGGTGGGCAAACCAGTCGCTTACCGCCCCCTTGAAGTCGTCGTGATTCCAGCGGCTGTAGCCAAATACCCCGTGCTCAAGGCGGGTTGCCAGCGTCTGGCGAATGCAGGGGGCAGTCTCGAAATCCATGTCGGAGATGGTAAAGGGGAGCAGATCGGCATGGCCAAAACGGTCGGCTACATAGTCCCACTGGGTGCAGTAGGTGCCGTGGCGGTCGACCACGCGGTCGAAATCATAAATATCGTGCATGAAGTTTCTCCCTCCATAAACAGGAGACATATTGGGAGAGGCAAACAAGGGGGGCTTGCGCCCCCCGTTCGGATCTTATTGGCCGGTTCAGGCCTCCATCAGGCTCTGCAACTGGTTTTTTACCAGATGCACCTGCGGGCCAATCACCACCTGCAGGTTGTGCTCATCGAGCTTGATCACCCCGATGGCACCGTTCGCTTTCAATACCTTGTCATCGACCCGGCTCATGTCCTGCACCGACATCCGCAGGCGGGTGATGCAGTTATCGAGCGCGAGAATGTTATCGGCCCCGCCCAGGGCGTTAAGGATGATTTCACCGTTGTAACCGCTGTTGCCGGCCTTCTTGCCTGCGGGCTGGGCAGTCTCGCTGGTCTCGATTTCACGACCGGGGGTTTTCAGGTTAAAGCGCACGATGGCGAAACGGAACACGCTGTAGTAGATGGCAAACCAGATAGCGGCCGCGACCGGCACCAGATACCACTTGGTGGCGGTGCCCTGCAGCACGCCGAACACCAGAAAATCGATGAGGTTGCCGTCGGTGTTGCCGATGGTGACGCCGAGCAGCCCCATGGTCATAAAGCCCAGACCGGTCAGGATGGCGTGAATGACGTAGAGCACCGGTGCCACGAACAGGAACAGGAACTCCAGCGGCTCTGTGATGCCGCCGATGACGCAGGCCACCACGCCGGAGACCAGCAGCGCCTTGATCTTGCCGCGATTTTCCGGGCGAGCGCAGTGATACATGGCGAGCGCCGCGCCCGGCAGGCCGCCGAGGAAGGCAGGCATCTTGCCCTGAGAGAGGAAGGAAGTGGCAGAGACCGAGAAGCCGCTGGTGTCGGCGCAGGAGAGCTCGGCGTAGAAGATATTGAGGGCGCCGCTCACCTCGTGACCGCATACCAGCTGGGTGCCGCCCGCTTCGGTAAAGCGAATGAGCGCCACCAGAATGTGGTGCAGGCCGAGCGGCAGCAGCAGGCGCTCACCGGTACCGAACAGGAAGGGGCCGAAGGGACCAGCGTGGGAGATGAGCGCCCCGATACCGTTGATACCGGCAGCAAACCAGGGCCAGACGAACGGCACGACCAAGCCGACCACACCCAGCACCAGCGCTGTGATGATGGGCACGAAGCGGGCACCGCCAAAGAAGGCGAGCGCATCGGGCATCTTGTAGGTGTAGAAACGGGCGTGGAGCTTCGCGACGATCACCCCGACGATGATGGCCCCCAGAATCCCGGTGTCGATGGAGCTGATGCCGAGGATCGATTTCACCCCGTAGGCCTTCTCCGCCGCCGCGTCACCGATGACGTTGGCCACGGTCAGGTAGAAGTTGATGGAGAGGTTGAGCGCCGCATAGCCGACGAAACCGGCAAAGGCCGCAACCCCCTTCTCTTCCCGCGCCAGCCCGAGCGGAATGGCCACCGCAAACATCACCGGCAGATAGATAAAGGCCACCAGCCCCACCTTGGTCATCCAGAGGAAAAGCAGTTGCAGCACGGTATTGTCGAGGAAGGGCATGCTCTGCTTGACCGCATCGCTGGTGAGCGAGCTGCCGACACCGAGCAGGATGCCCGAGAAGGCCAGCAGGGCGACCGGCAACATAAAGGTCTTGCCGAGGCTCTGCAGGAACTCCCAGATGGTGGATTTGGCTTGAGGCTTGGCCATGAAACGGCTCCTTGTGAATAGACAGCAATATCTGCGGCTTTCCCCGTGGCTGCTCGTAGCAATCTCGACGCAGAGGCGCGGGTCAGCATCAGGTTTTGCCGGATGATAAAACGTTTTATCAACTTACAAGTGCCGACAGGATCACAGAATAAGGGGGCTGGCTGGCAGCAGGATCCAAATTTGTGAGCCGGATCGGCCAGATGGTGATGTAACGTTTCACTTGGGCATATGAGCAGGTATGCTGGGGCCTCGCTTTCAACTGTCCGTCGTCCATTCGCCCTATGTCGCCCAAATCCCTCTCTGCCAAAGCCACCAAGATCACCGATGTCGCCCAGCGGGCTGGAGTGTCGGTCACCACCGTCTCCATGGTGCTCAACGGCAAGGGGCGCATCTCGCCGGCCACCGCCGAGCGGGTGCAGCAGGCGATAAAAGAGCTCGACTACGTGCCCAACAGCGCCGCCGCCAACCTGCGCAGCCAGCAGTCCAATCTGGTGGGGCTGATCCTGCGCGACATCACCGACCCCTTCTATACCGAGGTGACCGCCGGGGTGAGCGAGGTGCTGGAGCAGCAGGGCTATCTGCTGTTTTTGACCCAGTGCGGCCACAGCCCGGAGCGGCTGCAGCAGAGCATCCACTCCCTGTCACGGCAGGGGGTGGCGGGCATCATCTTCAATCCGGTGCGCGGCGCGGCGGCCAAAACCCTGGAGACCCTGCTCGATTCCGAGCTGCCGGTGGTGTGCGCCGCCCGCTCCTACTATCGGGATGACGTGGACTTTATCGGCCCCGACAACACCCACGCCGCCAAGCAGGCCACCACCTACCTGATCGAACAGGGCCACCGCCATATCGCCTACGTCGGCGGGCGGGCCGACTCCCTCACCCGCGCCGAGCGGATCGGCGGCTACTGCGCCAGCCTGCTGCAATATGGCCTGCCCTTCAAACCGGAGTGGGTACTGGAGTGCGATCGCACCCAGCGCAGCGCCGCCGACACCATCGCCCAGCTGCTGCACCAGCACCCCAAGGTGACCGCCGTGCTCTGCCACTACCCCGAGGTGGCGCTCGGCGCCATCTATGGCGTCGAGGCGAGCGGCCGCACCGTGGGCAAGGACAACTACATCGGCCAGCAGGTGGCCCTGCTCGGTTTTGACGACGTGGCGGAGGCCGAACTCACCTCCCCCGCCCTCACCTTTGTCAGCTCACCGGCCCGCGAAATCGGCCGTCAGGCGGCAAGACGACTGCTGACCCGGATGCAGCAACCCGAACTCGCCCCCAACCGCCATATCATCACCCCCAACCTGCAAAAACGGGAGTCGGCCTGAGTTGTGGTGCACAGGTAGGGGCGACGTTCTACCTGCGGTCACTGTACCAAATGGGCAGATATCACTCGTTTAATAAGTAATTTATTGATCTTTGGCAGGTTTTTACTGGGCAGCGGTTTTACCCAGCGGCTCTCTCGACTAATATGCTCCACTTGGCAACCACTCTTGCAGAGATAACCCTGTGCAGCCGTTTCGCCATCCACCACATCGCCGGATAACCGCAGCAGGCTGGAGGCTGTAATCCACGGGCGGTAGCGTTGTTTTTTCCCATTGCCCCCCCCTAAAGAGATGAAATACCACCAGAAATCTTCTGACCTCAATCTTGAATTATTAGAGAGTTAACAGGATAATTTAATTATCAATGCTTGAATTTTTAATACAGTCTTTATTTATATTATTAGCATCCGTAACAACTAACTAGTTGACACCCCATCTAAACATTTCTTACTAAAAGGATTAGGATTAGCATGACTACTCTAAGCGAAAAAAAGATCCCAATAGAATATTTTTCTATAAATGGTCTGCATGGTGAGCGAGATATTACGATTAACTTCAAAGAAAAAATAAAAATATTCGTGGCAGAAAATGGTTACGGTAAAACAACAGCCTTGAGAATATTTAATAACTTTTTTTCAAAAAACCACAAGATATCTGAAGATAATTTCAAAAATATAACATTAAAAAAACATGGCACCCCTGCATATACATTCCACAAGGAATTAACAGGGCTTTTGTTTGGTGATATTTTACAATCCATTGTAAGGGATAACAGCTATCAAGAGGATGCTTTTTTTGAATATCTTCGTGTCAGGGCTAAACTATTAGCGCCATTAGACATTCCTTTTGCAATTTCAATATTATTATCATATTCCGCTGACGAGACCCTTTCTGAAAAGGATATTATAAAATCAATAACAAATGACTTTAAAGATCTACATTTTAATGAAACCTACATATCTAATTATGCCTCAATTATAAGGAAAATATATGATGAGCATTTCGATATTTTCTTTTTAGAGCGAAATCAAAAGAAAAATGTACGTGGATTGTACAATGAAATAAACTATATATATAGAAAAGAAAAAAATAATAACTATGATTTTACACCTATTAGAAAATGGCTTATTGATGCTTTAGATTACATCGAAATATTTCAAGATTTTGAGCTCATATATCTTCCTACGTATAGATTAATTGAAAGTAACATTATACAGTTCAAGGATGATAACAATATATTTTTCGACGAAGCAAAAGAGATTTTCGACACACATCCAATAATTAACTTTGGCACTGAAAAAATAGAAAGAACATGGGAAAGATATTCCAATCAAATCAGAGAGGCAACAACAACCGAATTCCAGAGGCTATCATCTAAATTGCTAATGGATTTCGTGGAAGACAACATAGAAATAATAAACAATAAAAATGCAAAGAACAAAATCATAAAGTCATCCTTAAGTTCAATAACAAAGCTCAATGACAAAATCTATAGTGACAGTGACAAAGAAAAAATTCGTAACTTTATTAAAGGTGAATATAATGAAGGCGCATTTATAAAAAACAACTCTGCCTTTTTTTATGTTTTAAACTATCTATCAACCATTCACGATAAACAAAGAACGACTTTAGAATTGCTTAACAAATATTGCAATGCGATTAACTCATTCTTTAATAACAAAAAAGTTATTATTGACGATTTTAGCGCTGATATTTATATAGAAAAGAAAAAATCAAATAAAAGAATTAGTCCTGAGAGTCTTTCATCAGGTGAAAAACAAATCCTTTCTCTTTTTACTAGGCTGTTTTTAGAAAAAGAAAACAAAGAAGAAAAGTCATATTGGATAATATATGATGAACCAGAACTGTCATTATCTATTGAATGGCAAAGTATTCTACTCCCTCAAATAATGAGTTCAGGAAAGTGTTCATTTCTATTATGTGCTACACACTCACCTTTTATCTTCGATAATGATTATGCAAAGTATGCCAGTGATCTATCTCTCCACTCAAAGGAGTTGGAAAATGGAAAATAGTTCTCGCGTAGATGAAATGCAAAAAAGAGGAAGAAGAGTACAAACAACTTTCCTTCGATTTACAAGAATATTTAACCCCAATAAAATAGGAAGTAAGTTTTACTTTTTTATGGAGGGTGTGGATGATCCAGTGTACTATCAGAACGCAATAAGAAAAATCATACCTCCCTATGATTGGGAGGTTATTAATTGTGAAGGTAGAAAATATGTCACAGAAATAATAGAATTTTTATCAACTCATACTGAAGACACTTACAAAAATAGCTTGTATTTTGGTTTCATAGACAGAGATCATTTCGAAGTAGATGATAGCAGAAATGCTCGTATTTATACCATTCCAAGTTATTCGATTGAGAATCAATATGCAACAGATGAGTTCATGCAGGAAGTGCTAAAGATTCAATTTTATCTATCGCCAGAAAATAGTGAAAATAATGATTTTAATTCATGTATGAATCATTTTATAGAGGCGAGAAATAGTTTTTGTTCTGCTATAAAAAACTTGGACTGTTATATTCGCTCCACTCATCTAGAACATATTAATAACATTAAGAAGCACACATTACACCTGTCCAACATAAAATTGAATGATTTTTTAAAAATTTCTTTGAAAGACCATACCCAAATAAAGAAGAATCCTGATTCTTGGCATCTCGAAGCCATGGGCTTATCAACGTTAGAAGTCCTTCCTGAAACATTTCAAGAATCTATACAGACTTATAATGAATTATCAGATAAGCATCTCTTTGTGAGAGGTAAGTTTGTTTTATGGTTTATGAATAAGTATATTTCCGAACTTATTGAGGAGCATAAGAAAAACAACATAAAATTATTTCATGACTCTCGAAAAGACACTCTTGGATTTAAACAGACAAGGTTAACATCAAATGGTTCAGAAATAGATTTCATATCTAAATTTTCTATATATTCGACATATCCAAATTGTCTTATTCAATTTTTAACTACAGCAAAAAACATGGCTATCAACTAAAAGTCCATAAAAGATGAAACGTTCTTAAATTAGAAAGAAGTTATAATAGCCAAGATAAAGTGGTGTAATTAACTTTGTTCATTGCACCCTACGGTGCGCCGATGGCTGTGGTTTCATTTGCTCACTACTGTGGTGGGCTGTCTTGCACCGATGGCGCACCCCATTTATCCAGCTTGTTCTGCTCACGCCTCCCCTGCGCCCCCTCTCGCTTCCCGCCAACGAAGCCATTTCTGTGCGTTGGCTCACATCCCGCCACCGTTTTTCACCTCACAAATTTATAGAAAGAGCGCTCCCACCCACTGAGTAAAAACTCACCGCATGGCCAAGGCGCTGAACCACACATAAACACAACCAATTGATTTTAATCATCAATAAAAACATGAGCGATTCAATCCGCCCCCAAGTCGGCAGCTGTTCAGCTTTGCGATCAGGGTCACACTCGAGGTAATGGCGCACAAAAATCCAGTTATTCGCACATTTGTCCGATAGGGTGACCTCTGCCCCGGCGCGATAATAGTCGGGTCAATTTTGTCTGCATGCCGGCCTGCAAGGGCGGCATGCCAACAGGCTCCGGCAACGGAGCGGGGAGAGCGCCATGATCACCACCTTGATCAATGAACATCTGATCAACCTCGATTTGAAAGCGACGCGTAAGGAAGAGGTCTTCACCGAGATGGCCCGCCTGCTGGCGTCGCAAGGCAAGGTCAGCGACGAGCAGGCCTTTATCAAGGATCTGTGGGCCCGCGAAGAGCTGGGCAACACCGGCTTTGAAGAGGGCGTGGCCCTGCCCCACGCCAAGAGTGCAGCGGTATGCAACCCGGCGGTCGCCATCGGCATCAGCCGCAACGGCATCGAGTACGGCGCCGAAGATGGCAAGCCATCCCATATTTTCTTCATGATCGCCTCCCCCGATGGCGGCGCCAACCACCATATCGAGGTGCTGGCCGAGCTCTCCGGCAAGCTGATCGAAGAGGGCTTTATCGCCAAGCTGCTGGCGGCCAACACCTCGGCCGATGCGCTGGCGCTGCTGCTGGCCAAGAAAGAGGAGCAGAGCGCGGCCCCTACCACCAGCAAAGGCTTTATCATCGGTGTCACCGGCTGTCCAGCCGGTATCGCCCACACCTATCTGGCGGCCGAGTCGCTGGAGCGCGCCGCCAAGGAGCTGGGTTATGAGGTGAAGGTAGAGACCAACGGCTCCATCGGCGTCAAGAACAGCCCGACCGCAGACGAGATCGCCCGCGCCAGCGCCATCGTGGTCGCCTGTGACAAGCAGGTGGACATGGCCCGCTTCTCTGGCAAGCCGCTGATCAAGACCGGCGTCAAGGCCCCCATCAAGGATGGCAAGGGTCTGATCGAGCAAGCCCTGAAAGCCCCCGCCTATGTGGCGGACAAGGATGAGAAGCAGGGTGACGAGAAGCGCACCAGCGGCGGCAGCTCGGATCTCTATCGCTACCTGATGAACGGCGTATCGCACATGATCCCGTTTGTAGTGACCGGTGGTCTGCTTATCGCCCTGTCACTGGCCATCGGCGGCAACCCGACCCCGAGCGGCATGCAGATCCCCGAAGGGAGCATGTGGAACCAGATCCTCAACGTGGGTGTCGCCGCCTTCACCCTGATGATCCCCATTCTGGCGGGCTATATCGCCTATGCCATCGGTGATCGTCCGGCACTGGCACCGGGCTTTATCGGCGGCTGGATCGCCAACAACGGCAGCTTCTACGGCGCTGACGCCGGTACCGGCTTTATCGGTGCCATCATTGCGGGCCTGTTGGTCGGCTATCTGGTGCGCTGGATTGCCACCCGTCAGTACCACAAGATGGTACAACCGCTGGTGCCAATCCTGATCGCTCCCATCGTCGGTTCCCTGTTTATCGCTGCGGTATTCATCTTCATCATCGGCGCTCCCATTGCCGACATGATGACCGGCCTCAACGCCATGCTGCTCTCCATGAGCGGTGGCAGTCTGGTGCTGCTGGGTATCGTGCTGGGTGGTATGGCTGGTTTTGATATGGGTGGCCCGGTCAACAAGGTGGCCTTCCTCTTCTCCGTCGGCATGATCGCCTCCGGTCAGACCCAGTTCATGGGTGCCATGGCTTGCGCCATCCCGGCCGCTCCCCTTGGCATGTCGCTGGCTACCGTACTTGGTCGCAAGCTCGGCATCTTTGACGAGTCCGAGATCGAAGCGGGCAAAGCCGCCGGTGCCATGGGTCTGGTGGGTATCTCCGAAGGTGCGATTCCGTTCGCCGCCCGTGACCCGCTGGCCGTTATCCCGGCCAACATTCTGGGCAGCATGACCGCCGCCGTGATGGCCTTCCTGTTCGGCATCACCAACAGCGTTGCCCACGGTGGCCCCATCGTGGCCCTGCTGGGTGCGGTCAACAAGCCGCTGCTGGCCCTGCTCTGCATGATCTGCGGTGCCATCGTCACCGGCGTGGTGGCGGTTGCCCTGAAAAAACTGCGGGTAAAAAAGAGTGACGAGGTTACCCTGGCCAAGGCGGCCTGAGTGCCCCTCGCCATCGCGGCTCGTCGAGCATAAAAGAGGCCACCCCATGGGGTGGCCTCTTGTTTTTTGGGATGGCTGGTGGGCCGTATTTCCCAATATCTCCCCCCGAGAAATAGTGGTCAACAAGCACTCTTCCTCGTCTCTCCCTTCACCTCTCTCCTTGCCTTTCCCTTGCTCCCTTCTGGCCTCTCCCCTCCTCAGCCCAGCACTCACACAGAGCGCCAAACTGGCTGAAATGGCAGCAATCCGGCGTCAGCGGTGTGATGTTTCTCACGCTTTGTCCGCGAAAGCGCAAAAACTAGGAAAATTTCCTAGCCCCACTAGGGATGGCTCTCAAGCCATTTTTTGCCCCTCTTATTAGAGTCACCTCACCTGATGTCGTGACCCGCACCGCGACGGGCAATGTGCCCCGTCATCCCGTGCCGGGCCCGGGTTTATATGGATGGAGCGTCGAGCGCAGCAACGGCTGACAGCCCCGACGTTCCGTTCCCCCTTCCGTGGCGTGACCTCGAACAACCTATCTACAAATGAGGGGCGCGGCGGAAATACCGTCTATCTCGCAGAGGATGAACGAAGATGTTGAAATTGCTCCAACAGGTCCGGGTCCCCACCCTCGACCTGCCGGTCGAAGCCCGGCGCAAGCTCTGGTTCAAGCCGTTTATGCAATCTTATCTGGTTGTATTTATTGGCTATTTGACCATGTATCTGATCCGCAAAAACTTCAACATTGCGCAAAATGACATGATCCAGGAGTACGGTCTCTCCATGACCGAGCTTGGCATGATCGGCCTTGGCTTCTCCATCACCTACGGGGTGGGCAAGACCATCGTCTCCTACTACGCCGATGGCAAGAACACCAAGCAGTTCCTGCCGCTGATGCTGATCCTCTCCGCGCTCTGCATGCTGGGCTTCAGTGCCAGCATGGGCGGCACAGGTTTTAGCCTCTACTTCATGATCTTCTTCTATGCCCTGAGCGGTTTCTTCCAGAGCTGTGGCGGTTCCTGCAGCTACTCCACCATCACCAAGTGGACCCCTCGCAACAAGCGCGGCACCTATCTCGGTATGTGGAACCTCTCCCACAACGTGGGCGGTGCCGGTGCAGCCGGTGTGGCGTTGTTCGGTGCCAACTACCTGTTTGATGGCAACGTGCTCGGCATGTTTATCTTCCCCTCCATCATCGCGCTGATCGTCGGCTTTATCGGCCTGCGCTTTGGTAGCGATTCACCGGAAGCCTATGGCCTGGGCAAGGTGGAAGAGCTGTTTGACGAAGTGGCGAGCGAAGAGGATATCGCGACCGAAGAGCAGCAGCTGACCAAGTGGCAGATCTTCGTGAAGTACGTGTTGCTCAACAAGGTGATCTGGCTGCTCTGCTTTGCCAACATCTTCCTCTACGTGGTGCGTATCGGTATCGACCAGTGGTCTACCGTCTATGCCCACCAGGAGCTGGGCTTCTCCAAAGACGTAGCTATTCAGGGCTTTACCTTCTTCGAAGTGGGCGCACTGGTCGGCACCCTGATGTGGGGTTACCTCTCCGATCTGGCCAATGGCCGTCGTGGTCTGGTGGCTTGCGTGGCGCTGGCGCTGATCATCGCGACCCTGGGTCTCTACCAGCATGCGACTACCCAGTTTATGTTCCTGGGTTCCCTGTTCACCCTGGGCTTCCTGGTGTTTGGTCCGCAACTGCTGATCGGTGTCGCCGCCGTGGGCTTCGTCCCCAAGCAGGGCATCAGCGTAGCCGATGGCGTCAAGGGCACCTTTGCTTACCTCATCGGTGACAGCTTCGCCAAACTGGGTCTGGGCATGATCGCCGATGGCACCCCCATCTTCGGTCTGACCGGCTGGACCGGCACCTTCGCGGCGCTGGATATCGCAGCCGCCGCCTGTCTGGTGCTGATGGGCTGTGTCGCGGTCGCCGAGGAGCGCAAGATCCGCCGCATCAAGCGCGAACTGAAAGCCGCCGAGCTGGCTGCCCAGACCGCCTGATAGCCATAACAACAGACGCAGATTGTTCAGGGCCACCCACAGGGGTGGCCCTTGTTGTTTGGAGCAACCAGACACCCGACTGGCCCGGCATGAGCCTGCACAGCCGTTCAAGGGACGGGCATATCCCCATCAAGATCCCACTTTTCATATGGACTTTTGGTAAAAGCCCCCCACTGACGCTATCTTGTTGCTCCCCCTTGTCAGCATCACAGAGAGCAGATGAAGATCGTTGCCGTCACCGCTTGCCCGACCGGTATTGCCCATACCTATATGGCTGCCGATGCCCTGCAAAAAGCCGCCACTGGGCTGGGACTCAAGATCAAGGTCGAGACTCAGGGCGCCATGGGCATGGAGAACATGCTGACCGCCCGCGATATTGCCAGCGCCGACCTGGTGCTGATTGCCTCCGATATCGAGATTGAGCAGAAAGAGCGCTTCCTCGGCTGCACCATCCATCAAGTGAGACTGGAAACTGTGTTGCTGGATGCCAACGCCGTACTCAAGGCCCTGCCGATCCCGGCCTGATGCTGACCAGCGAAATCACCTTCTACTGCCAGCAGGGGTTGAGCATCACCCAGGCCAAGCAGTTGAACCGGCTGGCGGGGATGTTCAAATCCACCATCCGCTGCGCCAACCTTACCCGGCGTCAGACCGTTGCCGCCAGCAACCAGCTCTCCCTGTTGACCCTCGCCACCCAGCCCGGCGACCTCTGCCAGTTGCAGATTGAAGGGTGCGATGCCGAGCTCGCCCACATGGCCTTCACCTGCTGGTGCGGGGAGCTGGGTCAACCGCTGGTGCGCCCGCGCACCGCCGCGCTGGCGGAGTTGCGACTGGCCAACGCGCTGCCCGACTACCATTTTGCCCTGCGCCAACTGGCCCATAGCCCAGAGCCGCTGACCAAGGCCGAAGCCCTCGAGCATCTGATCGATCTGCTGCCCGCCGAGCTGATCACCGACCGCGCCACACTGACCGCCGCGGTGGAGCGGCGCGAGCAGGTCTCGGCCACCATCATCCGCCCCGGCCTTGCCATGCCTCATGTATTGAGCGAAGGGATCAGCCAGCCAACGCTGGCCCTGCTTAGCTGCAAGGAGCCCATCGAGTGGGGCTCTCAAATCGGGCCGGTGCAGACCATTATTCTGCTGGCGGTGCCGATTGGTAGCGGACGGGAGACCCTGCGCCCCCTTACCCGACTGGCACAGGCGATGATCGACGATGTGGTCAGCCACGCCCTGCTGTTGGCGGGCTCGGCCCCCGCCCGTCAGGCTATCGTCATCGAGAGCCTGCTAAGCTAGGCGAAGTGGCTCTGGGCGCTGCTTGCTGTAACGCCAGCCATTCATCCAGCCCTCAGCACCCTGTGGTACACTCGCTGCCATCGTCTGTCTGAAGTGTGTATCCGATGAAATCTCCCCGCTCCCGTCTATCTATCAACCGTACGCCGCGCGATAACGCTCCGCGCACGGCGGCCAAACCAGCCGCACCCCGCCATGCATCCCCCCGCAAACCGGAGCTACCCCCAGAGGATCGCAAATTACTCCTGCTGAACAAGCCCTACATGGTGCTCTGCCAGTTCACCGACGAGGCGGGCCGCGAGACCCTCAAGGATTACATCAAAGAGCCCGGCATCTATGCCGCAGGGCGCCTCGATCGCGACAGCGAGGGGCTATTGCTGCTCACCAACGATGGCAAGCTGCAGGCGCGCCTCACCCAGCCGGGGGAGAAGACCCCCAAGACCTACTGGGTGCAGGTAGAAGGCATCCCGAGCGAGGAGAAACTGGCCGCCCTGCGCGCCGGGGTGGAGCTCAATGACGGCATGACACTGCCCGCCGGGGCGCGCATCATGGATGAACCTGCGGTGTGGCCGCGCAATCCGCCGATCCGCGAGCGCAAGGAGATCCCCACCAGCTGGCTGGAGATCAAGATCATCGAGGGGCGCAACCGCCAGGTGCGGCGAATGACCGCCCATATCGGCCACCCCACCCTGCGCCTTATTCGCTACGCCATCGGCGACTGGACCCTCGATGGTCTGGCACCCGGCGAGAGCCGCAGCCTGCCCGCCCCCGAGCTGGTGCCGAGCTCCAGCAGCCGCCCGCGTCCCTCCTCATCCCGTTCAGGCGGTAACGCCAAACCGACAGGGGATGCGCCACGGCGAGCCAGCCAGCCGAGACGGGACGAGCGCCCCCGCACCACTCACCCAACCGAGCGTTCAACTTCAAACCCGATCGGCGGCAAACCCCGCAGCAGCGGGCGAGGAACGGCACGCCGACCGGCCCGTGCGGGCAATCCCGATAGCAACGACAAGGAGTCATGATGAGCAATCAGGCAGAGCAATCGACCACCAGTCACGCCCGCATGGAGGCGCGCCTGACAGTCGCCGCCCTGGTGCAGTGGCAGGGGCGCTTTCTGGTAGTGGAAGAGGAGATCAAGGGCCAGCGCCGTTTCAACCAACCCGCCGGCCATGTGGAGCCGGGGGAAAACCTGCTTGAAGCGGCTTGCCGCGAGCTCAAAGAGGAGACGGGTCTGACCGCCATGCCGACCGCCTGGCTTGGTACCTATCTGTTCAAACCGGCCGACAGCGATGCCACCTATGTGCGCACCGCCATCATCTTCGACCTTGAAAAAGCGCCGGGTCAGCACCATCCAGAGGATCCTGACGGCGATGTGCTGGCTTGCCACTGGCTCACTCTGGAAGAAATAGCGGAATGCAAACCGGCTCTGAGAAGCCCCTTGGTGTGGCAGTGTATTCAGGATTATCTGGCGGGTACACGGCTGCCACTGTCGGCACTCAAGGCCTTCATCTGAAAGCCTGCCCACGCTCTTACTACGAGGCCGTGATCAAGGCTCATGTGCTGCTCGGAATCCTCACGTATATATATACGCTCCGGTTCCTGCGCTGCTCTTTACCTTGCTGACGGCCTCTCGTGACAGATCGTGAACAGGCTATACGATATCGTTTGGCACCACTTTTTCATCATGGTGCTGACAAACAGAAAAACGATTTCCTGCTATCAGGCTCCTGATGGGAACTGCGGCATGGATATGTGACCGGGGGCGCAAAACTCTGGTAGAATACGCCCCGTTTAAACGAACTGGTAACTTCGACTAATGACAGACAACAGCCAAATCAAGGTGATCGTCGGCATGTCCGGCGGCGTGGATTCTTCCGTCTCGGCCTACCTGCTCCAGCAGCAGGGCTATCAGGTCGAAGGCTTGTTCATGAAGAACTGGGAAGAAGACGACACGGACGAGTACTGCTCTGCCGCCCAGGATTTGGCTGATGCCAAGGCCGTCTGCGACAAGCTGGGGATGAAACTCCACACCATCAACTTCGCGGCCGAGTACTGGGACAACGTGTTCGAGCACTTCCTCGAAGAGTACAAGGCTGGCCGCACGCCAAACCCCGATATCCTGTGCAACAAGGAGATCAAGTTCAAGGCGTTCCTCGAATTTGCCGCCGAAGAGCTGGGTGCCACCTACATCGCCACCGGCCACTATGTGCGCCGTGACGACAGCACCGGCCGCCCGCGCCTGCTGCGCGGTCTCGATACCAACAAGGATCAGAGCTACTTCCTCTACACCCTGAGCGAAAAGCAAGTGGGTCAGAGCCTGTTCCCGGTTGGCGATCTGGAAAAGCCGGAGGTACGCCGCATCGCCGAGCAGCTGGATCTCATCACCGCCAAGAAGAAAGACTCCACCGGTATCTGCTTTATCGGCGAGCGCAAGTTCAAGGACTTCCTGGCCAAGTTCCTGCCCGCCCAACCCGGTAAAATCGAGACCGTGGATGGCAAGGTGATCGGCGAGCATCAGGGTCTGATGTATCACACCCTGGGCCAGCGCAAGGGGCTTGGTATCGGTGGGCGCAAAGACGCCACCGAAGAGGCCTGGTATGTGGTCGACAAAGAGGTCGAGCGCAACGTGCTGGTGGTGGCGCAGGGCGAACATCCCCGCCTCTACTCCGATGGCCTGATTGCCAGCCAGTTGCACTGGGTGGATCGCACCCCCATTCGCGAGCCGCGTCGCTGCACCGTCAAGACCCGCTACCGCCAGCAGGATATCCCCTGCCTGATCCAGCCCATCGACGACGAGACCATCCGGGTCATCTTCGACGAGAAACAGGCTGCGGTGACCCCGGGCCAATCCGCCGTCTTCTATGACGGGGAAGTGTGTCTGGGCGGCGGCATCATCGAACAACGTTTCAGCCATCCGGTTTGAATCCTTAACAGAAGGCAGCAGACGTGAGCGATAAATTCCAAGACAGAACAATGGCCTTTGCCGGCATCTGCCAGGCCGCGTATCTGGTGCAGAAGGTGGCCCGAGACGGCAGCTGTGACGAGGCCGCCCTGCGCGAGAGCCTCTCCAGCATTCTGGTGACCAACCCGAGCCAGCCGCTCGAGGTGTTCAACAACACCCATCTGGCCATTCGCGACGGCTACCGTGCGCTGGTCGAACAGCTGGGTGCCGACGGCAGCCAGAAGAATGCCGAGCTGACCCGCTACGTGGTGAGCCTGATTGCACTGGAGCGCAAGCTGGCCAAGCGCAAGGACATTCTCAATATGCTGGGTGAGCGGATCAGCCAGATTGGTCGCCAGCAACAGCACTTCGATCTGCTCGACGAGCAGATTTTGGCCAACATGGCGAGCATCTACAGCGATCTTATCAGCCCCATCGGGCCGCGCATTCAGGTGGCGGGTACCCCGCTGTTCCTGCAGCAACCGCTGGTGCAGCACAAGGTGCGCGCCCTGCTGCTGGCGGGCATTCGTGCCTGCGTGCTGTGGCGTCAGCTCGGTGGCAGCCGCACCCAGATCATCTTCGCTCGCAAGAAGATGGTGGAGCTGGCCAAACGTTACTAATCATCGGCTCGCGCGCGGGCAAGCGAGGTCGACATCAGGGTGAACAGCCGCACATCCGCCTTGATGACAACTCAGCCCCACGCGCGAGTGGATACGGATCCCCCACACAAATCATCAGGAGTTCACCCCATGGAGCTGTCCGCGCTGACTGCTGTTTCCCCGATTGACGGTCGTTATGGCGACAAGGCCGATGCCCTGCGCCCTATCTTCTCCGAATTCGGCCTGCTGCGTTTTCGCGTCGAAGTCGAGGTGCGCTGGTTGCAAAAACTGGCCAGCCACGCCGGGATCCCGGAAGTCCCTGCCCTGAGCGCGGCCGCCAACGCCCTGCTCGACGGCATCGTCAGCAACTTCAACGAGAGTGACGCCGCCCGTATCAAACAGATCGAGCGCACCACCAACCATGATGTGAAAGCGGTGGAGTACTTCCTCAAAGAGAAGGTCGAAGTGAACCCGGAGCTGGCGGCTGTCAGCGAGTTCATCCACTTCGCCTGCACCTCGGAAGACATCAACAACAACTCCCACGGTCTGATGCTGAAAACCGCCCGCGAAGAGGTAATCAAGCCTTATTGCGAAAAGTTGATCGGCGAGCTCAAGCGCCTGGCCCACGAGTACCGTGACATGCCGCTGCTCTCCCGCACCCACGGCCAGCCGGCGACCCCGAGCACCATGGGCAAGGAGATGGCCAACGTCGCCTACCGTCTGGAGCGCCAGTTCAAGCAGATCATGGCGGTGGAGATCCTCGGCAAGATCAACGGTGCGGTCGGCAACTACAACGCCCACCTCAGCGCCTACCCGAATGTGGACTGGCACCAGTTCTCCGAGGAGTTCGTTACCTCCCTGGGTCTGACCTGGAACCCCTACACTACCCAGATCGAGCCGCACGACTATATCGCCGAGCTGTTCGACGCCATGGCCCGCTTCAACACCATCCTGATCGACTTCGACCGTGATGTGTGGGGTTACATCTCCCTGGGTCACTTCAAGCAGCGCACCATCGCAGGCGAAATCGGCTCCTCCACCATGCCGCACAAGGTCAACCCCATCGACTTCGAGAACTCCGAAGGCAATCTGGGTCTGGCCAACGCCGTGTTCCAGCATCTGGCAAGCAAGCTGCCCATCTCCCGCTGGCAGCGTGATCTGACCGACTCTACCGTGCTGCGCAACCTCGGTGTGGCGGTGGGTTACTCCCTGATTGCCTATCAGGCGACCCTCAAGGGCATCTCCAAGCTGGAAGCCAACGACGCCGCCATGGCCGCCGATCTGGATGCCAACTGGGAAGTGCTGGCCGAGCCGATCCAGACCGTAATGCGCCGCTACGGTATCGAGAAGCCCTACGAGAAACTCAAGGAGCTGACCCGTGGTCGCCGCGTCGATGCCGAAGGGATGCGTACCTTTATCGACACCCTGGAGTTACCGGAAGCGGTCAAGGTCGAGCTGAAGAAGCTGACCCCGGCCAACTACATCGGTGACGCCCAGCGTCTGGTTGATCTGCTGAAGTAAGCCAACCGGCAGTGACGAAGGGGCCCTGTGCACGATACGCCACAGGGCCCCTGTTATTTTCCCTGCCACGGCAGGATCCCGAGTGGCTTTTCCCAAGCCCGCCTTGGGCAAAACCTCTTTGCGAGACACGAGAAACAGCATGTACGAACTCAATCTGGATATCGCTCACTTCCTCGAGCACTACTGGCAGAAGCGCCCGCTCCTTATCAAGGGTGGCTTCAAGGACTTTCAGGATCCCATCAGCCCGGATGAGCTGGCAGGTCTGGCCATGGAAGAGGTGGTCGAGTCCCGCCTCGTCACCCGTTTCGACGGCAAGTGGAATGCCGCCCACGGCCCCTTCGAATCCTATGACCATCTGGGCGAAGAGAACTGGACCATTCTGGTACAGGCTTGCAACCACTGGGCTCCCGAGGTGAACGAGCTGGCCGTGCCGTTCCAGTTCATCCCGGGCTGGCGCTTTGACGATGTGATGGTGAGCTTCTCCACCCCTCACGCGGGTGTCGGCCCCCACATCGATAACTACGATGTATTTATCACCCAGGGTCTGGGCAAACGCCACTGGCGAGTCGGCGATGCCAAGCCCCTCAACGAGTTTGCCGCCCACGCCGCACTGCTGCACTGCGAGCCGTTCGAGGCGATCATCGACGTCATCATGGAGCCGGGTGACATCCTCTACATTCCGCCCGGATTCCCCCACGAAGGCTACGCCATCGAGCCCTCCATGAACTTCTCGGTGGGTTTCCGCGCACCGGATGCCAAGGCGCTTATCTCCTCCTTTGCCGATCACCTGATCGACAACGAGGTGCGTACCGAGCGTTACGGCGATGCCGATCTCAAGCCCCGCGCCCGTCACGGCGAGATCCAGCCCCACGAGCTGCACCGTCTGCGCGAGCTGATGCAGCAGGCCCTCGATGACGAGACCCTGTTCAAGGAGTGGTTCGGCACCATGATCTCCGAGGCCAAGCACGATCTCGACGTCAATCCGGTCGAGCCGGACTACAGCGCCGAGGAGGTAGCCGACCTGCTGACCCAGGGCGAGCCCGCCATCAAGGTGCCGGGTCTGCGCACCGTCTGGTTTAGCGGCGAGAGCCAGCAATGCTTCATCGACGGCGAAGCCTGGACTCTGCAGAGCGAAGACGCGGCCGCCATTTCGCTCTTGTGTGACAAAGACATCATCACTCAGGCCGATATGGTGGAGCTGGCCGATCAGGCTGGCTTCCTGCAACTGCTGACCCGTCTGGTCAACCGCGGTTACTGGTTCTTCAACTGAGCAGGTGGTAAGCGAAGGATAAATGGGCGCCTTATGGCGCCTTTTTTCACTCAGAGGCGGTTCAATTAACAATCGATGCGTGAAGCTGAACCCACTCTTGATGAACCGACAAGTGGTGATTTATTGAGCTAACATGGATGGGTATCATGCATCCGTCCCTGTTCACAAGAGAAGCGCCACCATGCAAATCACCTCTAGGCCCATGCCGCTGCCCGATTACGGCAAATCCCCCTCCTCTCCCGCTGTCACACCCGAGCAGGTCAATCAGGCCCGTAACGAAGCGCTGATCAAGAAGGATGAAGTGCAGGCACAGAGTGAAGAGAAAGTAACGGCTCGCAGAACCCTGGCGGTCTCTTATACGGCTAACCAGCAAGATAAAGCCGTGGTGGAGCGCTACCTGGAGGCCAGCGGTCAGGAGAGCGACAGCAAATCGGGCCCGAACACGGCTGATATGTATCAGGCAGCGAATCGCTACCAGCGCCAGCAGAATCTGAGCGACTACGTGCAATTCCAGCAGAGCCCGCTCGCCCAGCAGATGGGTGACATGGTGGGCGAAGATAATCGCAAGGGCACCCAGCTCGATATCATTGCCTGAGCCAATTTGCTCGAATAAGCCCGGCAGGGACTGATATAAACTGAAAAAGCCCTCAATGAGGGCTTTTTCGTTATGGCATGTCGCTGCGACTTCTCGTTATAACGTCTCGCTATAAATGGGACACTTCTGCCTGCGCATCCGGCAGCTCGTCGGGGAGTTCATCAAACAGGGGGTGATAGAGCACCTCACCCTGCACACCCGCAAAACCGCGCTCCTGTAGCTCCATCGCCATAAAGCAGTCGGCAGGCACCTCATAGATGCAGTGGAGGCCAAACTCGCTAGCCGGGCGGAAACCGAAACGGCTGTAATAGGCCGGATCCCCGAGTACTACCACCCCTTTCCAGTCCATCTCGAGCGCCGTATCAAGCCCTTCACGGATGAGATCAGAGCCAATCCCCTGGCCTTGCCAGTCGGGATGAACCGCAACCGGCGCCAGACCAAGCCAGGGCCCTTCCATGCCGTTAATGGTGATCGGGCTTAGCATCAGGTGCCCCATGAACTCGTACTCTTCCTCTTCGACCATGGTCACTACGGCAGCACCACATTCGCGCAGGCGGTTGACCAGTTCGGCCTCATCGGAACGACCGAAGGCGGCACTCAGCAGCTCATAAACCGGCAGCATGTCACCGGGGCGCTCGGTTCTCAACATCAGGTATTACTCCTCGTACAGCAGAGCGGGCATTATTCCACACAACGGCTGGTCATTCTGAGTACCTTTGTCCAAAAATGGGAGGGTGCACTCAGGAAAACGAGCTGCAAACTGCTGCTGTAAGGCGGTTAGCGTCGCCGGGGTGACCCTGTTCATCGCCTCGCGGTAGGCCAGCCAGAGGGCGGGAGCCTCCCGCGCCAACCGCTCAAAGGTCAGTTCGGGCGTTTGATGCCAACAGCCATCCAGCTCGTCGACCAGCTCCGGCAGTTCCACCAGCAGCCGTAACTGCTGATAGCGTATCTGCGGCGAGTCACCGTTGCCACCCAGCGCCTGCGCCATCAATTGGTTGAACCAGTGGCGCCGTGATGCGCGCTCCTCGCGGCTGAGCAGCTCTGGCCCCTGCCGCTGCAGCGCGGTCAGTTGCAGCAGCCATGCCAGCCCCTGCTCATCCCTATCTTTCAGCAAGACGCTACCAAGATGGGACAACTGCTCCGGTTCGGCCTGCGCCAGCAGATCAACAGGGTAGCAGTACAGCTCCAGCAACCGCTCAAGATGCGGCGGGCAGCGAATAGAGCAGGACTCCTCCCCCGCGCCCCTCTCATCCACAAAGAGCGAGATGGCCAGCTTGCCGTTGGCACTCTGCCGATCCAACGTTACAGGATCGCGCAGGATCACCACGGCGATCCGCTCATCAGCAAGCCAATGGGAAATCTCCTCGGGCAAAGGATTGGGTAAGGAGAGGGCACGATCCAGCCGCCAGTAACTCACCTCACACGGCTGACGACCGCTGATATGGCGCTGACCGCGATAGTACATCCCCATTTTTGCCATCACCCGGCCGGAGGCGAGGTTGTCCGGCATATGGCGGGCCGTCAGCGCAGGCAGTTGCAGTTGGTCAAAGGCAAACCCCTTGACCAGCTCGGCCGACCGGGTCGCCAGACCGCGATTCTGCCAGGGCACACCAACCCACCAGGCGAGCTCGCCATTCCAGTGCAAGGAGATCACCCCAAGCAACGCCGCACCTTGCTCCTCTGGCAAGGTGATGGCCCAGCTCCAGCCAAGGCCAAACGCCGCCTTGCGCCAGCTGAGCGCCAGCCAGTCGCGGGCCCCCTCCGGCGGATAGGGGTGAGGAATATTGAGGGTGTAGCGCGCCAGCGCCTCGTCGCTGCAGTAGCGCACTATCTCGCGCTCATCGTCGGCCTGCAGTTGTCGCAGCACGACGCCTGATAGCGGATGCCCCTCAGCCAGGGTCGGCACCGTCACGCGGCGCGCCAGCAGGCGATTGAGCACGGCGCCCAAATCGGCCTCGGGGGTAAGCGGCAGATCGGCCCCCACAGGACCAAGGGTAAGCAGCCCCTGCTCTCTGGCGAGGGTCAGTAGCGAGGTGGAGGCACTGATCAGAACCTGGCGGCTGGGATCAACATGAAAATCCGCCAGCAGATCCCCATCGAGCCAGGCGGCCAGCAGGGCTCCCGGGCAGAGCACCCCGTCTGGAGGGCTGCTCGCCCAGGGTGCATCGGTTTGATCGAGGGCGGCCGCCGCCTCTTTGCCGAGCAGCAACTGCCAGCGATGACCTTGCTGCTGCCAGTGCAGCAACGGCGCAGCCCACTGCGGTTGCCACAGACTGGCCTCGATCAACAGTTCCATCAGCTGGCCTGACAGGCCGCTGGCAGCGTCAGGTGACGGGGATGGGCTTCGATACGGGCGATCCAGCTACGGATAGCTGGCCACCCCTGCAGGGAGAAGATCCCCTCCTCTGCCACGTGGGTGTAGGCATAAAGGGCGATATCGGCGATGGTAGGCGCATCACCGCACAGATAGGGGCTCTGTTTCAGCTGCTGCTCCATTACCGCCAGCGCCTTCTCGCCACCGGCTTTCAGCCCGTCGAGACGCGCCTCCTGGGACTCGGGTCGGCCGAGATAGTGAACGATAAAGCGGGCCACCGCGATATATGGCTCATGGCTGTACTGCTCGAAGAACATCCATTTGAGCACCTCGGCCTGCTGGCGCGGATCGGTTGGCCACAAGGCACTGCCTTGCGCCAGATAGAAGAGGATGGCATTGGATTCCGCCAGCATGTCGCCTTGGCCAATCTCCAGCACCGGGATCTTGCCGTTGGGGTTCATGGCCAGAAATGCGGGGGTACGGGTATCCCCCGCCTGAATATCGACCTCTACCCACTCAAGGGGCAGATCCAGCCAGCGGGCCAGCAGCCACACCTTGTAACAGTTGCCGGAACGCAGATCACCATACAGACGCATACACACTCCTTGTGAAAACAGAATTGAACAGAGCGCTCAGGGTGCCAGACGCTCGATATGCCAGCCATCCCCGTCGCGGGTGTAGTAGAAGCGGTCGTGCAGCCGGTGCTCGCCCCCCTGCCAGAACTCCACCGTCTCGATCACCACCCGGAATCCGCCCCAGAAGCTCGGCAGCGGCACTTCGCCATTGGCAAACTTCTGCTTGAGCTCGAGGAACTTGGCCTCCAGCACGCCACGGGCCGAGATGCGGGTCGACTGTTTGGAGACCCAGGCAGCGATCTGGCTATCCTTGGGACGGCTGTGGAAATACTTCATCACCTCGAAAGTGCTCATCTTCTCCACTCGGCCGGTCACATGAACCTGTCTGTCCAGCGTGTGCCAGGGGAAGAGCAGGCTGATACGGGGGTTGCCTTCCAGCTGCTGCGCCTTTCGGCTACCCATGTTGGTGTAAAAGACCATCCCCTGGGCATCGTAGTGCTTGAGCAGCACAGTGCGCTGCCAGGGCTGACCATCGGCATCCACCGTCGCCACCACCATGGCGGTGGGATCGGTCAATTTGGCTTCACAGGCCTGCGCCAACCACTTCTCGAACAGCACCAGCGGCTCGGCCGGCAGATCGGCCCGGTGCAGCCCGCCACGGGAATATTCACGGCGCAGATCAGCAACATCCATCATCTTGATTTTCCTTCAAATAAATAATGGTTCCACGACCATCAAGAGAGTGACGCAGGCATTGTGCGCTCGATAAAGCGACCTTGTAAACCATACAAAAAAAGCGAAGAGGCTAACGCCTCTTCGCTTGGTTCATCAATTTACCAAAGATGGGTAATCTCACCCTTGGGTTATCTTGTTTAGTAGCTCATGATCTCACGACGACGCAGCAGCGCAGCGATACCAAGGCCCAACAGCACGAACAGACCGGTCGAACCGCCACCACCACCGCCGCCATTGCTTTCAGGCTGGGGAGCCGGTGTATCACTGCTCTTGGTCGCCAGTTTTGGCGTAATGGCATAGAAGATATTGTCGCTACAGGCCAGCTTGAGGCGAACAGCGCTGCCAGCATTGGCCGGAATGGTCACCTCATGGGCGCCATTGTTGTTCACGCCATTGACCAGCGGCTGCCAGCTCTTGCCTTCATCGTTGCTATAACTGATATCGACCCGCTGACAGTTGACAGGATGACGGTCCGTGCCAGCTACTTGCCAATTCACTGTGGTCGGGCTACCAACCAGCATACGCTGGTCAGATGCCGATTCAATCTTGAAGGTTTGTGCGCCTGTATCGACCACCTCGACCGAGGTCTCACCATAGGCACCACCGCCTTTGCCATCACGGGCGACCAGACGGAAGTTAAGGGTGCGCGGCACATTGACCCAGACATCACCTTTCTCAGCTTCCCCTTTCAACTGGGTAGCCAGCGAAGGAAAGTGACGAACCGGGGAAGTGGTCGGCGCGGTGTAACGATACAGGGGGCCGGTTGCAAGGCGACCTGAACTCAATTGATCGCCACTCGTCGTTGCATCCCCCAGATCGACCTGCTCCCAGGTATAGGTAAGGGTATCGCCGTCAATATCATTACCCTTGCCACTCAGACTAAATGCCACCCCTTTGGGGATCACATGTTCTGCTGGCACATCGGTAATTTCTGGCGCCTGATTATCACCATTTTGGTTCGGGATAGCAGTGCCACAACGCGAGGAAAAAATAGGAGCAAGCACTAATGGCGCACCAACAAATAGGATCTCACTCTTCTTTGCTTGAGCTTCACGGTTGTTGATATGCTTGCGCATCATATCAATCGACTTGCTATGAAAATAGGCATCGCTGTTGAGCTGTACGTTTTGCTCCCCCATCAGTCCCGCATAAGCCATAATGGAGCTACCACTGCCAGGCTCCCATGCCATGGAGGACTCTCTCTGTCCCTGATCAGCGTTATAGGTATGGTCCGCGCCAAATTGATGACCAATCTCATGCGCCACAAAATCAATAAAAAATGCATCGCCAACAGGATTTTTGTTTCCTGTAACAGCGTTAGACCTATATGAGGCATATGAATCTATTTCATCACACAATGACCCTAGGATTGCACTCCCTGCATTTTTTTCCGTTTGCGTTACTACATGACCAATATCGAAATAGCCAAGCTCATTACTATTCAGTTTCTCTCTCTGAACCACAGCATTTATAGTGCTGATGCTTTTAAACTTTGGATATTTACCGTTCACAAAAGGGTCGTCAACAGGATTTTCGAATATAACATTGTCATTCCCATCTGCCAATTCGAAACGAACCCCTAAATCCCTTTCATATACCTCGTTTAAACGGTTAACCAAGTTTGCCAGTGATGCCAATGCTTGCACCTTGCCGCCAAAGTGCGCGGTATATTGGCTAGTTGTAGAGAATGCAATTTTATACTTGGTAAGCTCTGGCTTGCTATAGCTAGTCTCGTTACGAGCCGCTTCAGTTTTGTGTGCTAGCTTTTTTTTCAGCTCGGATTTTTCAATGATCTCCTTGATATTCTTGCCATTCATTGAATGTGCATCTTTTTTGTAATAGACAGCGTAGGTACCGTTACGCTGAATATCGACAAATATCTGCTCTCCGGCATGCATAAACATGCCGTTAAAACCACGCGAAGAAATATCAAAGCGACCGGTATTGCTGGGTGTGCCCACTTCATGTCCTTTATAGGTCATGATATCTGGGTATTTTGCTGCCAACGCAGGCGGCAATACGGAATAGGCTTCCAACTCATATTGCACCATCTTGCCATCAGGCAATGGTAGCGTAATCACGGTTTGGCCCAAGCGCAGATTTTCTAAAAAATCCGGTTCTACCTCGAAGATATTGTATGCGCGAGCCCTTACAGGTTCATCGGCCTGCTTGCTGCGTTTTTCGACCATATGCCATGGGGATGCCAGCACGATATTGGCTGACATTGCGATGACAACTGAGATTGCATTTATTGTGAACTTCATCATTATTAATCACCTGACTGAACAGCCGGCGAGAATAACGTGATGCACATCACAATTCAACTTTTTAAATAAAAAATAAATTAATTTTATTTTATTTAAAATCATATAGTTAGTGAGCTAAGATTTATAAACAGCTCATTTTGTTAGCATTTTCAGCAGTTCTTTTAATAGAGTTAAAACTCCAAAAAAAGTATATGGGGGCTCATATGTGAGTCATCGAATCATTCCCATGAGACTATCACTATGTTTGGAATATTAGAGTTATAACTCCAATCATGTCGATTTACACGCCGTTGTTGAACAGCCACTACGGCCTTGAAATCGCCTCCGGCATGCATTTTTCCAGCATCTGTCGGTTATATCGGGTGGCATAGTCAATCCGCTGCTCAAACTCCGACGCCTTACCCATCTCAATCACATCACCGAACCCTTTCAGATAACGGACTCCGCACCGGGTTCTCGCTTCTGCTTGCAATGACTCCACAACCCCCGGAGCCATACCGCCGCGCCCGCCACGCACGATGAGCCGATAATCCTGAGCAGCAAGACTTTCATCTATTGCCTCGGTCAGTGATGCGGCCACAACAGGTGCTGCGCAGATATATAGAAACAGCAAATTGACGGCTAACAGTAATACCTGCGCCATCCGGCTGCCCCTCCCATCAGGAGGATCACGATAAGATTCACTGCACCACCGCCACCACCCGCATTGTTGTCGGTAATAACAGTTGCACTTTCCGTAGTGGCAGACGCATTACCTCTTATCCCATTGATAGAGAAAAAAATATTATTGCTGCATGCCAGCTTCAGCCTGGCCGAACTGGTCAACAGTGCAGGCAACACCACACTGGCCGAACCGTTATTGGCAAGCCCGCTTGCCAGCGTAGTCCAAGTAGAACCACCATTCTGTGTCAGTGCCAAATCCACGCTGGGACAATTGATAGGAGGCTGATCGGTCCCGGCAACATTCCATGTCACTAGCTGAGTGCTACCCGCCATCATGGCGCCGATCTGCGGAGCTGTGATGGCAAATGCCGCGCCGGTATTGATCACCTGAACCACCATTTCATCACTGCTCACCGCCCCCTGACCATCACGTACGGTAAGGCGGAACTGGAGATTGCGATTGGTCGCAGGCCACGCCTCTCCTTTGGCCAAGACACCCGATATCAGAGAGCTCATGGCGGGCAATGTTCTATGGGGATCCGATGTTGGTGAAACAAAGCGAAACAGCGGGCGGGTACCATCATCCACCATGGTTGCCACGCTGTAGGATGCATTGCCAAGATCAACCTGCTCCCAGGTGTAACTGAGGGGATGACCATCCAGATCCAGCGCACTACCGACAAGAGTGAAAGGCGTATTGGCGGGGGTCACCCTATCGCCCCCCGCATCCACAACCGGCGCGTAATTGGCAAGCGCCAGGTCGGTGCCGCAGGAGGGCAGAGAGGCCATCAGAGCCCGCATCTGCTCGATCGACTTGCTGTGAAAAAAAGGTGTGCTGTTAACCTGCAGATTCTCCTCACCACAGATCCCGGCATAGGCCATGATGGTCGAGCCACTGCCGGTTCCCAGGCTGAGCTAGCCTTGCGACCTGTTGCACAACTGTCGGCCATGCCATTGAAGGAGTGCTCGGCCCCCAGCTGGTGCCCCAATTCGTGAGCCACATAATCAATAAAGAACGCATCACCGATAGGCTGTGAGCCTCCGGTCATGCCCCGTGAACGGCTGAAAGGGTTGCATAAAGATCTCAGGGTCGCCACCCCGCCGCCTGATGTCGCCAGCAGATGGCCCAGATCAAAAGAAGGATTGAGCAACACCCCCTGTTGGGTCTGGTTGATTGCGATATCCTGGGTCGAGTTGGTGAAGGGATCCGTAGCAGGATCGGTGAAAATCACATTGTCCGTATCAGCTGCAAGCTGAAACTCGGCCCCCACATCACGGCGATAGACTTCATTGACCCGATTAAGCAGTGTTGCAATAGCCGAGAGTGCTGCAACCTTGGTACCACCGTGATACTGGGTATATTCCCCGGTTGCCGAGATGGCGATGGTGTAGCGCTTGCGCAAATTTCCATCGACCAGCACAGCTCGCTCACGTTCGATACCATGAGGATCAATCACCTGATCCACATCCTGTCGCCGCCAGGCATCTTGCTGTTCATAAACGGCATAAGAGAAACCGTCCTGAAGCGGATCGACATAAAAGGTACGCCCCTGATGGGTAAACATACCGTGAAAACCATGTATGGTGACATCAAATCGGCCTGTATCCGCCGCCCGATCGATAGCCTTCCCACTGTAAGTATTGATAGAAGGGTAGCGCTGGGCCAAAGGCTCCGGGAGCAAGATATTGGGATGAACATCAAACTGCACCGTAGTGCCATCCGGCAATGGCAAGGTCAATACACTGGCGAGATGCCCGGGTTCAAAAGGCTTGTCAGGAACCACCACTCTGACCTTTTCAGCTCGCACATCATAGCTCCCTCCCCTTTCCAAGTTTTCATCCATGAAGGTCCACTGTGGTTCTGCTGCAACCTGAACAGACAAACTGGTGATAATCACCGCAATGCCATGCTTCATAGAGCCTCCTTGCCCAACCTTGGTGACAACAAGTATGGTGCAGCGTCAATTGACGATCTGCGTGACAGACAGAAAAGAAAATTCGCACAAAACTTCTGTCACGCTGAAAAATCGTGCTGCACCCGCGCTCCCCATCTCAGGCAATACAGACTGGCCCCATTCAACAACGGAAAAAGTGAAGGCGCCATTGGCGCCTTCACGGATAGATAGGGGGATGAATATCCCCTCCATTTGGATTGGTTCGTTGGCGTATTACTGCTTATCCGCGCCCGATGCTATTGGGCAATGAATCACCATACGCTGATTATACTCGTTGGCGTAAGCGCTCAACTTGGCATGTATCTCTTGCTGACCGGGCCTTATCACATCGCCCAATCCATCCAGATAACGCTTGCCACAGCGCGCCTTGGCCTCTGCCTGCTGCTCGGCTGCAATACCGGGGGCGAACTCTCCCCGCCCGGCTATCACTATCAGGCGGTAATCCTGCCTGGCGAGGTTTGCACTCAGCTCCTGTTCCAACGTGCTGGCATCGGCCTGACAACCGCCGAGCATGACAAGCAGCAACAGAGGGACTCCCTTCATTTGCGCCTCCGTTGCCAGCCGAGCAGCGCCAGAGCGAGCGTACACAATCCGAGCGCCCCGCCACCACCGCCGCCACCTGAAGTCGAGCCACCTTGCACCAGAGGCAATTTAAGGGGACTGATGGCAAAGAAGATATTGTCGCTGCATGCCACTTTCAGCCTGACGCTGCTGGTGAGATCGGCAGGCAACGTTACCGTTGCTGCGCCGTTATTGGGTTGTCCGGCGGCGAGCATTGTCCAGCTTACGCCCTCATTCTGGGTCACCGAGATGTCCACCTTGCTGCAACTGATCGGCGCCACAGTTGTGCCCGCCACATCCCATCCCACTGCCTGACTGGCCCCCGGAGTGAGAGTCACCCCGTAAAACGGGTTGGTGATGCGAAATGCCGCGCCGGTATTGATCACTTGCACTTTCATGTCATCACTGGCAACGCCACCCTGACCATCACGCACCGTCAGTCTGAAATTGAGATCCCGGTTGGTAGTCGGCCAAGCATCCCCTTTGGCGAGAGTGCCGGAGAGCAGGGATGGCAAACTCGGCAGGATCCGCTCCGGCGATGCCGTGGGAGAGACAAAACGAAACAGCGGCCGGGAGCCATCGTCAATCATGGTGGCGGCACTGCTCGATTCAGTACCCAGATCGATCTGCTCCCAGTTGTAGAGCAGAGAATCATTATCCAGATCTCCACCAGCCCCTTTTAACATAAAGGCCGTATTGGCAGGGATCACATAGTCCCCCCCTGCAGCTGCCTGCGGGGCATTATTGCTCAACGAGAGTGTGGTTCCACAAGTCGATACGGTCGCCATGTGCGCACGCATCTGCTCGATGGACTTGCTATGAAAATAGGGGTCGCTGTGAGTCTGGATATTCTCATCACCACAAATACCGGCATAGGCCATGATGGAGCTGCCACTACCTGGCTCATAGGCTTTATTCGCAACCCGGGTACCAGCACCGCAACTCCCGGTAGTGCCGTTGAAGGTATGATCGGCACCAAACTGGTGGCCAATTTCATGAGCCACATAGTCAACGAAGAAGGCGTCTCCCACCGGTGTGGGTGAACCCGACATCCCGCCAGACTTCTGATTGGTGCAGAGCACTGCCAAACCGGCCAGACCACCGCTACCGGTATTGAGTACATGGCCGATATCAAAATTACCGAGCTGCATATTGGTAAAGTAATAAGCCTGTACCCCGATATTGGTCTGCGCATCCGAATTATCATTGGCAAACAAGTCGCTGGCCGGATCGGTAAAGATCAGGTTGTCATTGCCACTGGCCAGCACGAATTCGGCGCCCACATCCCGTTGATAGACCTGATTGACGCGGTTGAGCAAGGTCGCAATCGCCGCCATGGTAAGCGCTTTGGAGCCACCGTGGTATTGGGTAAATTCTCCTGTCGCCGAAATGGCAATGACGTAGCGCTTGCGAACATTGCCATCCACTTGCACCTTGCGCACCAGTTTGCTGAGCTTGGACCCTATCACCTCATCCGCATCCTCTTCCAAGCGGCTAAAGGCATCTTGCTGATAATAGACGGCGTAGCCTTCGGCATTGCGCAGCGGATCGACAAACACCATCCTGCCCTGATGGCTGAACATGGCGTGGAAACCTTGCGGCCCCAGATCGAAGCGCCCTATCTCTATCGGATGTGCCGGGTTGTGACCCTTGAAGGTGCGGATCTGCGGATACTTGGCGGCAAGATCTGCAGGCAGCAAGTCGTAGGCTTCCAGAGCAAAAGTTACCTCCCCCCCATCGGGCAGCGGCAGGGTCAGCTCACTCGCCCCGGCTTGCAGCCCGGCAAAATAGTCGAGCGGCACCTTGGCCACCCGAAACTGATTGGCCCGCACCTCATAACCTTGCTCCGCAGTCGCTCTGGCGGCTACTGTGCTCCACTCGCTGGCCATCAGGCTGGTTGACCCCAACAAACTGGCCACCACCAGGGCCAACGAACACTTACTGGTCACATGCATCTTTGTCATCCTTGTAGTCATGCACTTTTTTGAACCATTACCGGCATCATTATCCCGCCGAATCAAGAAGCCCGGCGCCACTGTTTCAGCCACTCGCCCATGGGGAGTGTTGCGCCAACCCCGTCTAACCCCTATCATTGCGCGGATTTGTCAATTTTAGAACTGCCCCTCTTCACAAAGGTGCGGTTCATCTTTATCTGGCCAAGGTTAATCTCATGCTCAAATCCCCACTGTTGCCCCGTTTCGGGGATCTGGTCGTTGCCATTGTTGACGATGTGCTCGGTCAGGGTCTTACCCTCGACCGCGCTTATGCCCGTCACTTCTCCGGCATCGAACTCAAACCGCAAGAACAGGCAAGGATTGCCCTGGTCACCGGCGACCTGCTGCGCCGTCTCAGCCTCTATTGTTTCCTCACCGGTATTCAGGTGCGTCAGGCCGAAAAGAATGTCTGGCCGCTGCTGCACAGCTGGCATGCCTTCCACAAAATTGCCCAGCCCAACCACCCGACCCTGGATCGCTTCAATGAAGAGGCATTCCGCCGCCGTCTGACCGAGGCGAAGAAGAACCCGGTATTGATGGATGGTTGCCCGAGCTGGCTGGAGAAACTGGGTAGCGAGCAGCTGGGTGAAGCCTGGCCTGCCGAGCGTGCCGCCCTGGCCTGGATGCCCAAGCGTTACCTGCGGGTCAACACCCTCAAGTGCACCCGTGATGAGCTGCAGGCCATGCTGGCCAAAGAGCAGGTCACCACCATTCCGGTTGAAGGTGTGGAGACTGCCCTGCAGGTCACCTCCGACGCCGCCCTGTTCCGTACCAAGGCCTTTGCCGATGGTTGCTTCGAACAGCAGGACGCAGGCTCCCAGCTGGTTGCTGCCGCTTTGGAAGTTGCCCCAGGCATGCGCGTTATCGACGCCTGCGCCGGTGCTGGTGGCAAGACCCTGCATATCGCCGCCATGATGCAGGGCAAAGGCCGTCTGCTGGCAATGGATGTGGAAGAGTGGAAGCTGGAGAACCTCAAGCAACGCGCTCGTCGCGCCGGTGCCCACAACGTGGAGACCCGGGTCATCACCAGCAGCAAGACCGTCAAGCGCCTCAAAGAGAGCGCCGACCGCGTACTGCTGGACGTGCCCTGCTCCGGTCTGGGCGTACTCAAGCGCAATCCGGATGCCAAGTGGCGTGATACCGCCGAGCGTCTGCCGGTGCTGGTCGCGCTGCAAGAAGAGATCCTGCAGCGTTACAGCCAGATGGTGAAAGTCGGCGGCCTGCTGGTCTATGCAACCTGCTCCATCCTGCCCGAGGAGAACCGCCAGCAGGTGGACAAGTTCCTCGCCGCCAACGAAAACTTCCGTCTGCGTGACGATCACACCGTGAGCCCGTCCGAGACCGGCTTCGACGGCTTCTACATGGCTCGTATCGAACGGATCGCCTGATCTGCCCGATGACCATATAGACAAAAGCGGCTGCCATTGGCAGCCGCTCTGTTTTGGCTTGCTGACACACTCCCGATGGGGTTACAGCGCAGCAATCGCCTCTATCTCGATCTTCACATCCTTCGGTAACCGAGCCACTTCTACGCAGGAGCGAGCCGGATACATGGCATCGTGCTCGGTGAAGAAGTCGTTGTAGACCTGATTCACCGTAGCAAAGTCGTTCAGATCCGAGACAAACACCGTGGTCTTGAAGATGTTGCGCACCTCGCCGCCTGCCGCCTCGACAATCGCCTGTACGTTTTGCAGCGAGCGCAGGGTCTGCGCTTCGATCCCCTCCGCAACGTCGCCGCTCACCGGGTCCAGCGGGATCTGACCGGAGGTGTATAGGATGTTGCCAATCCGGGTGGCCTGCACATAGGGGCCGATGGCGCTCGGCGCCGCCTTGGTAGTGATAACCTGTCGCATCTGTTACTTCCTCGTGCTGACAAACAAAAAGTAGGCCCGGAGCAAGCCTGCTCACCCCGGGCATGAGAGTTACATCATGTTGGTGAAGGTTCTGGAGATGACGTCCTGCTGCTGCTCGCGGGTCAGGGCGTTGAAGCGCACCGCATAACCGGAGACCCGGATGGTCAGGCTGGGGTACTTGTCCGGATTCTCGATGGCATCCTGCAGCATCTCGCGGTTCATCACGTTGACGTTGAGGTGCTGACCCCCTTCCACATCCCGCTCATGGTGGAAGTAGCCATCCATCAGCCCCACCAGATTGTTCTCGCGATTCGCGGGCTCCTTGCCGAGCGCCCCCGGCACGATGGAGAAGGTGTAGGAGATCCCGTCCTTGGCATATTTGAACGGCAGCTTGGCTACCGAGGCGAGCGAAGCGACCGCCCCCTTGCGATCCCGACCGTGCATCGGGTTGGCTCCCGGTGCAAACGGCGCACCGGCGCGGCGGCCATCCGGGGTGTTGCCGGTCTTCTGGCCATAGACCACGTTGGAGGTGATGGTCAGGATCGACTGGGTCGGCACCGCATTGCGGTAGGTCGGCAGCGCCTGGATCTTCTTCATGAAGCGCTCGACCAAATCGCAGGCGATGGAGTCGGCCCGCTCGTCGTTGTTGCCGTACTGGGGATACTCCCCCTCAATTACGAAATCGACCGCCAGCCCGTCAGCATCGCGCACCGGCTTGACCCGGGCGTACTTGATGGCCGCCAGCGAATCAACCGCCACCGACAGACCGGCAATGCCGCAGGCCATGGTGCGATAGACGTCGCGATCGTGCAGCGCCATCAGTGAGGCCTCGTAGCTGTACTTGTCGTGCATGTAGTGAATAAGGTTGAGCGCGCTGATGTACTGCACCGCCAGCCAATCCATAAAGCAGTCGAGGCTCACCATGACAGTGGCGTAATCCAGCACCTCGTCCATGATGGGCGCCACTTTCGGGCCAACCTGGATCTTCAGCTTCTCGTCCACGCCACCGTTGATGCAATAGAGCAGGGTCTTGGCGAGGTTGGCGCGGGCACCGAAGAACTGCATCTGCTTGCCGATCACCATGGGGCTCACGCAGCAAGCGATGGCGTAGTCATCGCTCTCGAAGTCGGTGCGCATCAGATCATCGTTCTCATACTGCAGGGATGAGGTATCGATGGAGACGCGGGCCGCATAGGTCTTGAAGGCCCGCGGCAATCCTTCCGCCCAGAGGATGGTGAGGTTGGGCTCGGGCGCCGGCCCCATGGTCTTGAGGGTGTGGAGATAACGGAAGGAGTTCTTGGTCACCAGAGTACGACCATCCAGCCCCATGCCACCGATCACCTCGGTCGCCCAGATGGGGTCGCCGGAGAAGAGGGAGTCAAACTCCGGAGTACGCAGGAAGCGCACCATGCGGATCTTCATGATGAAGTGATCAACCAGCTCCTGGGCATCCTGCTCGCTGATAAGCCCCGCTTTAAGATCCCGCTCGATATAGATGTCGAGGAAGGTGGCGGTACGACCGAGGGACATGGCCCCGCCATTTTGCGACTTCACCGCTGCCAGATAGGCAAAGTAGAGCCACTGCACCGCCTGCTGGGCAGTGCGCGCCGGCCCTGAGATATCGAAGCCGTAGTTGGCAGCCATCTGCTTGATCTGCACCAGTGCCCGCTTGTGCTCTGCCAACTCCTCGCGCTGACGGATCACCTGCTCCAGATTCTCGCCACGCTCGAGGGCCGGTTGCAGATCGGCGAACTGCAGCTCCCGCTCACGGATTAGATAATCTATGCCATAGAGCGCGACCCGACGATAATCTCCGATAATGCGACCACGACCGTAACCATCCGGCAAACCGGTCAAAATTCCCGATTTTCGGCAGCGCAACATCTCGGGAGAGTAGACGTCGAACACTCCCTGGTTATGGGTTTTGCGCAATTCGCTGAAGGTATATTCAAATTCGGGATCCATCTCCCGGTCATATGCTTCAAAAGAGCTGCGGATCATATTTACACCGCCAAATGGGTGCAGCGCTCTTTTAAGGGGCTTGTCGGTTTGCAGGCCAACAATCTTTTCCAGCCCCTGCTCGATATAACCTGGCCCGTGGGCAGTAATGGTCGTGGCAATATTGGTATCAAAATCGACCGGTGCGTGGGTAGCGTTCTCGATACGGATCCCCTCCATCACCTTGTTCCACAAAGTGGTGGTCGCTTCTGTGGCATCCGCTAAAAACTGTTCGTCACCTTCATAGGGGGTGTAGTTCTGCTGGATAAAATCACGGACGTTGATCTCGAGCTTCCAGTTTTCACCGGCAAACCCTTGCCATGCCTGACGGAATTTATCCTGATCCAATTGCATATCAACTTTCATCAAATAAACCTCATTCACTACTCATGACACTACAGTGGAAGATGTCAGACGCACTCGGCCTGACGAACCTGCTGCCCCAGACGAATGGCATCCAGCGCGATCATTTTCTCTTCATTGGTGGGAATAACTGCCGCCAGTACCATGGACTCTGCCGCCGAAATCACTCGGCAGCCCTCGCTATTGGGACGCTGGTTAAACGGATCGCTGATCGCTACGCCAAATACCTGAAGTCGTTCGCATACCAGCTTTCTGATAAAGGCCGAGTTCTCGCCGATCCCGCCGGTGAAAATAACGGCATCCAGCCGGCGCAATGAGGTGGCATGGCCGCCGATATGGCGGGCAATACGGTGGACAAAGGCGTGGATCGCCAGTTTCGCCCCGGGATGTCCTTCGTGATAGGCAGCTTCCAATACCCGCATATCCGAGGAGAGCCCCGAAATACCCAGCAGGCCGGACTGCTTGTTCAATACCCGCTCGATATCCTCGATGGATTGTCCTGTCTTGCTGGCGATATAGACCAGCGCGCCAAAATCGATATCGCCACTGCGGCTGCCCATGATCAGCCCCTCCAGCGGCGTCATCCCCATCGAGGTATCGACGCTCTTGCCATCCTGTACCGCACAAATAGAGGCGCCATTGCCCAGATGGGCGATGACCAGACCGGCATGCTGCTCATCCAGCCCCATGAATACGCAGGCCTGCTCGGCAACATAGCGATGGGAGGTGCCATGGAAGCCATAGCGGCGCACGCCGTAATCCTGCAGATATTGGTAAGGCAGCCCATAGATATAGGCTTCCGGCTTCAGGGTCTGGTGAAAGCCGGTATCAAAAACCGCAATTTGGGGCTGGTCGGGAAATAGCTGGCGGGCGGCCATCACACCACTCAAATTGGCGTGATTGTGCAGGGGAGCCAAGGGTGACACCTGCTTTATTTTGGCCAATACATGTTCATCAATGATCACGGCTTCGCTAAATTCACTACCACCATGAGCAATTCGATGACCCACCAGTGCAATGGCATCCAGCAGATCCCGTTTTTTCAATTCAGCCGCAATGGCAGCCAATGCACAGGTGTGGTTATTTTCAGCTAATGACATTGCGGGCTCTTTACCCACTTGCAATTGGGGATGGACTGTCTCAATACCATCCGCTATACCGTAGATCACCACCTCGCAGGTTTTACTGTCCAGTACCGAGAATTTGACCGACGAAGAGCCGCAATTGATAACCAGAACCAACGGATCAGACTTCATTACATCGCCTCGAGATTAATAGTGTCGAGTCACTGCAGTCAGGGCATTTCGCCATAAACAGAGAGTCAAAAAACGGCAAGCCTTGTCCAGGGCCCACACAATTGGGCCAACGAAGAACTGGTTATTGCTCATGTCTGACTGCACCATCCAGACCCCGCCAGGGGGGCCTGAATGGTTGATGACTTTCAGAAAAGGTTTTCAGAACAGCTTGGAAACAATATTCAGGATGGTCAGCACACCGATGATGGTGACAAACAAGTTGCTGGCCTGACCTTTATATTTTGCCAGTGCCGGTGTCTTGCTCACCGCATACATCGGTAGCAGACAGAGCAGGGAAGCGATGATCGGCGCCCCCATGGCCTCAATCAGGTCGAGGATGTTGGGGTTCACATAGGCGACCAGCCAGGTCGAACCCATGATGAACAACATACTGACCATGTTGAGTTTTTTACTGGAAACCTTGCTCTTGTCGCCCTGGTAGCCAAAGCGGAGGATAAGGCCGTTCAACCCTTCCAGCGTCCCCAGATAGTGACCGAAGAAGGATTTGAAGATGGCAACCAGCGCAATGATGGACGCCGCATACTCCAAAGTGGTGGCAAACGCAGACTTGCTGCCCGTCATTGAGGAGAAGTGGTTGGCCAGATAGGAGAGCACCGGAATGTTCTGGGCCTTGGCTTCCGCCATATTTTGCGGTGACAGGGTAAAGAGGCAGCTGAAGGCAAAGAACATCACCACGGCCACCATCAGCATGCTGGCACCGGAGATAATCTTCGAGCAGCGCTTCTCGGTAAAATCACGCCCGAACTCTTGCTCATACTCTTCCCGTTTGGAGACAATGAAAGAGGAGACAATCGGCGAGAAGTTGAAGGAAAAGACCATAATGGAGATCCCCAGCCAGACGGTAACCAGAATACCATCGTGACCAAACATCGATATCTCGCTCAGATTGACCTGATCAAAGACGGCACTGTTCCAGTACGGGACGAGGGAGAGAGAGATAACGATCAAACTGGCAATAAAGGGAAAGACCAGATAGCTCATCACCTTGACCATCAGATCTTTACCGAAGTAGATCACGAATGCCATCAACATCAACAATGCCAGTGCAACCACACCTCGATTAAGCGGAACCAACTGTAGTTGATGCTCCCAAAATGCCATAAAGGTATTGGTGATCGTCACACCATATATCCACAGCAGTGGGCAGATGGCAAAGAAATAGAGGAAGGTAATTACCACTCCACCCATCTTGCCAAAATATTCTTCAACGGTCTCGGTAATATTTGCCGATGGATTACTGCCAGAAAGACATAATCTGGCCAACGCCCTGTGGCAATAAAATGCAATGGGGTAAGCCAGCACCAGCATGATTAATATTGGGATCAGGCCACCATATCCGGCCCGGATTGGAAAGAACAAGACCCCCGCCCCGATAGCAGTACCGAACAGACCTAATCCCCATGTGGTATCCGATTTACGCCATGCACGCGTATTCTCTTTACTGCCGGTGACAACACTGTCTAATATCATGACTGCATTCCTTACAGGCTAAATTGACGAATATTGTTCTGTTCGATAATTTCGGCGATCCGGGTCAGATCAATATTGCCCCCCGAAATAATGCTGACGGTCTTTTTACCTTCGACATAATGTTTCAGCTTGCCACTGAGCAGCGCTGCCGAGGCCAGAGCTCCCGCCCCTTCGGTAATCACCTTGTTGCGCTGAATAAGGTCAACCATGCTATTACGAATATCATCCTCGGTGACCAGTACAATATCATCCACCAATTGTTTGACGATTTCGAAGGTCAGTGAACCGGGTCTTGCCACATCACAGCCATCGGCCAGCGTGCTGCTGGTTCTGTGATTGGTCATGGTACCGGCATAGAAAGAGGCCGCCATACCGTGCACATTCTCGGATTGCACACCAATCACCTTGATGGTCGGATTAATAGATTTGATAGCCATGGCAACACCGGCAATCAAACCACCGCCACCGATCGGTACTATGATGTTATCGACATCATACAAATCTTCGATAATTTCCAGGCCAATGGTGCCCTGGCCGGCAATCACTTTTGCATCGTCGAAGGGGGGGATAAATACGCGGCCTTCCATCTCCACGATTTCGCTGACTTTGGCAATGGTGTCATTGAAGCTATTTCCATGAAGGATCACTTTGGCTGAATAGTCACTGGTTGCAGCAATTTTTGATTTGGGGGCACAGCAAGGCATGACCACCTTGGCATCAATTCCCAACATAGCACTGGAGAGTGATACACCTTGGGCATGATTGCCCGCCGAGCAGGCGACAACACCTTTTTGTCGGTCTTCCAGACTTAATGAACTGAGTTTGTTGAAGGCACCACGAATTTTAAAAGAGCCTGTACGTTGCATGTTTTCAAGCTTGAGGTAAACCTCGCCATGGCAACGTTCGCTGATGTAGTTAGAGGGTAGTTGCGCGGTCTTGTATATATGATTGGTCAGTCTTTTTTTGGCTTCAGTAATATCATGAAGACCAATGGGCAGATTGCTATACATCTTCATCGCAAATCTCTTTTTATTTATTAATTTGTAGGGTTTTATTTCACAGGGCGAAGCGATACTAGGTTCTATCACTTGCAATTAATGTGAGCATAAACACAAAAAAATCTACAAAGAGACTGCGTTACGGTGAAATTATCAAAAAATGTGATGGCAGCAACACTTGAATCCAAATGGATTAAAAAAAGTAATCATATGTTGGCAAACAATATAATTAACAACTCCAAAACAAAGCCGTAAGGATTAGATTTTTCAGGGCAATTGCGTTGCTTTTTGCAACCGGCAATCAGTTGCTTGCCTGCCAGAACCGGGACAATAAAAAAGGGAGCCTATAAGGCTCCCTCTCGACAACACAGAACCGATTACTCGGCTGCAGCATCATCTTTCTTGTACTTGGCAGCAGTCTCTTTGATCAGAGCCTGCAACTCGCCAGCCTGGAACATCTCGATCATGATGTCACAGCCACCGATCAGCTCACCTTCAACCCACAGTTGGGGGAAGGTCGGCCAGTTGGCGAATTTTGGCAATTCGGCGCGGATATCCGGATTTTGCAGGATATCAACGTATGCAAACGGCTCGCCGCAGGACATCAGAGCCTGGGAGGCCTGGGCAGAGAAGCCACAGCTGGGTAGCTTGGGGGAGCCCTTCATGTAGATGATGATGGGGTTGTCAGCCAGCTGCTGCTTAATCTTTTCAATAGTTTCCATAGGTGCCTCACTAGAGCGATTTCGGCGGCCATTCTACTGCAATCTTGCCCGAGCACAAACTGACAAAGGGGTGACCCGGCTCGAATTGTGCAAAGAACCCACACAGGATTGATCGCGATCATGGCGCCAATCAAGAGTTGTTAGGCCATCTTTGATACTGCTACAATCCCTTGGCTTTGGGCTACCCAGCCCCATCATTTTAAAAACAACTCTTTTCACATATAGAAAAGAGTACGCAATGTCTTGCAACCGTCGCCTTCGCACGGTCCAGCCAATGGAGAGTAGAAAATGGCATTCGAACTTCCCGCTCTGCCCTATGCAATCAACGCTCTGGAACCGCACATCTCCCAGGAAACTCTGGAATATCACCACGGCAAGCACCACAACACCTACGTGGTCAACCTGAACAATCTGGTGCCGGGTACCGAGTTTGAAGGCAAGTCTCTGGAAGAGATCATCAAGACCTCCAACGGCGGCATCTTCAACAACGCCGCCCAGATCTGGAACCACACCTTCTACTGGCACTGCCTCTCCCCGAATGGCGGTGGCGAGCCGACTGGCGCCCTGGCTGAGGCCATCAACAAGGCATTCGGCTCCTTCGCCGAGTTCAAAGATGCCTTCACCAAATCTGCCATCGGCAACTTCGGTTCCAGCTGGACTTGGCTGGTGAAGAAAGCTGACGGCTCTCTGGCTATCGTCAACACCTCCAACGCTGGCTGCCCGCTGACTGAAGCCGGTACCACCCCGCTGCTGACTGTTGACCTGTGGGAGCACGCCTACTACATCGACTTCCGCAACCTGCGTCCGAAGTACATGGAAACCTTCTGGGCTCTGGTTAACTGGGAATTCGTGACCAAGAATCTGGCTGCCTAATCAGCCTCGCTTGCCAAAACGCCCCGCACTGCGGGGCGTTTTTTATCTCGATATGGCTGCAAAAATGAATAAGGCGCCCGCAGGCGCCTTTTACATATCGAGATAGCCCGTTTACTGGTCCAACTCGTCCATATATTCATCCAGATTGGCATCGTCGGCCTGCTCTTGCTGAGACGCTTTCAGCTCGGTCTGCTTGCCCGTCACCTTGCCCTGGTTATATTGCAGGTAGAAGTCCTTGGTCAGCGCATAAGGATCGAGGGAGTTGTCGATGCTCCGCTCCTGATCGATCAGCTTGGCGCGATTACCCAAGCCATCTAGCACCCAATGGGTAACCCTCAGCGGGATTGTCAGCAAGGCATAGGGGAAATAGATGGTATCAATGGTGTCACCAACCAGCTCCCGGGTGGTGGTCGGGCCGTAGACAGGCACCATAATGTAGGCACCATTACCGATATCGGCCCTGCCCAGCACTGTGTCCATCTCCAGCTTGTTACGCTCGAGGCCGGCATGTTTGGCCACATCGAAGATACCCAGCAGACCGACCGTGGTGTTGAGGGTAAAGCGCCCCAGGTTGGTGCCCGCCCCCTTCAAATCGCCGGTGATCAGATGGTTCACCATGCTGCTTGGCTCATCAAAGTTGGCAACAAAGTTGGCAATGCCATCCTTCACCCCTACCGGAATGTAGCGGGCATAGGCATGTACCACAGGACGTGCCACATAGGGCTCCAGCACATCATAGTTGACCGCCCACATGGCCCGGTTGGCCCCCTGGAAGGGATCGCGGGGATCGGCCGCCGTACTGGTGGCACCCGGATTATTCATGCCGGGATTGAGATCCAGACTCTCTGGGCCAGGCTTGGGTGGGCCACCGGCACAGCCAGCCAGCAAGAGGGCTGCCAGTATGGCCCCTGAACGAAGATACATATGATTGTCCTGACGTTTTATTTTGATTTATCAGAAGTATAGATAACCCGGCTCCTATCCAGGAGCCGGGTTATCCAAAGGCATATTAGAGGGCGTGATCGATGCGGATGTCAATCGGAGCAGCAGGGATCTCGGCCGTCTTGACCGACACGGATACCCCTTCGAAGGCTCCTTCCTTGTTCATCACATTGCCACCGCGCGAGAGACGTGCCTTGAACTGCAGCTCCGGATAGGCCGCCAGCTTGCTGCCTTCCATCATGGCATCGCCATCCCCGAGTGACAGGGTAACAGGCAAGGTTGGCCCTGCGATACGCTTCACAGCGATGGGCATGGGCGGCCCGTTGGGCACCACGGCAAAGACGAAGAGATGGGCATCTTCCGGCATCTGAATGCCCGCCGCCAACGTGACGTGGATGGGGAATTCCCCCTCCTTCACCGCGAGCGGTTGTCCCTCAACTGCGCCCGCGTTGGCTGCGCCTGAATTCGTCACCTCGATGCCACGCTGCTTGAGCTGCGCGCGGGCATACTCCATGGAGCGCTCGACCATCACGTAACGGGGGGTACCTTTCTCCATCAGTGGCAACATCGCCTGCCAGCGAGCCAGCGCGGTCTGGAAGTCCTCTTTTTGCAGCGCCATAAAGGCATAGACAGAGCGTGCTTCGATATTGTCCGGATCCTGCGCGATAGCCGCTTGCAACAGGGCATCCGCTTGCGCCTCATCCCCCGTCATCATTAGCGCCTGCGCGTAGGGCACCGCCACCAGCGATTTCTGGGGAGCCAGCGTGTAGGCCCGCTCCAGCGCCTCGCTGGCCATCTCGGGATCATTGCCATCCAGCGCCAAGCGTCCCAGCAGCAGCCAACCGCGGTAGTCGTTCGGTTCATCCTTGAGGCGGGTACGCAGTGCCAGCGTGAAATCCAGCAGATCCTGCTCGGTCACCTTGGCATCCCGCTCCACCAAAATGCGGTTGCTCAGCTCGCCAAGACGGCTGCTGGCATCTTGCCAGCGACTCACCTCTTGCCAGGAGCCCAACTTGTAGTAGAGCCCCAGACTTACCACCAACAGCACCAGCACACCCGGGATCCAGATCAGACTCTTGCCACTACGGGCAGTCTGCTCCACATCAGGGATATCATCCAAGAGACTTCGTTGCAGCTCGACCAGCGAGTCGGGCTCCTCAGCCAGGACACCCTGCTCGCGCTCTTCGCCAATCTCCAGCAGCCGCTGGCGATAGAGCTGTTTGTTGAGCGCCGAGCGACTGATGCTCTGTTTGCCTTCACCACGCCACAGCGGCACGACGAGCGCCAGATTCACCAGCACCAGCAAGCCCGCAATCACTATCCAAAAAGCGGTCATTGTTTCTCTTCCTCTTTGAGCAGCTCGGCCAGTCGGCGCTGCTCCTCCTCGCTCAAGGCGTTATCCAGTTGTTTTTTCACCGCAGCAAGCCGGCGACTGCGCATCACGACCACGGCGCCACCGATCAGGATCACCATCAGCGGGCCGAGCCAGAGGATCAGGGTGGAGGCCATCAGGGGCGGGTTATAGAGGATAAAGTTGCCGTAGCGGGCCACCATGTAATCCACTATCTCCTCTTTATCCTTGCCCTCGCGCACCATCTGGTAGGTCTTGTCGCGCAAGTCCTTGGCCAGCCCCGCATTGGAGTCGGCGATATCCTGGTTCTGGCACTTGGGGCAACGCAGCTCCTTGGTCAGTTCGCGAAAGACCTGCTCCTGATTGTCGTTGTCGAAGGTGTAGACATCGATAGCGGCCATGGCCGGCGCTTGCACCACCCATCCCAGCAACAGCAGCAGGGAAGCAATAAATACTCTCATCAAGACTCCCCTCACTTCATGGCATCAAAGATGGGTTTGAGGGTCGACACCCAGTTCTCGGGGTTGATATCCCCCACGTGGCGATACCGGATGATCCCCTTGCTGTCGATAAAGAAGGTCTCCGGCGCGCCGTATACCCCGAGATCCAGCCCCAGCATGCCGTCCGGATCATAGAGGTTGACCTGATAGGGGTTGCCCAGCTCAGCCAGCCATTTGATCGCCTTGTCGCGCTCATCCTTGTAGTTCATGCCGATGATGGGAATACCCTGCCCTGCCAGCTGTTTGAGGTAGGTGTGCTCGCCGTAGCAGGTGGGGCACCAGGTGGCCCAGACGTTGAGCAACATGGGGCGACCGGTCAGGATACTGCGATCGTGCTGTTTGTTCAGATCGTAAATGTCCTGCAAAGTGAACACCGGCACCTCTTTGCCCACCATCACGGACTCAAGCTTGGTGGGATCGGAGTAGAGCCCTTTGAACAGGAACACCGCCCCCAGCAAAAAGACGATAAAGGGGATTAAAAACAACCAGGTCTTTTTGTTCATGCCTTGGCCTCCTCCTCACGACGGCCGAAACGGTAACGCTTGTCGAGCATCGCCAGCACGCCACCGATGGCCATAAAGACGCCGCCAAACCAGATCCAGCGCACGAACGGCTTGTAGTAGATCCGCACCGCCCAGGCTCCGTTGTCGAGCTGTTCCCCCAGCGCCGCATAGAGATCGCGGGTGATACCGGCATCGATGGCCGCTTCGGTCATCGGCATCCGGCTCACCTTGTACATCCGCTTCTCGGGCTTGAGCAGGGCGACCTGCTTGCCATTGCGGTGCACTTCCAGCACGCCCTTGAAGCCATCGTAGTTGGGGCCGTTCTTCTCCTTGATCCCGGCAAAGACGAACTCGTAATCGGCAAAGTGCACCCGATCACCCGCCTGCATCCGCAGATCCTTCTCGATGCTGTAGTTCTGGGTGCAGGCGATACCTATGATGCTGACTGCCAGCCCCACATGGCCAAGGATCATGGCCCAGTGGCTGTTGCCAAGCTTGCGCACACCGACTGCAAAGCTGTGCTTGTGGGTCGCTCGCGCCCAGGTCTCCTGCACGCTGGTGACGATGATCCAGGCGCCCAGACCAATCCCTACCGCCGCCCACGGCTTGAAGGTTTCGGCAAAGAGCAGCGGCAACAGCAAGGCTGCGGCCAGACTCAGCACCAGTGCCACGATCACCTTGCTTTTGAGTTCCCCCAGCTCCTGACGACGCCAGCGAAACAGCGGGCCAATCCCCAGCAGCAGGGCAAACGGGATGATCAGCCAGCTGTAGATGTGGTTGAAGAAGGGAGTACCGATAGAGATGCTCCCCAGCCCCAGCTCCTTGTGCACCAGCGGCAGCAAGGTACCGAGCAGCACGGTCAGCAGACCCGCCACCAGCATGATGTTGTTGCAAAGCAGCAGGGTCTCGCGACTCCACAGCTCGTGTTTGCCGTGGCTCTTCACCTGCGAGCCTTTAAAGGCAAACAGCAGCAAGGATGAACCGATCACCGCCAGCAGGAAGCCGAGAATAAACAGGCCGCGGGTCGGGTCGGAGGCAAACGCATGGACCGACACCAGCACGCCGGAACGCACCAAGAAGGTACCCAGCAGACTCAGCGAGAAGGCCGAGAGGGCCAGCAGCACGGTCCACGCCTTGAAGGTGGCGCGCTTCTCGCTCACCGCAAGCGAGTGCAGCAGAGCGGTACCCGCGAGCCAGGGCATGAAGGAGGCGTTTTCTACCGGATCCCAGAACCACCAACCGCCCCAACCGAGCTCGTAGTAGGCCCACCAGGAGCCGAGCACGATGCCGAGGGTCAGGAATACCCAGGCCGCCATGGTCCAGGGGCGAGACCAACGGGCCCAGGTCGCATCGAGACGACCGGTCATCAGCGAAGCTATGGCAAAGGCAAACGCCACCGAGAAGCCCACATAACCCATGTAGAGCATTGGCGGATGGAAGATAAGACCCGGATCCTGCAGCAGTGGATTGAGGTCACGACCATCTACCGGAAAATAGGGCAACGTACGGGTGAAGGGATCGGAGGTGAACAGCACGAAAGCAGTGAAGCCGACCGAGATCAGCCCCAGCACACCAAGTACCCGCGCGACAGCATCGAGCGGCAGACGGCGGCTGAACATGGCCACCGCCGCAGTCCAGCCCCCTAAGGTCAGAACCCACAGCAGCAGGGAACCTTCGTGGGCCCCCCATACGGCGGAAATGCGATAGGCCAGCGGCAGCAGGCTGTTGGAGTTAGTGGCCACATACTGCACGGTGAAGTCGTTATCGATAAAGGCCCAGGTCAGGCAGAGAAACGACAGCAGCAGCAGCAAGAACTGGGCATAGGCGAGCGGACGGGCCGCCGACATCATACCAAGACGCCCCCAGCTGGCGCCTAGCAGCGGGTAGCTGCCCAGCAGCAGGGCGGTGGCAAAGGCCAGGATCAGCGCAAACTGACCTAATTCCGGGATCATGAAGGCATTCCTTTCAATTGAACGGTGACAACAGCCGCACCACGCACGGCAGGCAAAGCGGAAAAGGCAAACACCACAGGGATCACTGCTTGGCTCCCTTCAACTGCGCCTCGGTATACTCCGGCTTGAAGTGCATACCGTTGGTGGCATCGGCCACTTCCGGCGGCATGTAGTTCTCATCGTGCTTGGCCAGCACCTCGAACGCCTCTACGGTCGTGGCATCCTTGAGGGTGCCCTGGGCAACAATCCCCTGCCCTTCACGGAAGAGATCCGGCAGGATGCCGTCAAACTCGACCTTCACCAGATGACCGCCGTTATCCACCAGCTTGAAGGCAACCTTGAGGCTCTGGGGATCCCGCTGTACCGATCCCGGTACAACCAATCCACCGATGCGCAGGCGCTGCCCCTCTTCCGGCTTGACCTTGTCCGGCCCCTTCCCCTCCACCAGCTCGCTCGGGGTATAGAAGAGGTCGATATTCTGACTTAGGGCGTAGAGCACCAGCCCGCTGACGGTCGCCAGACCCAGGGTAATGGCCAGAATGATGGTGAGGCGTTTTTTGCGTCTCGGATTCATAGGGTGTTCTCCATCTGCTGGGCCGCCTTGCGACGGGCCTCACGCGCCTGTTTGCTGCGCAACTCACCGAGCAGGCTGCGGGTTTTCATGCGGGTAGAAATGATGATGCCGACCAGACACACCAGCGTCAGGCCAAATGAGAGCCAGACATAGAAGGCGTAACCGCCCATCGCCATAAAATCACTGAAAGAGGCAAAGTGCATGCTTACTTCTCCTGCTCTGCAATCTCTTTGACCCAGGGGCGATGCCACTCCCGCATCAGGAGTTCATTGCGAAAACGCATCAGGGTCAGGGCACCGAGAAACGCGGCAAATGCCAGGATCATGATCAGCAGCGGCCAGAGCATCTCGGGGGAAATGGAGGGTTTGTCAAATTTGGTGATGGTGGCCCCCTGATGCAGGGTGTTCCACCACTCCACCGAGTAGTGAATGATGGGCAGGTTGATCACCCCAACCAGTGCCAGAATGCCGGCCGCACGGCCAGCGACCACCTTGTCGCTGAAGGCGTTGTAGAGGGCTATCACGCCGAGGTAGAGAAACAGCAGGATCAGCTCAGAGGTGAGCCGTGCATCCCACACCCACCAAGTTCCCCACATCGGCTTGCCCCAGGCGGCACCGGTAAAGAGGGCAATAAAGGTAAATACGGCGCCGACCGGCGCAATGGCTGCAACCGTCATGTCCGCCATCCGCAACTGCCACACCAGGCCGATAAAAGCGGCCACCGCCATGGTGGAGTAGGCCCCCATGGAGAGAATGGCGGAAGGCACGTGGATATAGATGATCCGGAACGAATCTCCCTGCTGGTAATCCGCTGGCGCAAACGCAAGGCCCCAGACAGTACCGATCACAAACGAGAGCAGACTAATCACCGCAAACCAGGGCAACAGCGTGCCTGCCAGCTGATAGGCACGCTCCGGTTTGGCATAAGGGTGCAACCATTTCCACATAGCTCACAAAACCTTTTTGTTATTAATCGTTTGGCGAGGCCTACCATACCGACCACGGGGCAGCATCAAATACCCCGAAAGCAATAAGCGGCACTCTCCTTGATCCATCGCAACATTATTTTTTGCAAAAAGACTCCGTTCGGAGCCAAATCCGGTTCAGCTCACGGCCATCAGTTGAGGCTGACCCGCAACGCCGCCGACACAGCCAGCGGCGTCAGTGTCAAAGCCCCCACCAACATGGCGGCCAGAATGGCAAGCTGCCCGCCATAGGGCAAGCTCATCCCCGCGGCATCGATGGCTGAGGTGGCAAAAATCAGTACCGGAATATAGAGCGGCAGGATCAGCAGACTGAGCAATACCCCACCTTTGCGCAATCCCACCGTCAACGCGACCCCGACCGCGCCGAGCAGACTCAATACAGGAGTGCCAAGTGCCAGCGTCGCGACGACAGCCAGATAGGTGTTCATATCCAGCGACAGCAAAATCGCCAGCAAGGGAGAGATCAGCAGCAGCGGCAATCCGGTCAGCAGCCAGTGAGCGACCACTTTCGCCAGCGCCAGCAAGCTCAGTGGGTGCGGCATCAGCATCATCTGCTCCAGCGCGCCATCGGCAAAGTCGTCGCGAAACAGTCGCTCCAGCGACAGCATGGCCGCCAATAGCGCCGCTACCCAGATGATCCCCGGGGCAATACGGGCCAGCAGTTTGGGCTCCGGGCCAATCCCTAACGGAAACAGGGTGATGACGATGAGGAAAAACCAGAGCGGGTTGAGAATATCGGAACGCTGGCGCAGAGCCATCAGCAGTTCACGGTGAATAAGGTGCATAACAGCGCGCAACATGGCGTTACTCCTGCAATGTCGAGGCGAAGGGGATCAACGAGATAGTCTTCAGCCGTCCCTGCATCAGGGTCAGATCCTGATGGGTGGTGAGGATCACCATGCCGCCCCGCTCAGCGTGGGCCAGAAAGAGCTGTTCGAGCACCTTGACCCCCTGCTTGTCGATGGCGGTAAAGGGCTCATCGAGGATCCAGAGTGCCGGTTTCTGTGACAGCCAGAGTCTGGCCAGAGCCACCCGGCGTTGCTGGCCGGCAGAGAGTTGCCCGGTCGGGTTCTCTTCAAATCCGGCCAGCCCAACCCGGGCCAATATCTGCCACAAGTCAGTCTCTGTTTGCTGCGGGTGATGCAACTGCTGGTAGAACTTCAGGTTTTCAAAAGGGGTCAGCGCCGCTTTGACACCGGGCTGATGGCCGAGATAGAGCAGATTGGCATGATACTCATCGCGACAGTGACGAATATTCTCCCCATTCCAGCACACCTCACCGGCAAATGGCTGCGACAGCCCGGTCAACAACCGCAACAAACTGGTCTTGCCGACCCCGTTGGGTCCTTCAATTTGCACCAGATCGCCGGGCGCAACAGAGAAAGAGAGGTGTTCAAACAGAGTGCGATCTTCGCGCACGCAGCTCAGATTGTTAACTTGAAGCAGCATGGGGATTTTTTCAGAGAAAATGAAGCGGTCTGCATCTTAACACAGTATTGGAATACGTCTTTTCAAAGATGCAACAATTGAACTGACTGGCGACCGGGATCACAAAGAAAATACGGCAGAAACCGCCTGCTCAACGCAGCTGGGGGACAAGCGGCTGCACGCCATAAAATTCAGGAAGGCAATTGCCTTCCTGAATCATCAAGAGCGACCTTTTCGCAACGATATCAAGAGCTCGGCCTCTGCCTTTGGCAACTCGCACTCACTCATGACTTCATCAAGATCGGCGCCCAGTTCAACCATCTTGGCCGCTCGGCTGTAGAGCCTGCGTTCGGGATCCTGCATGGTCAGCTCTTGCTGGCGCTCATTGACCTGCTGCATCGCCCCTTCCACCGACTGCAGACGCTGCCCCATGCCAATGGCGCCGGTATGGAGTTCCATCATCTGCTTGCGCAAGCTTTCCAACTGACCTTGCAGGGTTGCCACACTGTCCTCGGACTCCTGCTTGCTGCGCTTGCTCTTGAACCAGATATAAGAGGCAAACGCCAAGGCAATCAGGGACACCCCCAAGGCAACCATCTCGATAATCAAAACATCACCTTACTTATCAGAGGGAACCGATATCTTCCCACTCTTCATCGGAGAGCAGCTTGTTCAAGTCAACCAGGATCAGCAGTTGCCCATCGCGGTTGCTCACCCCCTGAATAAACTTGGCGCTCTCTTCAGTACCGACCGCAGGTGCCGCATCGATCTCGGAAGAGCGCAGATAAACCACTTCCGCCACACTGTCGACCATGATGCCGATCACCTGCTTCTCGGCCTCGATGATCACGATCCGGGAGTTTTCACTCACATCACCGGAAGGCAGACCGAAACGGGAACGGGTATCGATGACAGTCACCACATTGCCACGCAGGTTGATGATCCCCAGTACGTACTCAGGCGCACCCGGCACCGGTGCAATTTCGGTGTAGCGCAACACCTCCTGAACCTGCATCACATTGATGCCGTAGGTTTCGTTTTCCAGTTGGAAGGTTACCCATTGCAGCACTTCATCTTCGGCCAGATTCTGTGCAATATTGCGCTTTTCTGTCATGTTTTTATTCCTTTTATGAAAACGTCTACTGCTAAAACTAGCAATAAAACAGCTCGATTGCAGAAGTTATCAGCGACCTTCTATGTTAACCCCACGCTCCAACAACAGGAGCAGTTCGCGGACGTGTAACAGGGCACACATTTTTTCTTTGACCATGCCAGCCAACCAGGGGCGCTTGCCCTCCTGATGGCGCCATTTCACTTGGTCACGGTGTAACAATTCAGTCCCTTTGAGATGATGGCAGGCTAGTCCCCACGGCGATTCACCAAGCATAATCAGATACTTGTAATCATCCATCTCGAGATGCTGACCCGGCATGACCCACTGGGCAGTATCGACCACATTCATCTTCTGCTCGCGAGATGTCATGATCCCCTTGTACCAGCCAGGCTGGCCAAACAGGGAGGTGATCTCGCCCAGCTGATGAATACCACCCAGCTCGGTCAACGGTACCGCAAACGTCACGCCCGCGACTTCAAAGAAAAGGGCCTGAAACTCTTTGCCGGTATCGATATTTTCCCAGGTAACCGGTTCACTGGCCTCTACCGGAGCAACCTCCAGCGCTGTCTCGGTCAGGATAGTAGCATGGGGCTCCGCAACCTCGGGGAGCAGAACCTCCTCAGGCCATTCAGGCTCCACCGGCAGCAGTGATTCCTCTGCCACAATCTCCAGCGGAGTGGTGAGTGTTATCTCCTGGGTGAAGGCATCATTTTCGAACTGGACTTGTCCCACCTGAGCTAATAGCTCACCAAGTTGGGCAAGCCGTGGATCGCTTTCGAGGTAAGGTGCGGCGACAACCTCAGGGACGCTTTGGGGCTGACGTTGCAACTGTAAAACAGGGGCAGATTGAACCTCTTCCACCTCATCCAGCACCAGTGGCTCATCGAGCAGCAGGGAGTGGAAATAGTCATCCATCGCCCGTACTTGAATAGTATCTCTCATGCCGTCACCTCATGAACCCGTTGCCGCTCAAGGGCATCAAGATGGTTGAGCAGCGTTTCATATGCATAGGTTCCACGACTCCCGGGAGAATAGATAGACGGAGGGATATGCAGCAAGCTGGCATCCCGAAACTTGGTATCAATAGGGATTACCGCGTTCCACACTGAATCCCCATATTGATCCTTGATCGATTTCAAGGTCATCAAAGAAGCACGGGTGCGCTTGTCGAACATGGTCGGGATCACGGTATAGCGAAACTTGTCACGCTTGGAACGCTGCATGATCTCGAATGTTTTCATCATCCGCTCCAACCCCTTGAGGGCCAGAAATTCGGTCTGGACAGGCACCAGAATGCGATCGCAGGCAGCCAACGCGTTGACCATCATCACCCCCAGCACTGGCGGGCAATCGATCAGCACGTAATCATATTGCTCCTGAATGCGCAGCAGTGCCCGCTTCAGTACCAGTCCCATCCCCTCACGATTGCCCATAACCCGATCAAGGGTCGCCAAGGTAATAGATGCTGGCAGTAAGTTGATATTTTCGAACTTGGTCTTGAGCGTCAGTTTATTGACAAGCTCGGCTGTCGGTTTGACAGCTTGAAACAACTCATAGAGGGTTCCATCTAGGCGATCTGAATCAAAATCAAGATATGCCGTCAGCGAAGCATGGGGGTCGGTATCAATCAACAGCACCCGCTGGCCGCGCTGGGCCAGGATCCCCGCAAGCGAGACCACTGTGGTGGTTTTACCCACACCACCTTTCTGGTTGGCAACCGTCCAAACAATCACTGTATCAATCCTGCCTTGTTGTTATGCGTATGCCACCACCGGGCAAGGTGATCACCTTTATCTCTCCTGCATCCACCGCCTGTTGTACAGCAGGAACCGGTTCAGCAACTACCGTCGGTGTTGCAACCACAGGTGCTGGCGGCACCCAGGCAAACTTGGAGATAGCGACCACAACCTTGCGATTCTGCAGTCTGCCCTGCTCGCTGCCGTTGTCAGCAAAGGGGGAAAACTCGCCATATGCCTCGAACGCCAGACGCTGGGGGGCGATCCCATCTGCAATCAAACCATTGAGTACCGCTTCGGCCCGAGCAGCAGAAAGCGCCCAGTTAGAACGATAAATTTCATTATTTATCTGTTGGTTATCGGTATAACCCCGAACCCTTACATAGTTATCGACCGGTTTGAGAATACTTGAAAGAGTATTAATGACCGGTGCAGCGTTTGGTCCCAAAAAGGCACTGCCGCTACCAAACAACAAGCCGGAACTGAGTTCAACCGTCAGCCAGTTCTCATCTTGCGTCAGTTTGACGATACCGGCATCTACCAGCGAGCCCATGCTCTGTTGCAACTGCATATCGAGTTTTGCAAGTGTCGCGCCATCTTGCAGCACTGGCACACCAGAAATAGGAGCAAGTGAAGGAGAGGGGGATGCTGGGCTTTCCAGCAATGATGGAGAGGCAGATACCGCGTTATCCAGCAGGGAATTACCCTGCCCTTCAAGCAAGCCATTGCCGCCAGACTGCATGACACTGAACGCCTGGCTCATACCATCAATCACCGCGCGATACTTGTCCTTGTTCACCAGCGCAACAGAGTAGAGCACCACGAACAAGGCAAAGATCAGCGTCATATAATCGGCATAGGAAACCAGCCAACGGTCAAGATGCTCGCGACCCTGCAAGTGCAACCGATAGCGCTTGCGCATGGCTACTCTCCTTTCAAATAGGCCCTGAGCCGGCGTTCAACCTGCAAGCCGTTTTCACCATGGGCGATAGCCAGCAGCCCTTCCAGGGTCATCTCCTGAAAGAGTGCATAGTGATAGTGAAATGCGCGTAGCCGATTGGCGATAGGCAGATAGATTAGGTTGGCAAACCCCACTCCATAGATGGTCGCCACAAATGCCACTGCGATACCCGCCCCCAGTGCTGACGGGTCTTCGAGATGAAACATGGCCTGGATCAGGCCCAGCACGGCACCGATGATCCCGATGGTCGGACTGTACCCCCCCATAGCTTCAAATACCCTGGCGGCATGTTCATTGCGCTCCTGCTCGATATCGATGTCCGCTTCCAGCAGCATACGGATATCCTCTGTGGAGACCCCATCGACAATCATACCAAGCCCTTGGCGGGTAAAGTTGTCTTCCTCCTGCTCGGCCTGATTTTCAAGGGCAAGCAGCCCTTGCTGGCGCGCAAAGACTGCCCATGACTGCAACCGTTCGGCCTGCGTCGCAAGATCTTGGTGGGGAGGGGTAAAAATCCATAACAGCTGGCGCAACGCCAGCAAGATGTACTTGGCTGGAGTCTGCAACGTGACGGCACCGACGGTACCACCCAGCACGATCAAAAAAGCAGGGCCGTCCACCAGCGTCAACAGGGAGCCGCCATGCCACAGTTGGGCAATGGCAATAGCCCCCAATGCCAGGAGCAGACCGAGCAAGCCCATGATTAGCGCCCCAACTCAACCAGAATACGCTGGGCCACCTTGTCCAGAGGGAGTGATTCGCTGGCAATCCCCGCTTTGGCTACTGCTTGGGGCATACCATATACCACGCAGGAAGCCTCATCCTGAGCCCAGATGGTTGATCCCTGCTCTTTCAGCAGTCTGGCGCCATCACGGCCATCTGCGCCCATACCGGTCAGCACAATCGCCAGTACCTTGTCGGCGTAGGTTTTGGCCGCAGAGGCAAAGGTGATGTCCACACAAGGCTTGTAATTTACCTTGTCGTTGCCATCCACGATGCGAATGCGAGCCCCTGCACCACGACCTTCCAGCAGCATCTGTTTGCCACCGGGAGCAAGATAGGCATGCCCTGGTTTAAGCACATCGCCATCTTCCGCTTCCTTGACGCCAATCTGACATAACCCGTTGAGACGGGCAGCAAATGCGGCAGTAAAAGTGGCTGGCATATGCTGGATAAGCAAGATGGGATGGGGAAAATCCCCCGGCAACTTGGTCAGCACATTTTGCAAAGCAACTGGTCCGCCGGTAGAAGTGCCGATCGCCACCAACTGATAACTCTTGCCACTGCGCTTGAATGAGGCACTTGGCACCGTACGTTGCAGGTCAAGCTGACGATCAGGAGTTCTGGGCGCAGTACTGCCCAGCGGAGCACGAGTAACCGGTTCAGGTGCTTTGGGGCGAGCAGCAGATGTCATCAGGAAGCGCTTGCGGGAGATCTCCTTCACCCGCTGTTGCAACAGTCTGACAGCTTCATCTTTGTCTCTGGCAATGTCCTCAAACTTCTTGGGCAAGAAGTCGAGGGCACCGGCGTCCAGCGCATCCAGTGTAGCCTTGGCCCCTTCATGGGTCAGGGAGGAGAACATCAGAATGGGGGTTGGGCACTTGGCCATGATCTCCCGCACCGCACTGATGCCATCCATCACGGGCATCTCGATGTCCATGGTGATCACATCAGGGCGCAGTGACAGCGCCTTGTCCACCGCCTCACGTCCATTCTGGGCCGTATCAATCACCGTCAGCATGGGATCCTGATTGATGATCTCGCTCACCCGACGGCGAAAGAAGCTCGAATCGTCGACAACTAATACCTTGACTGCCATTGTTGTTTTTCTAACTCCTTGGGCCTGAGCTATTAATGTCTACGCGCATATGCTTTGAGCAGACTCGGCACATCCAAAATAAGAGCGATTCCGCCATCACTGGTAATCGTTGCACCGGCCATGCCAGGGGTGCCTTGCAGCAGGTTATCAAGTGGCTTGATCACCACCTCTTCCTGACCAATCAAGCTGTCTACCACAAACCCGATTTGCTGAGTGCCAATCTGCACGATCACCACATGTCCGGTATCCTGGCGTGAACGCTTGTTAGCGCCACGAATCAACCATTTGTGCAGATAGAAGAGCGGAATTGCCTTCTCACGAACAATGATGGTGAGCTGACCATCCACCATATTTGCCTTTTTCAGGTCCAGATGGAAAATCTCGTTCACACAACCAAGGGGAAGTGCGAAGGTCTGCTCACCCACCTCAACCATCAGAGTCGGCAGAATGGCTAGCGTCAACGGAACCTTGATTTCGAGACGGGTACCTTTCCCCCAGGTGGAATCGATGTGCACCGATCCATTGAGGCTGACAATGCTGGTTTTAACCACATCCATTCCGACACCACGGCCAGAGATATCGGAGATCTCGGCCTTGGTTGAAAAGCCCGGGGCAAAGATCAGGTTATAGGCATCGTTGTCGCTCATGCGAGCGGCAGTATCTGCATCCAGCACACCGCGACTGATGGCAATAGACTTGAGTTTCTCAGGATCCATCCCTGCCCCATCATCCTCGATGCAAAGCAGAATATGATCACCTTGCTGGGAGGCGCTAAGGGTGATTGTCCCTTGCCGCGGCTTGCCCGCTTTCTCTCGCACATCCGGCATTTCGACCCCGTGATCGCATGAGTTGCGAACAAGGTGAACCAGAGGATCGGCGAGCGCCTCCACCAGGTTTTTATCAAGATCGGTCTCTTCCCCCACCATCACCAGCTCAATCTCTTTCTTGAGGGTTCTGGCTAGGTCACGCACCACGCGCGGGAAACGACCAAATACCTTCTTGATTGGCTGCATGCGGGTTTTCATCACCGCACCTTGCAGGTCAGCCGTTACCACATCCAGATTGGCAACCGCCTTTGACATCTCTTCATCATTACTGGCAATACCCAAGCTCACCAGCCGGTTACGAACCAGTACCAACTCACCTACCATGTTCATGATGACATCGAGGGTCTTGGTATCCACCCGCACCGTCGTATCGCTTTGCACGGCACTATTTTCTGCTGGCGCAGGCGCAGCCTTGGCGGCAGGCGCTGGTGTCTTGGCTGCTTCAGCGGGTTTTGCGGGGGCTGCCGGTGCTGGTTTGGCAACAGGAGTGGCCGGTTTGGGCGGAGTCACCGCAGCAGGTGCGGCAGGTGCGGCAGGTGCGGCAGGTGCGGCAGGTGCGGCAGGTGCCATAGTACTCTGAGGCCCTTGACCACGACCATGCAATTCATCAAGCAGGCGTTCAAACTCATCATCATCGATAAGCTCGTCCACCTCTTTTTGCACGGACTTCAGAGGATTCACCTCTGGCGCTCCCATGTGCTGTCCCTGGCCATGGAGCTGATCCAGCAAGGCCTCAAACTCATCATCGGTGATATCGCCAGAGCCACCCGCTATCGGGGCTGCTGCAGCCGTCTTGGTCGGAGCCCCACCCACGCCGTGGAGCTCGTCCAGCAGACGTTCAAATTCGTCTGCAGAAATTTCATCGATCGAGCCGCCGCCATTGACAGGAGCAGGCTCGCTGCTGATGGCAGCGGGTTCAACAACTTCTGGAGCAACTTCTTCAACAACTACCGGTGCTGCAGGTTCAGATTCTACAGCCGCAGCCGCACTGGTAGCAGTGCGCAGTTGCTCTTCCCCTTCCGGCTTGCACAACTCGTGGAGGTCATGAAGCAAATCATCTGACGCAGGGCTGGGTGCTTCGCGATTTTGAACCTGGGCGAACATGACATTGATGGCATCCAGCGCTTGCAGGATTACATCCATCAGCTCCGCAGTAACGGTTCGCTTGCCATTACGCAAGATATCGAACACGTTTTCCGCACCGTGGCATACATCAACCAGTTCACCGAGCGACAGAAAACCAGCCCCCCCTTTCACGGTATGGAAACCGCGAAAGATGGCATTCAACAGGTTCTTGTCATCGGGCCGCTTTTCCAAGTCGACCAGTTGTTCAGACAACTGTTCCAATATTTCGGATGCTTCGACCAGAAAGTCTTGCAGTATGTCTTCATCAACTTCGAAGGCCATGCGTCACTCCATTAGAATCCCAAGCTAGACAGCAGATCGTCCACATCATCCTGACCATTGACCACATCGGCACGAGCCTCGGGGTTCATGATAGGGCCCTCTGCTTCAATCCCGTTGACAGGAATACTACGAGTTGAATGCTCAGCAGAAGCCTCACCAAACATGGTCAGCATTTCTATTAATTTTGTTTCAACTTCCTGAACAAGCTTGATGACCTTGCGGATCATCTGACCTGTCAAATCCTGAAAATCTTGCGCCATCAGGATTTCTGTCAGCAGTTGCCGTAATTTATCGGCATCAGACTCTGAAGCCTTAATAAAATCATCAAGTTGGTGACATAAGGATTTGAACTGCCCCACGCTCATGTCACGAGACATCAGGGCATTCCAGTTCGGCATCACCAGCTGGATATTGTCATTCAGGCGATCCGCTATCGGCAAACTGGCTTCCACCGCATCCATTGTACGATTGGCCGCTTTGTCGGTCATATCGATAACGTAGCTCAAGCGCTCCCGAGCATCGGGAATATCATGAGTAGCCAAATCGGGAATACGGGGATCGAGGCGAAATTCTTGAAGTGAATCATGCAGTTGTCGGGTCAGCTGACCTACTTTTTCAAACAGATCGGCTGCGTTGGGGGCACATACTTCGGCAAGCAGTTCATCGGCCAGCTCAAATTCGCCTTGCTCCAGATGAGCAACAAGCATCCTTGCCTGGTCGAGCGAAATCATTGCTCTCGTTTTGGCCATCATCCCTGCAGCTCCTTAGCCAATTCGTTCGAAAATTTTGTCGAGTTTTTCTTTGAGCGTTGCTGCGGTGAAGGGCTTGACGATGTAACCGTTGACGCCAGCTTGGGCGGCTTCAATGATCTGCTCACGTTTAGCTTCAGCGGTTACCATCAGTACCGGCAGATGCTTGAGCTTCTCATCGACACGGATGGCTTTAAGCAGGTCAATACCTTGCATGCCAGGCATGTTCCAGTCGGTAACTACAAACTGAAAATCACCATTTTTCAGCATCGGCAGCGCTGTATTGCCGTCATCCGCCTCATGGGTATTGTTGAATCCCAAGTCGCGCAGCAAGTTCTTGATAATCCGGCGCATCGTTGAAAAATCGTCAACAATGAGGATTTTCATGTTCTTGTCCAAAATTCCCTCCTAAATAGCCACCAGAGTGGCTCACTTACATGATGCTAAAAACGGGTTGTGTCGTGCGGATTATGCCTTAGAGTTTCATCTCAGTGTAGCCAGTACAAACACTTATAGATGCCAATCTCTCAAACGAGCACGCAATCTGTGCATTGCCTGACTGTGGATCTGGCTCACACGCGACTCGCTGACATTCAAAACCTCGCCAATTTCACGCAAATTCAGCTCTTCATCGTAGTAAAGAGAGAGAACCAAAGCTTCTCTCTCTGGTAGACGACCAATTTGCTCGGATAATTGAATCTGAAATCGCTCGGCAGCCAATTCATCGAATCCCGAGCCTGAAGGGGCATCATCGGGGTTGCCGATCACATCCTCGCTGACGCCCAAATCTTCGATGCCGATAATTTTGCCGCAGGAGACGTCTTGCAGCATCGCATGGTAATCAGCGATGGATACCCCCATCTCGGCAGCAACCTCGGTATCTCGCGCGTCACGCCCGTGAGTCTGCTCGACATTCTCGATCGCTTCTGCAATAGCCCTGCTGTTGCGATGCACTGAACGGGGCACCCAGTCACCACGCCGGATCTCATCCAGCATGGCGCCACGGATGCGGATCCCGGCATACGTCTCGAAGCTTGCTCCCTTGCTACCGTCAAAGTTGCGGGAGGCTTCAAGCAGCCCAATCATACCTGCCTGGATCAGGTCATCCAGCAAGACACTGCTGGGCAGGCGAGCCAACAAATGCTGGGCAATTCGCTTGACCAGGGGAGCATGACGCTCCACCAGCACGTAGGAATCCTGATGACGCAAGTACGCTTGGGCTTTATTCACGGGAACCTTCCTGTGTTGTGGCCGGTTTCTGCAACAAATTTTCCAGGAAAAACTCCAGATGGCCGCCCGGCTGGTTGGGAACCGGCCAGCTCGCAGCCTTGTTGGCAAGGGCCCGGAACGCCAGTGCGGCCGGCGACTTGGGAAACGCCTCGACAATCAGCTTCTGCTTGCGCACGGCGGCACGCAGATTGGTGTCATAAGGTACACAGGCGACCAGCTCCAGCGAGGTGTCGAGGAAACGATCCGTGACCCGGGTCAGTTTGGCAAAGAGCTCCTGCCCTTCACGCAGACTGCGCACCATATTGGCCACTACCTTGAAACGAAACACACCGTGATCCTTGGAGAGGATCTTGATGAGGGCGTAGGCATCGGTGATGGAAGTCGGCTCATCGCAAACCACCACCATGATGTCCTGAGCTGCTCGGGTGAAGCTCAGCACCATGTCGGAGATCCCCGCAGCCGTATCCACCAGCAGGATGTCGACTTGGGTCTTCATCTCGCTGAAGGCGCGGATAAGCTCGGCATGCTGCACCGGAGAAAGCTCGACCATGGACTGGGTGCCCGAGGTCGCAGGCACGATCATCATGCCGTAAGGGCCTTCGACGATGATATCGTCGATGGTGCACTCACCCGCCAGGACATGAGAGAGGTTGCGATGAACACGCAGCCCCAACATGACGTCGACGTTGGCCAGACCCAGGTCGGCATCCAGCACCATCACCCGCTTGCCTTGGGCAGCCATGGCACCGGCCACGTTCAGGGTCACGTTGGTCTTGCCCACGCCACCTTTACCACCGGAAACGGCGATTACTTTTACTCGATTGTTTTGACGCATTTTGCGCAGACCACTCGCCTGATCCATATACATGTTACTCATAAAACTCCGAATCTTCGGCCTCGCCAAAGCCTGCGCCCCAGAAATAGGGCTCCTCTGTTTCTCGCTCCAGCGAGCCCATGGCAGCCCCGACGAGCTGCGCCGCATTGGCAACCTGAATATCTTCCGGAACCCTTTGTCCGTCAGTGATATAGCTGATGGGCAATGAGTTCTGGATACACACGTTAATCACTTCGCCCAGATTCAGACTTTCATCCAATTTGGTAAGTATGCAGCCGCTTAATGGAATACGCCGGAAATGGTCCACCGCCTCCTGCATCACCCGACGCTGGGAAGTTGCCGACATCACCAGATAACTGCGGATCCGCACCTTGGCATTCTTGACCAGGGTATCGAGCTGCTCGGTCAGGCGGATATCCCGCTGACCCACCCCGGCCGTATCGATAAGTACCAGCCGACGGTGGCGGAACTGATAAAGGGCATTGGCCAGCTCTTCGGCATCACGCACCTGCCGTACCGGGCAACCCATGATGCGGCCATAGGTCTGCAGCTGTTCATGGGCACCAATCCGGTAGTTGTCGGTGGTGATCAGCGCCACCTGCTCGGCGCCATACTTCATGGCGAAACGGGCCGCCAGCTTGGCAATAGTGGTGGTTTTGCCCACCCCGGTCGGGCCAAGTAGCGCCACCGCGCCGCCCTGACGCATGATCTCGTCCTCGCTGATCTTGAGCTGGGCCGTCAACACCTCGGCCAACTGGGCCATCGCCTGATGGATGGACATATCTTCGGGGATCAGTCCCGCCAGTTGATCGGCAAAGGCATCATCAAAGCCCAGTTTCTTGAGCTCCTTGATCAACAGGGCCCGCATCGGTTCGCGGCGCTCCACCTCTTGCCACATCAGCCCGGAGATCTGGTGCTCCAGCAATTTGCGGATGCTGGCCATCTCCTTGCGCATCCCTTCCATCTCCTGATCCCGCTGGGCAGGTTGAGGAGCACGCTGGCCTGAGGCAACCCGGGCCTTGGGTTTGGCAGGTTCCGGAGCTGCGCCCCACTGCCCCTGCTCGGCCAATGTTCTGGGCGCTGCATTGGCAGCGGCCAGACCGGCCGATTGGGTATTGCCCATTGGCGCCCCATTGCCCGGCTTGAGCTTCTGCTGGCGCGCCAGCAAGGCGGCCAGGGTATCGGCATAATGTTCGTTCTGCTCCTTCACCGGCGACGGCTCGGGGCGGATCATCTGCCGTGCAGCAGACGAAATATTGACGCTCTCATCGTTCAGCTGACGGCGAACCGGCGCATCTTTGGGCCCCGGGACCTGGGATTGATAATCGACTGCGGCGACTATCTCTACCCCTCCGGTGACCTTCTTGTTGGACATGATGACGGCGTCAGGCCCGAGAGTCTCCTTGACCTCGGCCAGAGCCGTTCGCATATCCTTGGCAAAAAACCGCTTAATCTTCACCCGTCGTCTCCGCTAACTAGTTCTGCCCTACCGCACTGACGATGCGGATCTGCTTGTCGTCGGGCACTTCCTGATAAGACAGAACGCGCAATCCAGGAATGGCATTCTTGACAAATTTCGCCAGGGTATTACGCAAGATCCCCGATGTCAGAAGCACGGCCGGTTGGCCTTCCAATTCTTGTCGTTGAGTGGCTTCCACCAGCGAACGCTGCATCCGCTCTGCCAGACCCGGTTCAATACCGGCACCATCACCGCCACCAGCCTGCAGGGATTGATGCAATATACGTTCCAATTCCGGCGCCAAGGTAATCACCGGCAGCTCGGGATCGGGGCCTGCAATCTCCTGCACAATCAGGCGACGCAGGGCAATCCGGCAAGCGGCCGTGAGCACTTCCGGATCCGGACTGCGCGGTGCGTATTCAACCAGGGTCTGCAGGATAGTGCGCATATCGCGGATTGGCACGCCTTCATTGAGCAAATTCTGCAATACCTTCACAAGGTTACCCATGCTGATCACTTCCGGCACCAGCCCTTCGACCAGCTTGCTCTGATGTTTGCCAATCATGTCGAGCAGCTGTTGTACCTCGTCATGACCCAGCAGCAGAGCCGCATGGTTGGCCAGGATCTGGCTCAGATGAGTAGCCACCACGGTCGCGGTATCCACCACCGTATACCCCAGTGTCTGTGCCTGAGAGACCATCTCCTTGGCAACCCAGACCGCTTCCAGTCCGAAGGCGGGATCCCGGGTGGCTATCCCCTGGATCTGGCCGAACACCTGCCCCGGATTGATGGCCATCTCCTTATCATGGTAGACATTGGCCTCGCCGGTACTGACCCCCATCAAGGTGATGCGGTATTGGTTTGGCGCCAGATCCAGGTTGTCGCGAATGTGGACGGCCGGGACCAGAAAGCCCAGCTCTTGCGAGAGTTTCTTGCGCACCCCTTTGATCCGGTTGAGCAGTTCGCCACCCTGATTGCGATCCACCAGCGGGATCAGCTGATAACCCACTTCAAGCCCGATGATGTCCACCGGCATCACATCATCCCAGCTCAGCTCTTTCTGCTCATGAGGTTGTTCGGCAGTGGCAGGCAGCAGCTCGCCCTTAGCCGCTTTGGCGGCCGCCAGTTTCTCGCGGCGCAGCAACCACCAGGCGCCAGCGGCGGCAAGAGCCCCCAGACTCAGGAAGGCGAAATGCGGCATCCCCGGCACCAGCCCCATCATCAGCAGAATCCCGGCCGAGATGATCAGGGCTTTGGGATTGTCAAACAGCTGGCCTAGTACTGCGGTACCCATGTCCTGATCGGTATTCTGACGGGTCACTATGATGGCGGCAGCGATGGAGAGCAGCAGGGAGGGGATCTGCGCCACCAGACCGTCACCGATGGCCAACAGGGTATAGATCTCGGCAGATTCGCTGAAGGTCAGCTGGTGCTGCATCATCCCGATGATGAAGCCGCCGATGATGTTGATAAAGAGGATCATGATGCCCGCAATGGCATCCCCTTTGACAAACTTGGAAGCACCATCCATGGAGCCGTAGAAGTCAGCTTCCTGGGTTACATCCTGACGACGCTTCTTCGCCTCTTCCTGATTGATGAGACCGGCGTTCAAATCGGCATCGATGGCCATCTGTTTGCCCGGCATCGCATCAAGGGTAAAACGGGCACTCACTTCCGCGATCCGCCCGGCACCCTTGGTGATCACCACAAAGTTGATGATCATCAAGATGGTGAAAACGATGATGCCGACCGCATAGTTGCCGCCGATCACCACGTTACCGAACGCCTCGATCACATGGCCGGCCGCCGCACTGCCATTATGACCTTCCAGCAACACCACCCGGGTCGAGGCAACGTTCAACGCCAACCGCAGCAAGGTAGCGAGCAGCAGTACGGTCGGGAAGGCAGCAAATTCGAGGGGGCGGCGGGTATAGACGGATACCAGCAGCACCACGATGGAGAGCGCAATGTTAAAGGAGAAGAGCACGTCCAGCATCAGCGGCGGGATGGGTAACACCACCATGCCGAGCGCGGCCAATACCAGTAGAGGGGTACCAAGGCCTTTGCCCAATACTCCCCGGTACTCTTTGAACTGGCCCAATACTGCCTTGAATTCCATCGCGCTTCTCAATTTCAACCTGCTTGGTGCCAGATTAAAGCAAACATCAAGCCAACAATACAAGACATTGAAATGCAATGGATTTATTTTGACTACGTCAGAACTTTGTCATTTCCGATATTCGGTCGGAATAGGCAGATCTTTAGCCAGCGGCTGGGGACGGCGCCCCTGACCACGGCGGAATTTCTTGAGCTGGAAGACATAGGCGAGCACCTGGGCAACCGCCGCAAACAGCCCTTCCGGGATCTCGTGGCCCAGCTCGGTTGAGTGGTAAATAGCCCGGGTCAAGGCTGGTGACGGCATGATGGGGATCTCGTACTCTCTGGCGATCTCCCTGATCTTCATTGCAATTTCATCTGTGCCCTTGGCCACGACCTTGGGCGCGGCACCGGGTTTGCCCGCATCATACTTGAGCGCTACCGAGTAGTGGGTCGGGTTGGTGATCACCACATCAGCCTTGGGTACATCCCCCATCATTCGACGCATCGCCATCTGCATCTGCAACTGGCGGATCTTGCCCTTTACCTCGGGCTTGCCTTCGCTGTCCTTGAACTCGTCCTTGACCTCCTGCTTGGTCATCTTGAGCTGACGCATGTGGTTCCACTGCTGGAACGGCACGTCGATGGCAACGATGGGAAGCAGGGCGCAGCAGAGGATGATCAACATCCAGAGAAACAACTCCAGCGCATCGATAATACCGCCGGGGAAACCCTCCATGGAGAGGTTGAGCAGGTGATTGAACTGGCTGGATAACATCCACCAGGCAAACAGGGTGATGAACACCACCTTGGCGATGGATTTGACCAGCTCAATCAGTGACTGCACCCCGAACATTCGCTTGATGCCGCTGAGTGGACTCAGCTTGCTCATCTTGGGCATCATGGCTTCAGTGGAGAAGTTCATCCCCCCCATCAGGGTGTTGCCGATAAAAGCGGCAATCGCCACCAGTGCAAACAAGAGTCCCAGCGGAAGCACCAGTTCCCCCAGCAGCGCCGGCAGCATGGCGATCATGGCATTGGGATCGAAAGCCTGCTCCCTGTCCAGAGTAAAGCCCATGGTGACAACCTTGACCATGGCGGTCGCCAGCGAGCCCTTGAGCATCAACAGGCCAAAGACCGCCGAGAGCAGAACGCTAGCGGTCCCCAGCTCTTTTGAACGTGCAATCTGCCCTTTTTCACGGGCCTGTTGCAGTCGTTTGCCCGTGGGTTGTTCGGTACGTTCCTGGTCGGTATCAGCCATGAGCGCCCCCGAAGCACTGGGTGTTGATCAGCTCGCAGCTGACCTCCTGCACCCGCTCCCACATGATGTCGAAGTGACCGAGGAACCCGCCGATAGTAAGCCAGAGGATCAGCAGACCCGACATCATGCTGACCGCAAAACCGATACTGAAAATGTTGAGTTGCGGCGCCGCCCGGGTCATGACACCAAAGGCGAAGTTGATTAAGAGCAAGGCGACGATGGCAGAAAGGGCCATCACCAGTGAAGCCTGATACATCACACCGAGAAAACCGATCAGGGTACGGATGGCCGGTAAAGTGAGCCCTGAGTCCGACACCGGCAAGGTCTCAAAACTGAGGATCACCAGCCGCAGCATCACCAGATGACCATCCAGTGCCAGAAACACCAGGGTCGCCAGCATCAGATAAAACTGCCCCACCACGGGGGCAGACTGGCCATTCATCGGGTCCACCAGGGTGGCAAAACCCAGACTGGTCTGCATAGCGATGACCTGACCGGCCATCACGAAGCTCTCCATCAGAAACTGGGTCATCAGGCCGAGGGCAATTCCGATCAGCAACTGCTGGCCCAATACCAGAAAGCTGCCGGCCGAGAAGAGTTCAATGGGGGGCATTTTCGGAAGAAGCGGGGCAATCAGAAAGGTGATGGCCAAAGACAGCCCCATCCGTACCCGCGCCGGAGCGAGGCGGCTGCCGAATACCGCCATCACCATCAGCAGGCTGCTCACCCGCGCCAGCGGCCAGAGGATGGAAGACAACCACTCCATGATCAGAGCGGTTGTGTAGGTCATCCCACCACCTCAGGGATTTGATTGACCATCAGTATGAAGAAGTCCATCAGACTCTGCATTCCCCAGTGAGCACCAATTCCCAGGGCTAGCAGGGTCACGATAAGACGGGGCAGAAAGCTCAGGGTCTGTTCGTTGATGGAGGTGGCCGCCTGAAAAATGGCTACCACCAGCCCGATAGCGAGGCTGGGCAGGATCACGGCGCTGACCATGATATTGACCAGCCAGAGCGCCTCGCGAAAGACGTCGACAAAGGTTTCAGGACTCATGTTCGGGCTCCTTGCGCTCGACCGGCTAACCGGCACCCAGTCCGAAACTGTTGGCCAGTGACCCCAGAATGAGGTTCCAGCCATCCACCATCACGAACAGCATCAGCTTGAAGGGCAGCGAGACTATCATCGGCGAGAGCATCATCATCCCCATCGCCATCAGGATACTGGCGACCACCAGATCGATGACCAGGAACGGCAAGAACAGCATAAAGCCTATCTGGAAGGCGGTTTTCAGCTCGCTGGTGACAAACGCCGGGATCAGCACCCGTAGCGGCACATCGGCAGGTTTCTCCACCTGCACGTTGGCGATTTCCATAAAGGTGTTGAGATCCTTGATCCGGGTCTGGGCCAGCATGAACTGATGGATGGGCAACTCGGCCCGCTCCAGCGCCTCCTTTGCCTGAATGGTCTCGGCCAGATAGGGCTGCAACGCCTCATCATTGATGCGATCCAGCACCGGCGACATGATGAAGAACGACATAAACATGGCGATGCCGATCAACACCTGGTTGGAGGGACTCTGTTGCAGACCTATCGCCTGGCGCAAGATACCCAACACCACAATGATGCGGGTAAACGAGGTCATCATGATCACCATGGCCGGCAAGAAGGAGAGCGCGGTCATCAGCGCCAGCACTTGCAGGGTCAGGCTGTACTCCTGAGAGCCATCTCCCATGGTCTTGACGGTCACCGCCGACATGGCGTCCTGTGCAAGCGCAGGCCAGGAGCAAAACAGTGGTATCAGCAGGCTGACCAGCAGCCCCGTTTTCAGCCATAAGCCGTTAGCTTTTTTCATGCTTGCCCATCAATTTGCCAAGCTGCTGGGAAAACGCCTGCGGCTGGTTTTCGTCCAGCGGCTCCTCCAGCCGGTAGAGAAAGTTGACCTGCTGCGGTGTTACGCCGACCAGCAGTTGCTGTTCGCCCACCTTGACCACCAGCAGCTTCTCTTTGTAACCCACCGGCAACGAGGCGATGACCCGCATCTGGCCGCCCCCCATGGCGGTCGCCAGCTTGCTCTTCTTGAGCAGAAAGCCCAGCACCAGAATGAGACCAATCACCATCAGACTGGAGAGCAACCAGGAGCTCAGACTAGGCACGTTGGCAGATGCCGCTGTCTCGGCAAAGGCAGGAACAGGCAGCAATAACAACAGGAGGCGCATCATTTGAGCTTCTTGATCCGTTCAATCTGGCTGATGACGTCAGTCAGGCGGATACCGAACTTGTCGTTCACCACCACCACCTCGCCGTGAGCGATCAGGGTACCGTTGACCAATACATCCAGCGGCTCGCCTGCAACCCGATCCAGCTCCACCACCGAGCCCTGGTTCAGCTGCAACAGGTTGCGAATACTGATCTGGCTGCGGCCCACCTCCATGGCGATAGTGACCGGAATATCGAGAATGGTGTCGAGCTTGCGACGCTCCTCGGCACTGATGGGGGCATCATCTTTCAACTCTTCCAGCGGGGCTGGCTTGGCTTCCGCCGTCACCTGCTCCTCCAGAGCCGCAGCCCAGGCATCAGCCATCAGATCCTCTTCCTCAGTTCCGCTCATCTTGTTTCCTTATGCTACTTCGTGACCGTTTACCGTAATAAACCGTCAATTATCGCTGTTGATCTTCGATACTGCGCTCGAGCTCTTCCAGCTCGGCCTCGCCATCAATTCGTACCCCGCCCCGGGTCACCAGATGCATCTCCGTCTTGACCCCTTCAGGACGTTTGAGCTTGTCGGTGATCTTGAGCGCCACATTATCCTTGGTGCGGCCCATCTTGGCGTGGAAAGTGGGCAAGTCCTCGACAAAAACCAGCAGATTTTCCGGCATATCGACCGGAATGATATCGCCGGGTCGCAGCTCCATCAGTTCACGCAGGGTGAGTTCGGTCTCCAGCAGCTTGGCCCGCAGCTCCACCTTGACGTCCATGATCTCGTCACGCAGCGCCTTGCTCCAGCGTACGTCGGTATCCCCCTTGTCACTCTGCACACCGGCATCCAGCAGCTCGCGGATCGGCTCCAGCATGGAGTAGGGCATCGCCACGTGGAAGTCGCCGCCGCCACCGTCGAGCTCGATGTGGAACGAGCTGACCACGATTACCTCGGTCGGGCTGACGATGTTGGCCATCGCCGGGTTCACTTCGGAGTCGAGATACTCGAACCCCACGTCCATTACTGGCGCCCAGGCATCCTTGTAATCCTCGAATACCAGTTTGAGCAGCATCTGGATAATACGCCGTTCGGTCGGCGTGAACTCGCGCCCTTCAATCTTGGCGTGATAACGGCCATCGCCACCGAAGAAGTTCTCCACCAGAATGAAGACCAGTCGGGCCTCCATGGTGATGAGTGCCGTCCCCTTGAGCGGGCGGAACCGCACCATGTTGAGGCTGGTCGGCACAAACAGGGTATGAACATACTCGCCAAACTTGAGCATCTGCACGCCGTTGATCGAAACCTCGGCGGTACGACGCATCATGTTGAACAGGCTGATCCGCATATGGCGGGCGAAACGTTCATTCACCAGCTCCAGCGTCGGCATGCGACCACGGACGATGCGGTCCTGGGAGGAGAAGTCAAACTGGGCTACGCCGGGGTCTCCAGCGCCGCCTATCTCTTCCTCTTCGACATCATCGACACCGTGCAAGAGGGCATCAATTTCGTCCTGACTTAACAGATCGCTCACGCTTCACCTACTGCATTACAAAGCCGGTAAACAGCACTTGTTCGATAACGGGGGAAGAGACCAGGTCCTTGAGCACCCGACGGCACTCTTCCAGTGAATCCTTGCGCAGCTTCTCCTTGCCTTCAAAGGTCATCAGCTGTTCGGCACTGGCTGCGCTGAATACCCGCAGCAAGGTGCCTTCAATCAGGGGGATATTCTGTTTGGCCAGCGTCTCGTCGGCGGTACCGCGCACCATCAGCTGGATCTTGATCTGCACCAGTCGATCTCGCTGGGCACCTGCGACGTTGAAGACAAAGGGGCGCGGCATACCGACATAGAGGGAAGGTTTAGGCGCTTCCTCCTTGGGTGCGGCCTCGGCACCTTCCGCCGCTTCAGCAGGCGGTTTATCGGAGCCGGAGAGCATCAGGAAAGCGCCAGCACCACCACCGCCCAGCAAAATAACCGCCAGGGCAATGATAATGATCAGCTTCTTTTTCTTGCCCGCAGCCGGGTCTTTTAGCGTCAACTCGTTATCGTCAGCCATCCCTTGTCCACCCTAGTCTCAAACTTGTTCGATATCATAAACTTACTCGGGATTGCATCAAGCATAGAAATCAATTCCGGAACCGTTTGTCGATTCCACCAGCAAACTGGGGTTGGATGTGGTGAGTTCCCCTTCAACCAGCCCGTTACCGGACCGCGGCTGACCACTACTCTGACCTTGCTGCCCCTGCCCGTTAAAGGTGGGCTGGCCCTGTTGCTGCTGTTGTTGCGACTGCTGCTGTACCTGCGTCTGACCAAGCTGGATCCCCTGCCCTGCCAGCATGTCACGCAGCCGGGGCATCGCCTGCTCCAGCATCTCGCGGGTCTGTCCATGTTGTACCACAAAATGGACGTTGGCCTGGCTGTCAGCTCCCATCTGGATCTGGATCTTCATCTTGCCAAGGCCGAGTGGGTCGAGCTGAATTTCCGCCTGTTGCAGTTTTTCGGCCAGCATCACATTGACCTTCTGGTGCAATTCGGCAGGCGCTTCCTGACTGGCCAGTTTCAAATGGGGTAAATTCTGCGGCTCACGGCGCAGCGTCGTCTCAGCGGCGGGCGCCCGGCTATCGGCTACCTGTGGCTGAGTCTGGCTGTTCTGGCCATGCTGAACGGTCTGGCTCGGGCTGATCTCACTGCTAGATGTCGTCGCAACCAGGCTCTTCTCCGCCTCACCGGCCTTCGGCTTTACCTCAAGCGAAACCGCTTTTCGCACCTCGTCGGTGCCCGTCACTTCCATCTGTTTGATGCCGGCTGAAATGGTCGACAACGGCGCTTGCGGCCCCTGAGATTCGGCCTGTGCCAACACCTGCTGCGGCGCCACCATCACTGGGGCGGCAGCACTATCGGTCTGAGCCGTCGCATTTGCCGTCACGCTGCCCTGGGCTGCGGCACTTGCTACGGCACTTTGCGCCGTCGTCACGGGCGCCGAACCTTGATTGGCGGCGGTGGCTGGTTGCTGGCTGCCTTCGGCGGCCCCCTTTTCTGCCCCTTTGCCAACTGCACCACTGCCCTCAGCCGTGGCTGTAGCTGTAGCTGTGCCAGCCTCAGGCGGCTTGAGCCCCTCATTGAAGGCCTTGAGGGCGGCCCCCTGAGTCGCGGCTTGCGTTGCCTGCCCCTTGTTAGTCAAAGCATTGCTGGCGGCGAGATCGGATTTGCTGTCGCCAGCCTCTTTTGCAGCGAGTGACTCCGCGGATTTGGCGGTGCTTGCCGACTCATCGACCGGCAGCACCTTGGCCAGCTGGGCCATCCGCTCTGCCCCCGTGAGGGGCTTGGTGTGCTTGCCATCTGCCCCGAGGGTTTCGCCCTTGGCAGAGGCTTTCTCCCCGGCCTGCCCATCCGCAGTAGTGGCGGCATCTTCACCTTCAGAGGAGAGAACGGCAGCAGAGGCATCGCCCTTCACCACCACTCGCGCCGCTGAGGACGATACCGTGGTATCAAGAGTCGAGTTGGCGGTCGTCGCCAGCGGCGACTGCGCCCCGGTCTGACCAGCAAGCTGGCTGGCAATCCTGGCTGCGGCTGGGGTCTGCTCGCTTTCATCAAGCGCAATCCCCTCCAGCTCACCCTCTTGCGGCAACGGATTGCCGTCTACCGCAGTGGCGCTCTGTTGGGCCGCCACCGTCAGCTGGGGGGTCACTAGCGAGGTATCGAGCTTGAGGGAGTCTTGCAGGCGCAGCAGAAAGTCGGTGGCAGGGACCTCCTCCGCCTTGTTGTCGGCGTCAGGATCCTGCTCCTTGCCGATCTCCTCTTTGGGAGAGGCGCTCTCGGTCGCCAAAGATTTGGCTGATCGGACATGGTTACCGCCCTGAGTGGCCTCGGCGGCGCCCTGTTCGCGGTTCCGGGCCTTGGCAATCAGGGTGGCGAAATCACCCTTGCTGTCGCTACCGGTTCCCTCATCGATACTTTTGCTCTCGACGGAACCGCTCAGAGGCGCTTTGTCCAACCCGTTGGCCGGAGCCGAAGGCGTTTGTGTCAACAGTGTCTGCATCATGATGGGATCCCTGAATTCTGGTGGCCCCCAAAGAGATGGCCGCCGACAATGTCCATATCAAAGCAAGTTACAGGCCAGATTGATGAAAGCGTCGCAACATGGCGTACTCATCCAGCATCTTCTGCTCCTGACGCTGGGCTTTCTGCTGCTCGCGGCTCGCTTGCTTCTCCAGTAACAGCTCTACCGCCTTGCGCCTCTGCTGGGCCGCCAGCCACTCTTCACGGCGCTGTTCCAGCGCCTGACGCACCTGCAACACCCCTTCGTACTGCTGGGTCGCTGCCTGTTCGAGCTTGTTGATAAAGGCGTGATACTGGGTATTTTGTTGAGGCGAAATCCCCTGCAGGCCGCGATCGGTCCACTGCTGGTGATAGATCTGGCGGTACTGGTTGAGGGCATTTTGCTGATCCATGAACAGCTTGAGATCCTGCTGTGCCTTCACCAGCGCCAGCGCACACTGCTGCTCCGCCTCCACCAGCCGGTCGGCCAACAATACCAACCCTTTACTCATCGTCGACCTCTCTGTTACCGACCATCATCAGCGCATCAATGGCATCGCCACCATCTGCAAGGCTTGCAGACCATCATCGTAGTGAATGACCTCGCGCATCCCCTGCTGCAAGAACTGATCCAGATAGGGTTTTTGAATGATGGCGCGATCAATGCGCGGATCGGAACCCTGACTGTAGGCACCGATGGTGATGAGATCCCGGTTCTGCTGATAGAGGGAGTAGAACTGCTTGAGGGTGCGCGCCAGATCCATATGTTCCGGCGAGGTCACCATGGGCATAACCCGGCTGATGGACTTCTCGATGTCGATGGCCGGATAGTGGCCCGCATCGGCCAGCTCGCGCGACAGCACTATGTGGCCATCGAGGATCGCCCGCGCCGCATCGGCAATGGGATCTTGCAGGTCATCCCCCTCGGTCAGGACGGTGAAGAAGGCGGTGATGGAGCCCTGGCCGTCACTGCCGTTACCCGCCCGCTCCACCAGCGCCGGTAATTTGGCAAATACCGAGGGCGGATAACCCTTGGTCGCCGGCGGCTCGCCCACCGCCAGCGCGATCTCACGCTGGGCCTGGGCATAACGGGTAAGAGAGTCCATCAAGAGCAACACGTTGAGCCCCTGATCGCGGAAATACTCGGCGATGGCCAGCGCCGTTTCACACCCCTTGAGCCGCATCAGCGGCGAGGCGTCGGCGGGAGCCGCCACCACCACGGAGCGGGCTCGCCCCTCCTCTCCCAAAATGTCTTCGATAAACTCTTTCACCTCACGACCCCGTTCACCGATGAGGCCGACCACTACCACATCTGCCACCGAGCCGCGGGTCATCATGCCCAGCAGTACCGATTTACCGACACCGGAACCGGCAAACAACCCCATCCGCTGGCCCTGACCAACCGTCAGCACGGCGTTGATGGCGCGCACCCCCACGTCCATCGGCTGATGGATCGGGCGGCGAGAGAGCGGGTTGATGCGATGCTGGGCAAACTGCACGGTCTGGGAGGAGAGAATGGGACCGAGCCCATCGAGTGGCTGACCGATGCCGTCGATGACCCGACCAAGCAGGTTCATCCCAACCGGAATGCCGTGCTCTTCGGTGATGGGCACCACCCGGGCACCGGGGATCACCCCCTTGAGCTGCTCGCTCGGCATCAGATAGAGGCGATCGCCAGAAAAACCGACCACTTCAGCCTCCAGCGTCCCATCAAGGGTATCGATGCGACAGAGGGCACCGATGGCGGCGCGGCAGCCGATGGCTTCGAGGGTCAGCCCCACCACCCGGGTCAATTTGCCGGCAACCGGCGGTTTGGGGGCGCTGTCGCGAACCTTGTACCCTTGCAACCGGTTCAGTAGCGAGCCGCTCATCTGGCCTCCTGAGAGCTAAAAAGTGCAGCCGGACGGCAACGTCCGGCATCGGTTATGGGCGTGAGTCCTGCGAAGCCGGTTTCTGCGACGCATTGTCCCGCAAGAAGTTACGCAGCAACTGATCGATGCGCCCGGAGAGGGTCAGATCGATGCTGGAGAGCTCGGTCGCCAGTTGCAGATCGCCGGGGGAAAGGGTGGGATCGCTCTGCAATCGCCAGTGGCGCTTGGCGCACTCTTCGGCGCCAAATGCCTGCTCGATTCGCGCGATATCGTCGGGATGCACCATCAGAGTCACCCCCTGTTCGGCGGCAGGCAGCAAGGCCAGCCCCTCTTTAAGCGCCTCCAGCAGAATACGGGGGGAGGTCTCCGCTTCGTGACGAATCAGCGCGCGGGCCAGTTGCATCACCAGCGAGACCAACTGCTGCTCCACCGCCTGATCCAGCTCGTTAAGCGGATTGGCAAGGCGGGCGGCGAGCCCCTGCCAGTGGGCAATCTCCTGCTCCACCAGCTCGCGCCCCATAGCCAGCCCCTCCTCACGCCCCTGTTCGAGACCGGCAGAGTGGCCCTGTTGCAATCCTTCCAGCTTGCCCTCTTCCATTCCCTTGGCATAACCGGACTCGCGCCCCTCGGCCATCCCCTCTTCCCAGGCGGCCTGACGGATCGCTTCAAGCTCTTCGGCGGTGATGCTGGGGGTCGGCTCCTGTTCGGGCTCCGGCTCCACCACTTCCTCTTCCTGCTGATACCAGTCAGGGGCTAGGCCAAGAGCATTGGTAGGCGCGCCCACCTCTACCTCTACCTCCATCTCGGGCCAGCCCCAAGTCTCAACCCGGGCATCATCGCCCTCGGGGCGCACATAACCACGCAGTTTGTTGTTCATGCTTTGCGCGGCTCCTCACCACTGCCTGATGCGGGCTTGGCATCGCAATTCGGTTTATGGGCCATGGCTTAGAGGAACTCCTCGCCGCCACCGGCGCCCAGCATGATCTCGCCGGCATCAGCCAGACGACGGGCGATGGAGAGGATCTCTTTCTGGGCCGCTTCCACTTCGGAGACCCGGATCGGCCCCATGGCCTCCAGATCGTCCGCCAGCATTTCGGCCGCCCGTTTGGACATGTTCTTGAAGATCTTCTCGCGCATCTGATCGTCGGAGCCCTTGAGGGCGCGTTGCAGCAGATCCCCCGGCACTTCCCGCAGCATGGTCTGGATGCCGCGATCGTCCACATCAATGAGGTTTTCGAACACGAACATCAAATCCTGGATCTGCTGGCTCATCTCTTCGTCCGACTCGCGGATGGAGTCCATCAACTGGCCTTCGATATTGGTATCCAGATAGTTCATGATGTTGGCGGCAGCCTTCAGGCCGCCCATCTTGGCTGCCTGAGCACCAGCGGCACCGGCGAACTGTTTCTCCATGATGTCGTTCAACTCTTGCAGTGCCGCCGGTTGTACCTCTTCGAGGTTGGCAATACGCATCACCAGATCCAGACGCACCTGCTCCGGGAACTGGCTCAGGATCTCGGCGGATTGCTCCGGCTCCAGATAGGAGAGCACGATAGTCTGGATCTGCGGGTGTTCGTTCTGGATGATGCTGGCCACCTGACGGGCATCCATCCACTTGAGCGAATCGAGGCCGCGGGCGCCGGAACCGAGAATGATCTGGTCCACCAGATTGCTCGCCTTGTCCTCGCCAAGGGCCGCCACCAGTGCCTTGCGCACGAAGTCTTCGCTGCCGATACCGATGTTGGTGTACTTCTGGATATCGTCGATGAATTGACGGTGCACCGCCGCCACCCGATCGTGACTGAAGTCGGACATGGAGGCCATCGACATACCGAGCCGCTGCACCTGCTTGGGCTCGAGATGACGGAAGATCTGGGCGGCATCCTCTTCATTGAGGCTCAACATCAGCACCGCAGCCATCTCCATCCCCGACATCTGGTCGAGGATCTGGCGCTGACTGTCGGTGATGTCATTGCCGGTGACTTGACTCTTCTTTTCTTCAGGCATCTTTGTTCGTTACCCATTCTTTAATGACCTGAGCGGCCAGATCCGGCTCGTTCGCCACCAGCGCACGTACCGCCTTGAGCAAGTCTTCGTCACGGTGCAGATCCGGCAGTTTCAGCTGACCATCGCGTACACCAAATACCTGATCGTTCTCGACTTGCGCTGACAGCAGACTCAACTCGTCGTCGCCACCCAGTACGGTGTGGTTGTCGAAATCCACTTCCCCTTCCGGTTTGGCATCCGGATAGAGCAGTCGCTTGAGCATGGGGCGAACCACGGTGACGATCAAGACGATGATCACCAGTACCGAGGCGGCAATCCGCACCGCACGCCAGAACCAGGGCTGATCGTAGAGCGGCACCTCGGCCACGGTATCCAGCTCTGGACGATTGAACGGAATCGCGACCACCTCAAGGGTATCACCACGGGTCACATCAAAGCCAAGGCCACCGCTCAGCAAACGACGCAATGTATCGAGTTCTGCCTGGGTGCGCGCCTCACGGGTCACAGCCCCGTCGGCACCGGGTACCGCTTTGTAATCCACGGCAACCGAAACAGTCATGCGGCGAATGCCACCCATCTGGCGACGGGTATGGCTGACGGTGGTATCCAGCTCGAAGTTGCGGGTTGCCTCTTTGCGGGAACGGCCAGAAGCGGCAGCGCTGGCACCATCACCACCGGTCGCCTCCTCGGGAATATTGGAGGCAGCAGGGGGTTGGTTGGAGAGGGCGCCGGGCACCCCACCATTGCTGCCGCTGGCGCTGTTCTCTTCCATGGTCATCTCAGAGCGCACTGCAGGCAAGTCAGGGTTGTAAGTCTTGCGGGTCTGCTCCTGCTGGGAGAAGTCGAGGGAGAGATCCACTTCCGCCGTATAGTTGTCGGCCCCCAGCACCGGGATCAGGATGGCGTCAATTTTTTGTTTGTACTCCAGCTCCTGCTTCTGCTGCATGGCAAACTCTTTGCGAGTCTGGGCCGAGATCGGGTCTTGCGAGCCGGAGTTGAGCAGGCGGCCATTCTGGTCGGTGACGGTGACGCGGGTCGGCTCAAGGCCATGTACGGCGGAGGCCACCATATCGACGATGGAGTCCACCTCCCCCTGCCCCAGCGCCGCCCCTTTCAGGTTGAGCACCACAGTGGCACTGGGTTTGCGTTCGTTGCGGGCAAACACGTTGTCTTTCGGGATAGCCAGCAGCACCTGGGCCTTGGCCACATTCTGGAACTGTTCGATGGCGCTCGCCAGCTGGCGCTCGCGGCTCAGCTTCAGACGTTCGCTCTCCATCCGCTGGCTGACGCCGAAACTGGAATCTTTCAGCAGGATATCTTCACCACCGATGTTGCTATCGGTAGCATTGGCAAGACCGGCACGGGTCAGGGCCAGCTGGATAGTGGGGTAGCTTTCAGCGTTGACCAGCACGCTCTTGCCATCCACCTCATAGGGGATCTTCTGCTGATCGAGGAAGTCGAGAGTCTTCACCAGCTCCTGGGTGGTGTAGGTGCCGAGGGGACGCATATCCGGCTCCTTGCCCCACAGCAGGATAAACACCGCAATGGCCAGACAGATGGCAAGCCCCAGGATCAGGGTGATTTGCCGCAGCACATCGGTGTTGGACAGGAAGCCCAGCGCCGAACTCTTCTGCTCATTTTCATCGAGGGCGGCGGTGCCCTCATCGTTTATCAGCAGATCGCCATTTTGGTCAGTAGCCACGATTTATGTCCTTATTGCTGACATGTTCATGATGTTCAGTCGTCATGGTTTATTGGCGTCGCTTATACCGGCATGTTCATGATGGTTTTGTAGGCATCGACCATCTTGTTGCGCACCTGTACCGTGGCTTCAAAGGCGATGGAGGATTTTTGGCCGGCGATCATCACCTCGGCCAGATCCACCGACTTGTCGCCCATATCGAAACGGGTGCGCAGATCATTGGCGGCCCCTTGCAGTTCGTTGACGTTGCCAAGCGCCTGTTGCAGCAGCAGACCAAAGTCGGAGGTTACCTGACGACCGGGTTGTGCCAGCGGCGTTGCGCCTGCTTCGATCTTGAGCCCCTGCATCTCTTGCATCAGGCTGCTTGCACTAATTTCCATTTTCCATCCCCAGACAAATCATTGACGCTGGCATGCAACAAGCAATTAGAGTGCCAATGCGTTAAAAGCACGATGCGGATGAGTGGCCAGACCAGGCCGGACGGGTTCGACAACGGCAGGTGGCTCTGATTAAATCCGACTCTGACGCCCACTTTTGCTGGCTGGCAAGGAGTCCGCTCTGGATTATCGCAAACCCGTGTTCAAGGCGATGGACTACATCAGCCACCATCTGGATGACAATCCGGGCCTGGATGAGGTCGCAGCGGCGGCGGCCATCTCCACCTTCCACTTCCACCGTATTTTCAAGACGATGGTCGGCGAAACCATTGCTGGATTTACCCGGCGCCTGCGTATGGAACGCGCTGCTCGTCGCTTGCTCGCCTCCCCCCAGAGCGACATCACCACCCTCGCACTGGCCGCCGGGTTCTCCAGCTCGCAGAATTTCGCCAAGGCCTTTCGCCTGCACTTCGCCATGAGCCCCTCGGAATACCGCCAGCAGCAGGGGGGAAACTGGAAAAGCAAGATTGGAAACGATCCCCTTCCCTTTGACACCTATGATGGCCTGGTCATGCACCCGGTCACCGAACACCCGGGTCTGTTGCAGGGGGCAAGCGTCAGGCTGATGCCCGCCCGGCGCGTGGCGTACATGCGCCGCCTGGGCCCCTATGGCAAAGAGACCTGTGAGCAAGCTCATCGGGATTTGCTCGCGCTGTTCGCCTCAGACGAGGCGATGACACCGGCGGGTACCCTGAGTCTCTATTGGGATATCCCCGATATCACCGATGAGACCCGTTGTCGTACTGACGTCTGCATCGAGCTGGGGCCAGAGATCCCCGCAGGGCGCCAGTTAACCACCCAGACCATCGCCGCGGGCCCCTATGCGGTATGTCACTTTATCGCTCGCGGCGATCAACTGGTTGCCTGCTGGGAGACGGCGTTTCGCTGGGTTGTGGGTCAAGGGCTGAACTGCGACGATCGTCCGTGTTACGAGCAATACCACGCAGGCACGGACTCCGACCGGGATCATTACGTGTTTGATATCTGTATCCCGCTGATCAACCGATAAGCCGATACCTCATTTCCTTTACCCACTTCGGTGCCTTCGGTCACCGAAGCGACGGAGTCATGCCCATGAATATCAAAACGCTGTTTCTAGCCAGCCTGCTGGTAACGCTTCCCGCTGCCGCCAATGCCCAGTCACAGAGCCAGACGCTGATCTTTGGCGGCACCATCTACAGTGGTGATCCGGCGAACCCTCACCCGGAAGCGGTCGGCATTGAAGGTAAAAAGATAGTGGCAGTCGGCAGCTATCAGGAGGTCAGCGCCCGCCTCGGCAACCATGCCAAGCGTCTTGATCTGAAAGGAAAGTACCTGATGCCAGGGCTCATCGACAGCCATGTTCATGCGGCATTTGCCGGTTTTCAGGGGATGACGGTTAACTTTCCCGATGCCATGAGTGAGGTTGAGCAGGTGCAGCAATTTCTGACCCGCAGCAAGGATGATCCCCGCCTGACACTGGGCGATGTAGAGCTATACAGCAATGTATCCCTCGACTACTGGCATCAGCTTCCCCTGCTCGATCAGGTGTTCAATGGCCCGCAATACCGGCAGATCCCGGTAGTGCTTGCCGGTTCGGATGCCCACACCGGTTGGGCCAATCAGGCCATGCTGCGCAAGGCTGGCATTGATGCCGACACCCTTGACGGTCGTTATGCTCCGCTGAAAGGCAATTTTGGCCTCACCCCATCCGGCAAGCTCAATGGCTTTGCCTCGGAAGGCGGCTGGGATGCCATCCTCAAGGCACTGCCCCCCGTCAGCGACGAGACGATTGCCAGTGCCATCATGACTGCCGCCAAACAACTCAATCAGGTGGGCATTACCGCCTGGATGGACCCTATCAGTAACATTCGCCCCCTCGCCCCCATCTTCAACGCCGAGCCGGATCGCCGAGATACCGGCCTGCTGCAGGCGTACAGCATGCTCTCCCGGGAAGGCAAGCTGACCGGACATGTATCCGCACTGGCACTGGTGGGGATACATGCATCACCCGCCATCATTGATGACGTATTGGCGCTGCAACAACAGTTTCAAGATGCCCCGGACGTGAAACTGGTGGGGATCAAGATCCTGCAAGATGGTGTTATCGAGTATCCATCCCAGACCGCCAAGTTGAGCGAGCCCTACCTCAACCTTCCCGGTTACAGCGGCAAGGACGATTTGGACAAGCAGCGTTTCAACGAGCTGATCCGCACCGCGGATGCCCATCAACTTATCGTTCACTTTCATGCCATCGGCGATCGGGCCGTCCGTGAATCCCTCGATGCCATCGCCTATGCACGGGCCCACAATCAGGATCACCGCTTGCTGCACAGCATCACCCATCTGGAGGTGGTGAGCCCGGCCAGCATTGCCCGTTTCAAACCGCTCAATGTGGCCGCATCGATGCAACTGTTGTGGGCCGGTAAAAACGTGGCGACCACCATGCTGCTTGAAGGAAAAGTGCCCCCGGCACTGCTAGCCCGCCTCTATCCGGCAGGCAGCTTGCTGCAAAGCGGCGCCATTATCGCCGGTGCCAGTGACTGGCCGGTCTCCAGCCCCAACCCTTTCCTCGCCATGTATACCGCGATCACTCGTCAAGGGGAGCTTGGCTTGCTGCCCCCCGCCAGCGAGCAGATCAGCCGTCAGGCCATCTTGCAGGCCTATACCCTCAACGCCGCCAAGGTAATTGGACGGGAGAAAGAGATTGGCTCCATCAGCGCGGGCAAGAGTGCTGACCTGATCTTGCTGGATCGCAATCTGGAACAGGTTGCAAGCGAAGAGATCAAGGAGACCAAGGTGCTCTGGACCATGTTCAAGGGCAAGCAGGTCTATTCAGCCCACTGACACCGAGAGAACAAACAGGCCCGCACTGCGGGCCTGTTGGCAAGATCACGACAAGCGCATGGCGTGCAATGAGCAACCGATCACGACAGGATTAGCGGCTCGTTTCAGTCAAGTCCTTGTCAATCCAGTATTTAGAGCCGGAGATATTGGCATCGAGCAGCAAACCCTTCTCGCCAATCTGGTAGATGGCCATGCCGCCATTATATTTGGCGGTCAACTCAGCGCTCTCCTTGCCGGCCACCACGCCCACTTCGGAAGTGGCCTCCCAACCCTGGGTCACGAAGGCATCGAATCTGGCCTTGTCTTCAAACAGGATCACCTGCTGATAGAACTTGCCACCAATCCCGGCCGCCAGACCCGCACCAAACATCTTCATATAGGTGTGCTTGCCGGTTTTGCGATTGACCGCCACCCCGGCCCCCTGATTGGTATGCAGCATCAGGGAGAACTTGCGCGAATCGAACACCGCATAGCCATAAGCCTTGTCAAACAACAACTTGGCTGATGGCTGCTCGTTGAACAACCGGATCAGCGCAGTGTCGGCCATGGTATTGAGCGCGACCCTAGCCTCTTTCGCCGTCTTGGGGTTGAGCATCTCGTTGAGCTCCTTGTCGGCCGCCTTAAGCCACTCCTTACCGGTCGCGATGCTCTTGTCGGTCCAGACCCCGGCGGTATTGAACGCCTCTTCACCCCATGCAGAGATGGAAGCCCAGCTCTTTTTGGAAAAATCGCTGACATCCTGCCACACCTCCTTGCTGGTCTCGCTCACTGCCGCACCCAGATCGGACGCTGCGGCCTTGAGCTTGGCCCAGTCGGCATAACAGGGTGAGAAGGCCAGACTCAGTGACAGGGCCAGCAACCAGTTACGCTTGTTCATTTTTTCACTCCCGTATTGTCGAGTGTCTGGGTTACCTGGGGCGATCACCTACAACAGGCTACCCGCTGAAAATCACTCCCGCATTATCGGAAGGGGAATCCGGTTAAGCAATCATTGAGTCCTGTTTATACCGCAACAGCCCGACAGCAGTTAACAAAAAGGCTGCTCATCAAAGAGGAGCAGCCTTGTTAAGCACAGCAAAACCGGACGGGCTTATTCGACCATCATCACCTTGCAGGTGTTGGTACTGCCCACGGTTTCCATCTTGTCACCGTGAGTCAGCAGCACCATGTCACCGCTCTGCAACAGCCCCTTCTCCTTGAGCACGGCCAGCGCGTCGCGGCACACTTCGTAGACCGGTTTGGTCTCGTCACCGTCAAACATCACCGGAGTGACTCCACGATAGAGATTGGTCCAGGCCAGGGTCTTGTTGTGAGGGGACATAGCAAAGATCGGCAGACCGGAGCTGATACGGGACATCAGCAGCGGCGTGGTGCCGGACTCGGTCAGTGCCACGATCGCCTTCACCCCTTCCAGGTGGTTGGCCGCATACATGGTGGACATGGCTACAGCTTCTTCAACGGAAGTGAAGGTGTAGCTCATGCGGTGGTTGGAGACGTTCAGGCTCGGGTGCTTCTCGGCACCGACACAGACGCTCGCCATGGAGGTCACGGTCTCGATGGGGAACTGACCGGCAGCAGTCTCGGCGGAGAGCATCACCGCATCGGTACCATCCAGCACGGCGTTGGCCACGTCCATGACCTCTGCACGAGTCGGCAGCGGCGCATTGATCATCGATTCCATCATCTGGGTCGCGGTGATCACCACACGGTTGAGACGACGGGAGTGGCGGATCAGCTTCTTCTGTACGCCAACCAGCTCGGGGTCACCGATCTCGACACCCAGATCGCCACGGGCAACCATGACGGCGTCGGAGCCGAGGATAATGTCTTCCATCGCTTCGTCAGTGGCGACAGTTTCGGCGCGCTCAACCTTGGCCACGATCTTGGCATTGGAGCCGGCTTCGCGGGCCAGCTCGCGGGCATAACGCAGGTCATCGCCACAACGGGGGAAGGAGACCGCCAGATAGTCCACGTTCATACGGGCAGCAGTCTTGATGTCTTCTTTGTCTTTCTCGGTCAGGGCCGGAGCGGAGAGACCGCCCCCTTTCTTGTTGATGCCCTTGTTGTTGGAGAGCGGCCCGGCCACGGTCACCGTGGTGTGAATGCGGGTGCCTTCAACCTGCTCGACCTTCAGTTGTACACGGCCATCGTCCAGCAGCAGGATGTCGCCCTGTACCACATCGTCTGGCAGGCTCTTGTAGTCGATACCGACCTGCTCCTGACAACCTTCACCCTTGCCGAGCGCCGCGTCAAGAATGAACTTGTCACCGATGGCCAGATAAATTTTGCCATCCTTGAAAGTGGAAACACGGATTTTCGGGCCTTGCAGATCACCCATGATGGCGACGTGACGACCGAGCTTGGCAGCAATGTCACGCACCTGATTGGCGCGCAGGATATGGTCTTCAGCAGTGCCGTGAGAGAAGTTCATCCGCACCATGTCGGCCCCGGCGCGGATGATCCCTTCGAGGATCCCTTCGCGGTCGGTAGCCGGACCGAGTGTGGTTACAATCTTTGTACGTCTAGGCATGAAAGACTCCAATATGAAGTTGATATGACATGAGATTCTGCCCCATCAAGCCCATGGCTCGATGCACTCGTTTACAAACCATCTGGGTGGTTTTTGTTATTAAATTACAATACTACACCAAGGCGGGTGGCATAGACAGTCGGGGGCCGGAGCCCCCGACGGTTCAGGAAGAGTGCGGGGTTTCGAAGCGGGATTCGCGCAATCCCTCTTTTACTTTCTTCAGATTTTCGCGAAATTTCATCCCCCGGCGCAGGGTAAAACCGGTCGCCAGCACATCCACCAGCGCCAGCTGGGCGATACGGGATGCCATCGGCATATAGACATCGGTATCTTCCGGCACATCCATGGAGAGCACCAGATTGCACTCGCGGGCCAGCGGGGAGTCCTTGGCGGTCATGCCGATCACGGTGGCGTCGTTCTCGCGAGCCAGCGCGGCGATCTCGACCAGCGCCTTGGTGCGACCGGTGTGGGAGATAAGCACCACAACATCCCCTTCGCTGCTGTTGATGCAGCTCATGCGCATCATGACGATATCGTCAAAGCTCACTACCGGAATGTTGAAGCGAAAGAATTTGTTCTGGGCATCGCGGGCAACGGCGGAGGAGGCACCAAGGCCGAAGAAGCTGATCTTCTTGGACTGGGTCAGGATATCGACGCAGCGGTTGATGGCAGAGATATCCAGGCTGTTTTTGGCGGCATCCAGACAGGCCATGGTGGATTCGAAGATCTTGGCGGTATAGGTATCCGGCCCATCTTCCGCTTCCACATGACGATTGACGTAAGGGGTGCCATTGGCCAGGCTCTGGGCCAGATGGAGTTTGAAATCAGGAAAGCCCTTGGTATCGAGACGGCGGCAAAAGCGGTTGACGGTCGGTTCACTGACGTCGGCCATCTTGGCCAGAGCGGCGATGCTGGAGTGGATGGCGGTCTGGGGAGACGCCAGGATCACCTCGGCAACCTTGCGTTCTGATTTACTGAAACTTTCCAAGTTGTTCGTAATTTTATCAAGGGTATTCATCATCACCACCAGGCGTTTTTGTAATTTAGCTTCAGTGTCTTTGCACTCAATCTACGGCTAAGCAAGTTTCCATTCAAGCTAAGGACTATACAAGACAAGCGGTTATCGCAACTAACGCCAGCCATACAAAGTATGACTCATCTCTAATTATTTCGTACTTTTCGTTACAAAACGTCACCTTGCCATGAAAGCGCTTACAAATGTTGCAAAGCAACAACACTGTGAGCAGGCGCACGTTTGTATCGATCCGGCGGGTGAGCAAGCCTGAGCTCGGATAGAATGGGCCGTCATAATCCAACAATAATCTCGGGACATCAGAGTCGTCCCCATCCTGTAACGAAGGAGTTGTTATGCAGCATACCCATGCGCTGGTCGGCGATGTCGGCGGCACCAATGCGCGTCTGGCCCTGTGTGAGCTGGCCACCGGTACTATCTCTCAGGCAAAGACCTACTCAGGTCTGGCCCATCCCAGCCTTGAAGCCGTGGTACGCCTCTATCTGGAAGAACACAAGGTTCAGGTAGCTGAAGCCTGCATTGCCATCGCCTGCCCCATCAACGGTGACTGGGTTGCCATGACCAACCACAGCTGGGAGTTCTCCATCAGCGAAATGCAGAGCAATCTCGGGCTGGCGCGCCTGCAAGTGATCAACGACTTTACTGCGGTCTCGATGGCGGTGCCGGTGTTGGCTGAATCGGATCGCATCCAGCTGGGCGGCGCCGCGCCGGTAGCGGGCAAGCCCATAGCCATCTATGGTGCGGGTACCGGCCTTGGGGTCGCCCATCTGGTCAAGGCGGGTGAGCAGTGGCTGAGCCTGCCGGGTGAAGGTGGTCATGTGGATTTTGCTGCCAACACCGAAGAGGAAGATGCGGTGCTGCAAGTAATGCGAGGCGAATTGGGCCATGTCTCGGCAGAGCGTTTCCTCTCCGGCCCGGGTCTGGTCAATCTCTATCGCGGGCTGGTGAAATCCGATGGCCGTGAGCCAGAGCCGTTTGCCCCCAAAGACATTACCGAGCGCGCACTGGCCGGGGAGTGCCTCGATTGCCGTCGCACCCTGAGCCTGTTCTGCGTGCTGATGGGCCGCTTTGCCGGCAATCTGGCCCTCAATATGGGCACCTTTGGCGGCGTCTATATCGCAGGTGGCATAGTGCCGCGCTTCCAGGAGTTCTTTACCGGCTCCGGTTTCCGGGTCGCCTTTGAAGACAAGGGGCGCTTCAAGTCCTACCTCAAGGAGATCCCGGTGTTCCTGATCACCCATGAAGGGCCGGGGCTGCTCGGTGCGGGCGCTTACTTGCGCCAGTCGATGGGGATCACTATCTGATTTAAGAGGGGAACGAGGCGGGATCATCCATGGTTCAGCCTCGATTCAGTGTGAATGGCATAAAGTAGCCGCACGTAACCAAGAGGGTTGTGCTTCACAAGGAGTGGAAAGCGACTCTCATCCGCTGGATACGTTTGTCACCTGACAAGCCTGAACTGTTTCAACCGGCCTTTTGGCCGGTTTTTTTTACGTCTGATATCCGGGATTACTGGGCCAACGCCTTCAGCTGCGCCTTGTCTGGCGGATTGTTCCAGTCGATGGGGCCATGGGTAAAACGGTACTGCAACCGTGGCAGGCTGGTCTCCAGCCACTCTTCCCGAAAATAGGCATAACCCTGATCCCAATCCGGATCATTGGCCCAACCACTCTGCAGGAAGTAGAGGCGAGTCCCCTGCCCTTCCGGCACAAAGCGCAGGCAAACCTGGGTCTTTTGCTGGCGGATATGGGGCAGGCTGGGCGGGAAATTCCAGCTGAAACTGAGCAAGTCATAGGGCATGACGGCCATGACCCGGCACCCTTCACTGCCACGTTCACCCAGCGGGGCATCAGGCCTGAAGTAGATCTCGAAAGGACCATTCGGTTCGGCCACCATCAAACATTCGGGAGCCAGAAAACTGCGCAGACCGCTTTCGGTAGTCCAGGCGTGCCAGACATCGTCTATGTGCGCCGGAACAAAAATGTTGCCTTCAATCAGTTTATTGTCCATAAATCAGCGATCCTCAAGCCATCCATACAAGGGACTCCGGCAGTATAGCCCCATGGCAAATACAATGGACAGTGCTTAATCACACCCTTGTCATTTGCATCGATTAACCTGCCGCTGTGCAGCTGCCTCAATGAGCATTGGCTTGATCCGGGAGGGCATCATGATCCGGCTCATGGAAGAACACGACATTCCCCAACTGGCCCGGCTGTTTTTAAAGAGCCGCCGCCACACCTTTCACTGGGTCGATCCCGCCCGTTTCCAACTCGAGGATTTCGAGGAACAGACCAAAGGTGAACAGGTGTGGGTAGCCGAACAGGGGGGCAATATCTGCGGCTTTATCGCCATCTGGCAGCCCGATCACTTCGTCCATCACCTCTATGTGTCAAGCGACTGGCACGGTCAGGGGATAGGGCGCGCCCTGCTGGAGCGGGGCCTAGCTGATTCGCCGCACGGCTCGCTCAAGGTTGCGACCCGCAACACGGCGGCAGTAGCCTTCTACCATAGGCTGGGCTGGCAAAACAGTGATGAGACAGGCCACTGCGAGGTCACCGGCCCCTGGTGCAAATTGCTTAGAAACTAGCGGGACGCCCGGCACCTGCGCTTTGTGGTTGAACAGGCACCAGCGGTGCCGGGGGGAAGAACCAGCGGTAGAGATCGAACCAGCCATCTCGCTGGGCAATCACGACCTCGTGCACCGGATCGCGCTGGAAAATTGCCACCTTGTTTTCGGTCAGCGGCACCCAGGCATAGTTGACCAGCGCATATTGCGACTGGATCAGGTTGTACTCATTGAGATAGGAGTCATCGTTACCCGATTCGTGCAGTTGGGTACGACTGTCGATGAGGTAGACAAGCTGGTTGAAGAAGGTAAGTTGAAAACCGGTCACCCGCCACTTCTCTCTGGTCGCCTCCTCCTCTTCGATCACGGTGATTTTGCCCCAGCGGCACACCCCGTGATAGTTGACTCCATTGGCCGACATTTTCAGGTCGTAATGGCAGCCCAGACTGTTGATAAACATCCCGACCACAAACAGCAGCACGACAAGCAGTGGCAACAGCAGCAAGGTATTTTTCAGCGTTCGTTTCATCAGAGATCCCTTACAGCGTTTTTTCGAGCTCTTTATAGGAAAGCACGCGAACATGGTGGCCGGAGACCAGCACCAGCGATGCCGGTTTGACTGGTGGCACATCGCTCCGTGCCTCCATCTGGCAAACAACGCCGGTCGGCGAGTCGGTGCAGTGCACATGGAGCCACTCGAAATGGAGATAGCTGGCGACAAACGCCACCAGCACAGCCAGTAGCAGATTGACGTATATCAGGCCCCTTGCCAGCATTGGCCGCCCGATACCGCTGAGAAAGGCAAGTTTGGCGCGCTCACCAAAAGAACGGGGAGCAGCAGGCTCTGTGATGACCTCGTGGTCGGAGCTTGGTGATGTCGACGGTGGCTGCGCAGCCGCTGCAGGCGTGGTCTCGCTCAGCGGCTCGGGCAAGGGCTCACTCTCTGTTGGCAGTGCCTTGCCGTAATAGCTCTTCATCTTGCAGTTCAGATGCAGGGAGTACCCTTTTTTCGGGGTACTTCTGATATCCAGCGTATGGGGGGCTGAGGCGAAGTGGCGACGAATATTGGCGATGGCCACGTTCAGGGAGTTGGGGCTGATGGGGCGACCCAACCAGCCGATTTCGAGCAACAAATCCTTGTCGCACACCTCGTCATGGTGATCGAGCAGATAGCTGAAAATGAGGCTCTCTGCCGATGACAAGCGCACCACCCGGGCGCTTTGCAAGTTGTCCTTGTCGGCACAGAAGAGCAACTCTCGCCTTTTGACATCAAAGACATAATCACCGAAGTGATAGGCTGATATGTTATTGCCTGGCGCAACCCCCGTCATACCAACCACCTGTTATTTGCATTCATCATGAAGAAGATGGGATTCCACACCTGATAAAGCCAGATGGCGGCTCAGGACTCGCTGTAATTAAACGAAATTCTAAAGGGTCGGGATCTGCGGCACAATAGATGCCGGCAGGCATGAGCGGGGAAAATGAAAATATGCGTCCAGCGCTGTCGGACTGCGTATCGGGCAGAGCATGATGCTGCGAGTTTCGCCTATCGCAATCACGCCAATCTCAGCTGAACAGTGACATGGGCATGACGAAAAGCGCTACAGGACAAGGCCCCTTGCCCCTCACAACATCTCGCCGCGCCTCAAAATAATGGGAACTGGCCTGCCCCGCAGGATGATCCAACGGGGCGAAGTGAACTGACTAGACCCGAAACTGCTTGAGGAGGGTGTCGAGTTGGGCCGACAGCTGCCGCAGATCGCTGCTGGCTTCGGCAACCTGTGCCACTCTGGCCGCACTCTCGCTGTTGAGCGTCGCAATCCGGTTGACGCTGTGGCTGACCGCCTCCGCCACCGAGTGTTGTTCTTCCGATGCCTGGGCGATATACATGTTCATCTCGCGGATCAGGCTGACCTGATTTTTAATCTTCTCCACCGATATCTGCACATCTGCCGCCTCGATGCCGGCGCGGGATGCCTTCTCCTGACTCTGTTGCATTCCGGCCCCGACATTCTGGGTCGCTTGCTGCAACCGCTTGATACTGGCGCTTATCTCCTCCGTCGACTGGCGAGTACGGCCCGACAAGGTGCGCACCTCATCCGCCACCACCGCAAAACCGCGCCCCTGATCACCCGCCCGCGCCGCCTCGATGGCCGCGTTGAGGGCAAGCAAATTGGTCTGCTCGGCAATGCCGTTGATCACTTCGATGATGGTGCCAATGCTGCTGCTCTCGGTCGAAAGGGTGCGCATCAGGGTGGCGACTCGCTCCACCTCCCCCACCAGTTGATGGATGGCCTCATTGGCATGGCCCGCCAGATTGTAACCCTGCTCCACATAGAGGTTGGCCTCATCGGTAGCGCCAGAGGTTTTCACCGCGTTACCAGCCACTTCCTGCACTGCCTGACTCATTTCGGTAATGGCGGTAGCGACCTGATCCAGCTCGGATTGCTGGGCGTCACTGCCTACCCGGGTATCTGCCGAGAGGGAGTCACAGAGTTCAGCGGTTTGCAACACACCGGCAGAGAGCTCGTTGATCTCCGCCACCATCTCCTGCAACTTGGCAATAAAGTGGTTGATGTTGGTGGCCAGCGCGCCCATCTCATCCTGACGGCTGATCTTCAGACGCCGGGTCAGATCCCCCTCTCCTTTGGCCAGATCGAACACCGCCTGATTCATCTGGTGAAGCGGCCTGAGCACATTGCGATGAATCAGCACCATCAGCAGCGCGATGATGCAGAGATCGAGCACAAGGATCTGCCAGACGGTGGTGATCAACTGCTGCCGCAGTTGGGCCTGAATGGCGGCATCACTGGTTTGCACCAGCAATCGGGCCACTGTGTTTTTCTGACCGCTGTCGTCATAGACCAGATCATACCCTCCGTAGGCAGACACATCGGCAGGCATGGCTGTCACGGGGGCAATGTCCCCCGCCGAGTCACGGGCAAACCCGGCTACCAGCTTGTCCTTGTTGACCACCAGCAAAGCACTCAGGATATCGGCCGCCAGCTCGGACTTGAGCGATGCCTCGATGAAGGCCGATTCATAATTCCACAGCGGGCCGGGCAGGGAGAGCTGCAGCCGGCCGATGGCCTGTTCGACCAGCGCACTCTGTTTGCTGTAGCTTTCCGCCCTGACCGCGTTGTAGTTGTAAGCGCCAAACAACACCAGTAGCAGACTCACCGACAGGGAGGTCAACACGGCAATCCTGAACGTCAGACTTTTCCAATCCATGGTTTCCTCCCGGTTTTACGGCAGCCGGCGCAGTGCCATTGAGCGGCACTTGCTATGGGTACTGTTACTGGTACTTGGCATTGATCTTGTCGATGGTGCCATCCGCCTTCATGGCAGCGAGGATCTCGTTGAGCTTGGTGATGAGCTCATCGGGCGTATCCTTGTTAAACGCCAAGCTCATCTGGGTTTCCTTGAACACGAAGGCCGGCTTGGGTGAGGCTACCTTCTCCTTGCTGGCCAGATAGGGCGCCAGATACTGGCCGGTTGCCCAAAGATCGATGCGGCCCGCCTCCAGTTTTTTCACGTTGGCGGTATCGTTGGCCGCCAGCTGCAACTTGGCAAATCCCTGGGCTTTGAGATACTCGGCAGCCGCATCGCCGTTATAGCCACCCACCGAATACTGCTTGGCATCTTCCAACGACTTGACCGTGATATTGGCGGTCGAGCTGGAGAAAAACACCCAGTTGTTATTGACCAGCGGCCCTACCCACTTGAACAGTGCTTCCCGCTCCGGAGTGCGGGTCGTGGAGTAGAGGGCGGTATTGGGAGTACCGAGGGTATCTTCATACGCCCGTTTCCAGGGCATCAGGGTCAGCTTGTATTCGACCCCGGCACGCTTGAACAGCTCTTCGACCACCTCGGTCGACAGCCCGACAATCTTGCCCCCCTCCCCCTGCATGTTGAATGGCGGGTAATCCTCGGTCATCACGTTCAGTGGCGCAGCCTGAACAGCGCTTATCGCCATCATGGAAGAGACTGAAAAAATTGCACTTTTCCACAGCAGTTGATAGTTCATTGCAACCTCGCTTTGCTTGCCATTCATCCCTGAACATCCGCCGTTACCGATGGCGGTGCACGTTTGACCCGCTGGGGTCATGCCGGCTTTCACGGCTCGCCGCCCACCCATGTGCAGCAGCAAACAGATCCGGATTTTGCCTGTGCGCAACGAAACGCAACCGGCGAGGGAGGCTCACAACAAATCGAGGTGGAAACATGCCAGGGCAGCATGAGGGGAGTGCGGAGTAGGGCGAATAAGCCTCTGCCATACAACAGCGCCGTGGCAAAGAAGAAGCGCATCGTTTTATGACAGGGGTCTGGGAGAGAAATGATATAAAACGCCAACATCCATTTTCCCATACTGCTCGAGGAGACCTCAGAGCCAAACCTGTCCTTTAGCTAAGGTCACGAAAAGAGATACGTCAAATGAGAATGCTAACCCCCACATCTGCTTCCAGATTAGATTCCAGATGAGCTCCGCCGAGCCGAAAAGTGGCGCTAGATACCCGAAAAACAGAAGGCCACCGCAAGGTGGCCTTCTCCAAATCAACGATAAACGTCTGGTGGAACTCAGTCCTTGGCCGCGTCCATCACACCCTCTTCGGAGTGCGCAGGCAGGATCAGGTTGAGCAGGATGGCGGCAACAGAGGCCAGGCCAACGCCGGCCAGCGCGAAGTCGCCAATCTTCATCTCCAGCGCACCGACACCGACAGTCAGAGTCACGGCGACGATGGCGATATTGCGTGACAGTCCCAGATCCACCTTGGATTCCACCAGCGTCTTGAGACCGATGGCAGCGATGGATCCGAACAACAGCAGCATGATACCGCCCATCACCGGCATCGGGATGGAGGTGAGCAACGCATTGAACTTGCCGAAGAAGGCCAGAATGATGGCAAACACCGCAGCCCAGGTCATGGTGACCGGATTGAAGTTGCGAGTGATCATCACGGCACCGGTCACTTCGGCGTAGGTGGTCACGGGTGGGCCACCGATGAAACCGGCGAAGCAGACGCCGATGCCGTCACCGGCCAGCGTACGGTGCAAACCCGGATCCTTGGTGTAATCCTTGCCAGTCACGCCACCAATCGCCAACACGCCACCGATATGCTCGATACAGGGGGCGATGGCTACCGGCAACATGAACAACGCAGCAGCCCAGTTGATCTCCGGGGTTTCGAAGTGGGGCAGCGCCAACCAGGGGGCGTTCACCATGCCATCGAAACTCACCTGGCCCATGAAGACCGCCGAGACATAACCGGCAATCACGCCGCACAGGATGGGGATCAGCTTGATCCACCCCTTGCAGAACACAGCTGCAATCAGGGTGACCGCCAGCGAGATACCGGCCAGCGTCAGTGCAGTCCCCGCAGGTACTACCTGCTCACTACCGGCACGGCCCATCGCCATGTTGCAGGCAACCTGCGCCACAGAAAGACCGATCACCATGATCACCGGGCCAATCACCACCGGAGGCAGCAATTTGTGCACAAAGCCCATCCCTTTTGCCCGGATCAGCGCAGCCAGAATGAAATACATGAAACCGGCGGCAAACAGGCCAAACATGGTGGATGGCAATCCCCAGGTCTGGGTGGCGTAGATGATGGGGGCGATGAAGGCAAAGCTGGAACCGAGGAAAATCGGGACCTGGCGGCGGGTGCAGAGCTGGAACAACAGGGTGCCCACACCGGCGCCAAGCAGGGCCATGGAGGGGTTCAGTCCGGTGAGCAGGGGCACCAGAACCATGGCACCGAAGGCGACAAACAGGATTTGCAGCCCGGCGACACTTTGCTTGACTAAGGAAAACATGGATGTCCTTAATTTTTTGATAACTGATGGGGATATTTATCACTTTTCAGTTATCACAAGACTTTTTCAAGGCACAAAATGAACACAAATACGTCACTTGTTACCTTTTACTGCTTGGGAAGGGCATGAAACTGGCTTTTTAGGCGGGATTCGTTGCTACAAGCATCGAGTATGCGATTTTACGCATTATTGTGACGAACGCCAATCGTTTTTCCATCATGTTTATTGTGTTCATGGTCAAAAATGCCGCCGCCTGGGGGCGCTCTATAATGGATCCTGTGAATCAAGATGGACAAGGAGTCCCCATGTCACAACCCCCATTCAAGGCCAGCCAGCGCAGATTGCTTATTGGCTCGGCCATCGCACTCGCCCTGTTTGCAAACCCGTTCAGTTATGATTTCGCCCACAATGAGTGGCAAATGAATCAGGCCTATGCCAAGTCCTGCTTTATCGCCGGCACTCGCATCACGATGGCCGATGGTTCCACCCGCCCCATAGAGACGCTCCGGGTCGGTGAACAGGTGCTGGATCAGCACGGCGGCAGTAACCGGATCCTGGCGGTCGAACGGGTCATACTAGGCAAGCGCAGACTCTATGGGATCAATGATCTGCCCCCGTTCTTTACCGCAGAGCACCCTCTGCTGACCACTCGGGGCTGGGCAGCCATCTCACCGGCCATGACACGAACCGAAAACCCGCAACTGGCGGTGCTGCCGCTATTTACCGGCATGCAGATAATGTGTCGCCCCGCACCTGTTATGGTGACGGGCAATCTGGCCCTGCAATCCCAGCCGGAATTACTGCTGGTTGAGTCACTTTGCTGGATCGAGGCGTCTCCCACTACCGCACTCTTCAATCTGCTGCTCGATGGCAGCCACAGCTATATCGCCAATGAGCTGATCGTTCACAACAAAGATGGCGATGGTGGCAGTGGGGGCAGCAGTGGTGGTGGCGACAGCGGTGGAGGCAGCGACAGCGGCGGTGGCAGCGACAGCGGCGGTGGCAGCGACAGCGGCGGTGGCAGCGACAGCGGCGGTGGCAGCGACAGCGGCGGTGGCAGCAACAGCGGCGGTGGCAGCAACAGCGGCGGAGGCAGCGACAACAGCGGAGGCAGCAACAGCGGCGGAGGCAGCGACAACAGCGGAGGCAGCAACAGCGGCGGAGGCAG